>NZ_JBEZVJ010000036.1:0-54652 GCF_040636935.1 Streptomyces sp. NPDC032940 | reverse complement strand
TACAGGTCCAGCGCGAGGAACGCGATGATCGACGCATCCACGCCGACCGGGAACCACGGCGCCAGGCGCTCGCTGAATCCCCAGGCCAGGGCGACCTTGGCGAGGGTGCTGTAGGACATCGCGAAGCCGATGATCCCGACCAGCGTGCCGCCGATCGCGGCGGCGAGGGACAGGGCCGTCATCAGGCGGTCGCGCTCGGGCGTGATCGCGTTCCGCTTCGGTGTCCGCGAATCGCTGCCCGCCGCTGCCGAAACAGTCCCGGCCGGGTCCGAAACGGCGGGCGGTGGGAGCGAAACGGGGGTGCCGGGCGGCGCGCTCTGCGGCGTGTCGGTGATCGTCACAGGGGGCCTCCAAAGAGGGCGGTCGGGGTGGGCGCGAAACGACGGCCGCCGCTCCCGAAACGCGGCGAGGCGTTCCCGAAACGGCGGCCGGTGGATCCGAAACGGCGGTGCCTGGGCTGTGCGGCTCCCCTCACCTCGCCCGTACCGGCCGCCAGGGGGGCCGGGACGGGCGAGGGAGGCAACCGACAGAGGTGGCGATGTCGATTGGGGCAGTGGTTCAGCGGGTGCGCTGGCGTTGCAGGTAGGCGTCCTGCAACCGCTCGAAGGTGGACCACAGCCGCGCGCCTTCGGGGCAGCGGGCGCGGTCGGTGCAGCGGGGGCAGCCGGTGGTGTGCTCCTGGTGGGCGCGGGCGGCTGCCTGGTAGCGCTGGTACAGGTCGTCAGGCACGTGCTCGTCTTTCGTTGTGCCGGCGGGGCGGGTGGAGGTCGGCGACGCGGTGTCCTGCCTCCCACGCTGCTGTCGCGGCCACCGCGGCGGCGGCGAGCAGCAGGCGGGTAAGGGGGTGGCCGGTGCCGATGCTGGCGGCGGCCCGGGCGGCGCGGTGCTGCGCTGCCCGGGCCGCCTGTATGAGGTGCGGCATCAGGGGTTGTTGTTCTGGCAGGCGCTGCACGTCCAGGCGGTGACCGGACCGGCCGGTGCCCCGGCGACGCCGAACCAGCCGCCGCATTTGTCGCACTGCCACTGGCCGGACGCGGTGGCCGGGGCCGGCGCGGGCGCCACCCCGGGCGGGCAGTTGCTCGGGTCGCACTGCCACCGGTGGCACAGGGGGCAGGAGTCGTCGGCCATCACCGGGCGGTGCAGGGTGAGCACCGGCTGCCGCTCGTAGCCGGGCAGCATCTCCTGAAGCGTGCGCCGCGCCCGACGCTCGGTCGTGACGCGGCGGTCGGCCTCGCGCACCATGCGCGCCAGGAGGTCACCGAGCTGCCGGTACGCGACCGAAGCGCAGGGCCCGGCGTGGAAGGCGCCGCACGGGCCGCACCAGTACTCCGGGGTGATCGCGGTCACTGTTGTACGGGCTGCGGGGCATGTCATGATCGCTGTGGTCATAGGGATCTCCGAATCCGTTTTGACCGGACAGCCCCGGAGGGTCCAAGCTCCGGGGCTGTCGCCCTTGTGACTGGCCGGACGGCCAGCCACGGCCCGTCTCCCACCCCCTGATGCTCTGGTGGGGTGGGAGCCGGACCGTGGCGGTCGTCAGGCAGCCGGGGCGTACACGGTGCGGCCGGGCCGGACCAAATAGTCGGACGTCGTCCACACCGAGCCGACCGCGAAGGGCTCGCCGTCGGGGCGCAGGGTGTCGCGGACGATGACCGCCCAGCGGGCGGCGCGGCGGCGGAGCAGCTTGGCTGCGTCGTCCGGCTTGGTGATGAGCGCCAGCACCTCGAAGCGGCCGTCGACGTTGGCGTAGATGGCGCCGGGCAGACGCGGGCCGATCTCGTCCGCGGTGGTCGGCAGAGCGATGAACGTGATGGGGGCGGTCATGCTGCGTCTCCGATCATCCGGGCGATGCGGTGCAGGGTGACGTCGTCGCTGTAGTCGGTGGCCCGCTCGCGCCGGACATGTGCGAGCCGGTAGTGGTCGATGGCGCGGCGGCGGGTGCGGGTGGCGAGCCATCCCGCCGGGCGGCGCAACTCGTTGCCGCGTAGCAGATGGC
The DNA here is from genome assembly GCF_040636935.1 of Streptomyces sp. NPDC032940. Lineage (NCBI taxonomy): Bacteria > Bacillati > Actinomycetota > Actinomycetes > Kitasatosporales > Streptomycetaceae > Streptomyces > Streptomyces sp. NPDC032940. Next base: position 52,656 of record NZ_JBEZVJ010000036.1, on the reverse strand, counting down.
GCCAGGTGTCGAGCCAGACGTCCTGAGCGAGGTCGTCGACCAGGTCTCGGTCGTCGGGACGCAGGGCCCGGGCCGCGGTGCGGAGGACCAGCGGCGCGTAGTCGTCGTACAGCGCGGTGAGCAGCTCACGGGCGACGCTGTCGTCGTGCGCGATGCGCGGGTGCGGCTGGCCGCCGCCGGGCTGCGGCTGGCGGCCGTCACGCTCGTGCGGCTGCGGGCGGGTCGGCAGTGGAGGCCGGCCACTTAAGGCTGCTGGGGATGATGAAATGCTGAGCATGTGGTGGGTTCGTCCTCTCACGAAGGGTGACCTGCGACAGACCCCCCAGGGCGGCATCCCTGGGGGGTCGTCGCATCGAGTCCGCCGACGTCCCGAGCAGGGACGCCATGGCGAATGGCGGGCAGTGCATCCTGCGCACTCCGCCGGCCACCGGCCCGGCCTCGAGGACGGGGGCTGTGTACGACGGGCAGCGCAAGCTGCGTCAGGCCTTGGAGTCAGCGAGCCACAGCCCCGGCTAGGCCAGTCAGCTCGCGCGGCGTTCGGGGTGCAGCGTCGTCTGCGGGACCGGCGGCGCGCCCAGCGGCGCGTCACCGGCGGGCATCTGCGCGCGGCGGGTGTCGGCGTCGCGGACCGCGGACTCGGTCGACGCCCACTTCATCTCGCGCAGCAGCCACAAGGGCTGACCGACACCGGGCTCGTCATCCGCCGGCGCCTGCTTCTGCGTGGCGATCTGGCTGACGGCCGGAGCGACCGCGGTCTTCGGTTTGCGCCGCACGGTGGTCTTGCGGCGGTGGCCGGTCTCCGCGTGGCCGTCCTCCAGGCGCTCCTGCCACGTCCTGACCGTCACGTCGACGGTGACTAGGCGGTTGCTGCCCAGTCGGCAGCGGACGGCGGCGTCCTTGCCCGCGCGGCCGGTGTCGTGCGGCACCACCTTGGGCTTCTTGGTTTGGAGGCCGGTGATGGGCACCCACGTCTTGCAGTCGGGGCAGACCAGCGACGCGCAGGCGGGGCGCAGGTCGTACTGGTGGGCCTTGAGGGTGGAGAGGGGCAGCGCCGGGCGGGCGTTGACGGTGCGGGAGCGGGTCCGGCTCCGGCGGGGGCGGGCGGTGCGCTCAAGGGTGGAAGACATCTGGACTCCTCACGGGCGGAGTGGCAGGGGGCGCGTCGCGATGCTCTCTCTGCCCTCCGGGCCGCACGGCACGAGGCCGGCGTCCCGTAGGACAGACAGCGCACAGCGCTGCGACGTGCACGCGGTTGTCGTGCCGTCAGGCTCCGGGGGAGTTCGATGGTGCTCTCGCGTCCTGGGTGACTCCGAGGACTTACCCCGGCCGACCCCCGAAGGGCCGGACGACTACTGCGGTCTTGCGACGGACGACCTCGTTAACGAGGTACAATCCACAGTGAACGCGACCTCGTTAACGATGTCAAGTAGTCACACTAACGAGGTACGCTCGCCGCGCGAGATCTAGAGAAAAGTCGAGGTGGCCCCTTCCGGCGGCTCGATAGCTAGCGGCCCTAGGATCGCTAACGAGGTAGGGAGAGGCATGGCGAGTGACACGGGGCCGCAGAGGCCGAAGTACCAGCGAATCGCCGACGCTCTGAAGGAGGCGATCGAATCTGGCGCGTACGGTCCCGGGGACCGCCTGCCAGGGGAGAGCGCTCTTGCGGCGCAGTACGACGTTGCGGTGCTCACCGCTCGCCAAGCACTCAAGATCCTCCGCATCGAGGGACTGGTAGAGACAAAGAAGGGCGCAGGGGCCCGTGTCATCGAGTTCCGACCCATCCGGCGTCATGGCATTCAGCGCCTCGCACGCGAGCAGTGGGGTACAGGAAGGTCCATCTGGTCCGCTGATGAAGAACGTCCCGTCACCATCGACGTTCGAGTTGACACCGTTGCAGCACCAGCGCACGTAGCGCGGATGTTGGAAGTAGAAGAGAACGATCGCGTCTGCACGCGGTCCCGCCGCTTCGTCCTGGACGACAGGCCGGTCATGCTCGCGACGTCGTACCTTCCCCTGGACCTGGTGGACGGCACAGCAATCATGCGAGTCGACACTGGAGAGGGCGGCGCGTACGCGAGACTCGCTGAGATCGGTCACGCACCTGCGCACTTCCGCGAAGAGATCCGCTGCAGGCTCCCCGTAGCAGAAGAGGCCGAAGGGCTGGGAATGCCGCTGGAGCGTCCGGTTATCAAGGTGTGCCGGACGGCCTTCGACGCTGAGCTCCGAGCCGTCGAAGTGAACGAGATGACGATGGACAGCGCGGCCTACGTCCTGGAGTACAAGTTCGATGCGTGAGCGCCCCATCGCGAACCTCTCCCGGCTGGTCGTGGTGTGAGGGCCATCTCACTAGCCACGAGCAGATAGCAACATCACAGCGCTCTGTCGAAGCTCGTGCGCATCGGCATTCACGGGTTCTCAACATCCGCGTACACATGGGAATTGACTGCTGCGGCCTAGGCTCACGGCCATGGCGACGACCGAGGGAACCAGGGTGGGGAAGCATCGAGCAGGGTGGCGGCCGGACCGCCTGCGCGAGCAACGGGAAGCTCACGGCCTGACTCTGGAGAAGGCCGGCGAGCGACTCCGAGAAGTTGCTGAACAAGCCAAGCTCAAGGGCATCCCAGCCGCGAATCCCCAGACGTTGTGGCAGCACGAGCAAGGGGAGGTCTATCCGGGCCCGCATTACCGGCGCGCCTACTGCCTCCTCTACCGAGCAACCGAGCCGGATTTGGGGTTCCGAACCGCTCTGCCCGGTGAGGAGACCTCGTTCAAACTCACGCCGATGGACGACCGCCTCAACGGCGCGCACGTCTTGGCCGTCGAACGGGCCATCCACCGCATTTCGCCCGGCAGCGAAGACGCCGGGCACTTTGCTCTCCAGCAGCGCATCATCGACGCCTGGAAGCGGAGGCACACAGGAGGCGACCCACACCGCCCCGTCCTGATCCTGGTCGGTGGGTACGCCGGGAGCGGCAAGACCGAGCTGGCGAGGTTCTTCGTCCAGCTCACAGGCTGGCCGCTGCTCGATAAGGACCCGCTCACCCGGCCGTTGGTGGAACGGCTACTGGTCGCGTTGGGCGGCGATCCAAACGACCGCCACACCGAGCTCTACAGGGAGCATGTTCGGTCAGTGGAGTATGACTGCCTCATGCAGTCCGCCATGGCGAACATCAAGTGCGGAATCAGCACCGTGCTCTCCGCTCCGTTCATCGCGGAGATGACCGATCCGGCCTGGATGCAGCGCTTGGCCAACCGCGCGGCGGCCATGGGCGTCGACGTCTTCCCGGTCTGGGTGCAGTGCGATGAAGAATCCATGCGCGAATACATCGGTTTCCGCTCGGCAGCCCGGGACGCCTGGAAGCTCGCACGGTGGGACGAGTACATGGCCACGATCGACCTGGACCTACGTCCGGCGGTACCGCACCTGGTCGTCGACAACCGGCTGGGCAACGCGGTGACGCTCGCGGACCAGGCCCGGCAAGCGATGGGGGCGATGTACGCATGACGGAGCAACAGGGCGTGATCCTCTACGGCCCGCCGGCCTCGGGCAAGGACACCGTCACCACCGCGCTCAGCGACCTCGACTCCAGGTACGCGCAGTTCGCGCGACTCAAGGTCGGGACCGGCAAGTCGGCTGGCTACCGGATGGGCACGGCGGAGCAGCTGCGCGAGCTGGAGACCGCGGGCGACGTCGTCTACGCGAACGCCCGGTACGGCAACACGTATGTAATCGACGCGCCCGGCCTGGACGCAGCGTTCGAGGCCGGGGTGCCCGTGGTGCACCTCGGGCAGGTCGATGGCATCCGAGCCATGATCGACGGCTACCCGGCCGAATGGTCGGTGGTGCTGCTGTGGTGCCCGCGCGAGGTGACCGAGCAGCGGTCGGTGGGGCGCGGCGACAGCGACACCGCGGCGCGCCTGGTGGCGTGGGACGCGACCCGCGAGGACCTGGACGCGCACCCGGGCATGGTCTGGGACCTGACTGTGGACACCACGGCGTCGGCTCCGCAGGACGCGGCGCGGCTCATCGACCAGCTGCTGGTGCAGCGAGCGGGAGCGGCGACGGCATGAGCGCGGGCTACGGCTGGGCGAGTCGGTCCAGGGCGTCGGTGAGCGTGAGCTCGCTGTCCTTGGCGTCGTTCCACCGTGCCAGCGTGGCCGCGGCCGCGCGCAGCATCTCCGGCGGGAGGCCGGCGGCCGTGAGTGCGTCGGCGGCTTCCTCCAGCTCAGGGCCCCAGCGCCAAGCGCGGGCTGCGGTCTTGGCGACGTACTGCGGCTCGGACAGGTACGAGTCGGTGCGTCGGGAGGCGACCTTGATGAGCTCCTGGTCAACGCCGTGCTCGCGTGCCATGCCGACCGCGAGCGCCACCAGCACCCTGCTCGCCTTCTGGAACGAGGCGTACGACAACTTCAACGCGGACGCCTTCCCCACCTCCGTGCCCAGCACCGCTGCCTGGACGGAGGTGTCCGCGAACAGTGCCTCGATGCGGGCTGTCGCGTCAGCAGGCCCGGACAAGTACAGGGTCGGCGTCTTGCCACCGACCGGCGGGGATCCGACGACGCCACCGTCTACGACGGTGGCGTCCGGGAGTAGTGCGGCGATCCGCTGCACTCGCATGGGCGCGATGGCGTTGGCCTCTACGTACACCCCGGCGAAGCGGTGCGCGGCAACGTCAGCGGCCAAGTCCTCAGCGGCGGCGGGCGGGCAGAGGCTGAGGACGATGTCGCAGCGTTGCAGCAGGTCGGCGAGCGTGGCCGCGGGCGTCAGGCCGAACTGGGCGGCGCGCGCCGTGGATGCGGCGCTGCGCCCGGCTGCGCACCACAGGACCTCTGCCGCGTTGGTCGCGGCGCAGGCGGCCACGGCTGCGCCCATGCTGCCGGGGTGGAGGATGCCCACGGTCGGCTGGTCCACGGTGTTACTCCGAACTCTCGGTGAGCAATATGGCGATGGCATCTGTGACGTCGTCCACGACGTGGAGCGCCCTAGGGGTGCCGTCCGGCCAGGGCCGACCACGCAGCCAGATGGTTCGCAGGCCGACGTAGTGACCGCCGCCGATGTCCCCGGCCGGGTTGTCGCCAATCATCCAGCCACCACCCGCGAGGTTCACACCGCAGCGGGACGCCGCGAGTTCGAACAGGCGCCGGTCCGGCTTGCGGATCTCCAGGTCACCGGAGACAGCAACGCCGTCGACCAGGGTGGCGAGACCGGTTCCAGCGAGCTTGGCCCGTTGAATATCGGAAGCACCGTTGGTGACGATGCCAACCGTCCAGGATGCTGCGCGCAGTTGCTTCAGCCCTTCGATGACGCCTGGCCGGCAGGCGACAGCAGATGCCACCAGGCCGACGTACTCCTGCCAAAGCGCGTCTGCGGAGACACCCAGGCCAAAGGCTCTCTGAAGCCGCGTGAAGTCGACGAGATTCGCGCGGTCCGCCAGCTCGGTGAGGAGCCACTGCTCAATCTCTCGCCCGAACGCCCGCCTACGGCACAGAGTGGTCACGGCATCTTCGTACGCCGACTGCCGGTCGACCAATGTGTTGTCCAGGTCGAAGAGGGCGAAGGCCATACCGACGACCTTAGCCCGAACTCGCCATTGGAGCCCTGCAGAGCGCCATGTCTGCCAACGACACGCGGCCCAACTCGACCGTTTCAGGTGGAGAGTTATGTATAGTTCTGGATCACGTGAGGAGAGGGGGAGCAGTGTCTGAGCTACTTGATGCAGTCGACGCTCTACTCGCGCGGCCAGACATCATGCCGCCGCCGGACGTCCGTGCGCGTCTTCGGAAAGCCGATGGTCTGACGCAGGACGAAGTTGCAGAAGTCTTCGGCGTGACGCGGGTCGCGTTCCACCGCTGGGAGACCGGCCAGGCGAAGCCTCGTCGGCGGCATCTTGAGGCCTACGCCCGTTTGCTGAACGGGTGGGCAGCGAAGCATCCAGAGGCCGCCAAGCCGCTCGAGCCGACGCAGCAAGCAGGATGAGGAACCTTATGCCTATCCGCCCCCCGTAAATGCGAAGCGGCCCCCGTCGCCACAACAGGAGCCGCTTCCAAGTCCGACTCTCGCCCTACCAAAGCTTTGAGTCGTGTCCGGTGAGGTGACCTCGCCGGGGTGATGCCCGTGGGCCCGTAGGCCCGCGTGGGTCACCTATACCCAGAGTATGCGCAAGAGATAGCGCAACGCCACTACTCCGGGGCTCGGCTAGGTCACATCTGCTGGTCACGGCTCCCCTACCTGGGGAGATGCCCCGTGCACAGCCCACACCGTCCACCGTCGCCCGACGACTTCGGGGCGAGCTACCTCGAACGCGGCTGGGAGCCGCCTGAGGAGGTTGTGCTGCGCCGCGAGCTGGTGCGCACGCCCGGCCTCCAGCCTGAGGACATCGGTGTTCTGACGGAGCTGCTGCTCCGCGATCCTCGCCTGCCGTCGACCATGGAAGCCATCCGACGGGACCTCCAGGCCCAGGGCTGGAAGATGGGCAAGGACCGGTACAACGCCATCGCGGCGCGGCTGACGAAAGCCGGCCACCTTGCCCGCGTCTCGGTCTACGACGAAGCCACGCAGCGCCCGACCTGGGTGACCCGGGTCTACCGGAACCCGGCGAACAACGAGCAGTACGTGGATCTCGGCATCGCGGCATCACAGCAGGTCAGCACCGACGTGCGGGAAATCCGCGATTCCCAGCCCTCCGGATCGCGGGAAACCCGCGTTTCGCCTGGTCAGAGCCGGAATGCGGAAAACCCGCAGTCCGGAGCCGGATCGCGGAAAACCCGCGATCCGGAAACCCGCGTTTCGCCTGGTCAGAGCCGGAATGCGGAAAACCCGCGATCCGCTCCGTACCCCCCACACCCCCCGGAGGAGGTGGATACCTCCTCCCCCAACCCCCTCACTGGCTCCACGGGGTCGCTACCGTCACAGCGGGAGGAGGAGACCGAGTTTTCCCCGGAGGAGATCACCGGGGCTGAGGACTTCCTCCAGCAGATGCAGCGCTGGCAGGCAGGCGCGGCGACGGCTCGCCGGTGCGCGCCCAAGCTGCTGCGCACGATGCGCAGGCAGGGCTGGCCGTCCCTGGTCGGGGCTGATGACGACTACCGGCGCCTGCTGGAAGCCGAGGTGCTGAAGAACACCGACGGCGCCAAGGCGTGGGTCAAGTGCCTGCCCGGCTGGGTGGAGGACCTGCGCCGCTACACACTCGTGCGGCCCCGGCCCCAGAACACCTCCGCGGCGAGCAGCGGTCCGCGGTCTGCGGCGCGTGCCCTCATCGCGGCCTGCCCCGCCTGCGACGAGTACGGCTGGCTCCTGGACGACGACGACAGCGGCCCTCAGCTCCGCTGCACCCATCCAGGCGTCACCCTCAGCGAAGTGGAGGCGGCCAAGTGACCACACAGACCCAGGACCGGGACCAGGAGCAGGCCGTGTCCGTGGACGCGGAGCGCCGCACGCTCGGTGCCTGCCTGATGGCCACCCCCTCGTACGACCCGGTGGCCGACGTGGCCCGCGTCGTGCGCGAGGGCGACTGGCACGAGCCCGCGCACGAGCTGGTGTGGTCGGCCGTGCAGCGGTTGCACGGCGCCAGCCGCCCCACCGGCGTGCCGGCCGTCGAGGCGCAGCTGCGCAGCACCGGCGACCTTGAGCGCGTGGGCGGCGTGGTGGGCCTGTCCCGGCTCGCAAGCGAAGCCTGCTCCTCCGTAGAGGCCAGCCACTACGCCGACCTCGTGCACGGCTATGCCCAGGTCCGCCGCTACCAGCAGGCGCTGGTGCGCGGGATGCAGGGCGCCCGGCAGGCGGACCCCCTGGCGGTCCCGGAGACGATCGCCGCCCACCAGGCCGAGCTGGAGTACCTCGCCGCCGACGACCAGGACGACGACGACGACACCTTCGGCCGGTTCGGTGACCACCTGGACGCGCACCTGGACAGCCTCGCCGTGTCCCTCCCGCCGGCCGCCGTCACCGGGTTCAGCGACCTGGACAGCCTGATGAAGCTGATGCCGGGGCAGATGATCGTGGTCGCTGCCCGCCCGGCCATGGGCAAGAGCGCGTTCGCGCTCGGCGTGGCCACCGCGAACGCCCGCACCGGAGCCCCGACCCTCGTGCACAGCCTGGAAATGGGCCGGGCCGAAGTCAGCAATCGCATCCTGTCGGCCCGGGCCCGCGTGGCGTTCCACCACATCCGCGACGGCGTCGACGGCCTGACGCAGGACGACTGGGACCGCCTCGACCGGTACGCCCCGGAGCTGAAGGACCTGCCGCTGTGGATGGACTACAGCGCCCGCGTCAGCCCCGCCCGGATCCGCTCTCGCATCAAGACCATCGTCCGCGAGACCGGCCGCGCACCGCTGGTGGTCGTCGACTACCTCCAGCTGATGCAGACCGACCAGCGCAACGCCCGTCAGACGCCCTACGAGCGGGTCACCGAGATCAGCCGCGAACTGAAGATCCTGGCCTCCGACACCGGAGCGGTGCTCATCGCTCTGGCCCAGCTCAACCGCGGGCCCGAGCAGCGGCAGGACAAGCGGCCGGCGGTGAGCGACCTGAGGGACTCCGGCGCCCTGGAGCAGGACGCCGACGCGATCATCCTGCTGCACCGCGAGGACTACTACGAGCCCGAGTCCGAGCGGTCCGGCGAGACCGACCTGATCGTGGCCAAGCACCGCAACGGGCCGACGGCCACCGTCACCGTGGCCCACCAGTTCCACTACAGCCGTCTGCGCGACATGTCCGGCGCGGAAGAACCCGCCCTCTAACGACCCTGGACGCCGCTGTGCGGCGCGATCAGCCCGGGCTGGGCAACTTCCCCGGCCCGGCCATGATCGCCCCGCAGCGGCCCGGACAGCCGATCATGAACGGAGAGCCCGCATGGGTTGGCAATCGATCCATGTTCAGTGTCAGAGGGCACTCCGCTCACGCCGTCGCGTCAGTCACCTGAACAGCCAGGGGTGAACAGTCGACCTGTGTCATCAACCCATCGTTTCCCCAGGTCGTCGGGACCGTCTGTGTCACTGTTCAGCTGTGTCATCTGTGTCACCCGGGCGGGGTTATGCCCGTACCGTCCCGGAGCGCCCCGCCCCGGCGATACCGTGGTGACACACGCCAGATGACAGCCCAGGAGCCCCGGATGAGCGAGCAGCCGGCCCCCGCGCCCGCCCCCGACCGCCAGCCCCTCGATGAGAACGCCGCCGCGTCCGTCCGCGCCTACGCGGCCGACCAGCGTGCCCGGGTCGATGTCCTCGCCTCGGTCCTCGAGGACATCGCGGAGCACGGCTACCCGGCCGCGGAGTCCGGCGTGCTGTGGGAGGAAGCCCGCGACGCCCACCTGGAGCGCCTCGCCGGTGAGCAGCCCCGTGTCGCCTGAGCACGGGCCGCGCCGCTCTCAGGTCGTCCTGGTGGAGCCCGCGCTGAGCCAGCTGGCGAAGCTGACGGCGACCGAGACGCACCGCCTGGACCGCGCGATCGTCGCGATCAGCGTCAACCCCGAGCTGGGCACGGCGGTGCCCGACACTCTGCTGCGCGACTATGTCGACGACATCGACGGGGTCCGCGTCATCTACTACGTCACGGCCCTTCGGCAGATCACGATCGTCGCGTATGTTGAGGCGTAGGGGCCTCCCGAGCACCCATGCAGCGCCCCGGACCATCAGGTGGTCCGGGGCGCTGCTGCATCCCGCTGCACGGTGCAGCGCGCGGGCAGCGAGCAGTGCTGCTTGGGGCCGCGTCGGAGCAGCCGTGCACGGACGCTGCGAGGTCGGCACCCGGGCGCTGCTCGTGCAGCAGGCCGCGTGCTGCAACGCAGCGGCGCCGTGCAGCGACCTGTCGTCGGTCTGCTGAACGGCGCCGCTGCTCGGAGGTCAGCTGCTGCTCGTGGCCCACTTCTCCATCTCGCTCGGGTCCTTCTTCAGCAGGGTGTCGCGGCGGGACTGGGCGGTGGCTCGGGTGACGCCCATGGCGCTGGCCAGCGCGCCATACGAGCCGCCGCGGGCGGCGTGCTGACGCACGGCGGCGTCCCGGATGCCCTCCAGCCGGTTCATCAGACCGGTGGACATCAGGATGGTTCGCAAGGTCCTCGGTGCTTACCCCGCCGGCGCGCAGCTGCGCGAGGCCGTGCAGGACGGCACCGAGCCGCATGGCGAGCTGCCTGACGTCGTCGCCCAGCGCCTGGGCGTCGGCGGCGGACAGCGGGATGGTGAGGTCGGGGACGGGGGCGGGGTCGGTGTGCTCGGGCTCGGTGGTCACCGGGCTCTCCTCCTGGTGGTGCACGACGTCCTTCGGGCGCAGGTGCGGGTCGCGGAACCCCCCGCGTCGCGCATCCCCCACCAGCTGAAAGCGGCACGTCCCTGTTACGCGGCAGGGTCACCGGGCGTCCGCTGGGCGTCCTGGCGTGCGTTAGAGGGCGGGACGAGTGTTCTGCGCTGCCATGCGACGGCGCAGGGCGCGACGCCGGACGGACAGTGTGGGTGACGGTGCGAGAGTGCGGGCGTCGTGGAGACTGTCGCCGAAGGCGCTCAGCAGACGGTTGAGGCGGTTGGTCGGGGTTTCCGCGATGGCCGGCAGCGGTGGTGGGGATGACTCGTGCGCTTCTTGCCAGTGCGCTTGGAAGAACGACGGCTCCCCGTCCAGAGCGCGAATGAGAGCGCTGACTTCTTCCCAACTTCCCACCGTCTCACCGTGAAGGATCCGGCGGACGTCGTCGGCGCTGATGAGATGCCCGGTTGCTACGGAGACGCTGTGCACGGAGGGGCTGGCCGCGCGCTGGTAGAGGGTGCGTAGCCCTGCGGCTAGCGATGTGCCGGATCCGGGGTCTGGTGGTGGAGGCTGCGGGTGGGACGTGCGGGCGCGGATGCCGTGGCGGTTGCGTTCGTCTTGCCAGACCCTTCGTACGGCGTCAGTGTCCGCTCCGACAACGAGTGCGATCTTCTCGGTGAGTTCCCAGGTAGGGAACTTCTCTCCGCTGAGTACACGGGAGAGGTAGCTCGCGGATACCTGGACGCGCAGGCCCAGCTGACGCAGTGGGATGCCGCTGGCGATCTGCAGCCTGGACAGGATGGGAGAGAGCTGATTGGTGGTTCGCAGAGAAGGCTGGTCGAGCTGCTGGGTGGGGAGAAGGGCTTCGGCTTCGTCCGGATCCGGCGGGCTGGTCGCCTGTGGCGGGGCCGGTGCCAGGTGGGGGGCGTAGTCGTCCAGACGGCGCTGCACGAGGCGCGGATGGTAGGCATGCCGGGCGGTTTCCGGGCTGATACTGAGGATCTTGCCGAGGGGCTCCCACGGGATGCGGCGGCGGCGCGCCATCAGGACGACGCCGGCGGTGATCAGATCCATGCGCCGCTGCACTTTGACGGAGTGCTCGAGGATGTCTGCCGCTGATGCACGGTGGCTATTCGACAGCAGCCGGAGCAGGTGACGTAATTCCTCCTGCGTGTCCTGTGCCAGCTCGAGCAACTGCAGTTGTTCCGGGGGCTGTTCAGGCAGCGACTCGGGGTCGCTGTCGGTCTCCGCGGACTTGCCGCGTCGGCGCTGCCGCTCGCGGTAGGCGGCCTGACGACAGGCCTGCCCGCAGTAATCAGCTGGCCTGCCGCGTTTGGCGCCGGGAGGGGGCATCGGGGTACCGCAGTGATAGCACTGAGGCTCCGGGACGCTGGTGGGGATCATGAGCGAGGCTCCTGTTCGTGAACAGCATGGGCCCTGGGGCACATCCAAAGGAGTGATGGAATTGCGTCACACCGGCGGTCAGGTACAACCGTTTCGTCGGGAACCAATCGCCGGTGGTGCGCCGGGGGAACGCGTCCGCGTTCCCCCGGCGGCTAGATCAGGCCATGCGGCGCTCGTGGACGGGGAAATTCCATACCAGGCACCCGATCCCGGCGGTGAATGCTGCCGTCCAGGACGCCAGAAGCGACTCGCCCGTGTAGGGGGAAGCAACGGCGATGCCAATTACGGGAAGCACAGGCATCGCTACGAACAGGATGTGAACCATTCGCCCGTGACGTTGGCTATTTTCGTCACGGCTGTTAGTGTCGAAAACGCGGAACAGCCTCCGACGTGGGGGTTTGGGTTCGCCAGGGTTCGGGGACGACCTCATGGGATCTCCTTGAATCGTGCATTTCATGGATGGCGTGGGCTTCGTCAATGGGGCTGCAACTCCTCGGAGCCCACGCTCCCGTGACCCTAACCTCACGGAAAGTGCACTGCCAACTACAGAACCTGCGGGGCGTTTCGTTCCTTCCGTTGGCATATGTCGTGTTTCAGAAACGGGCGTATCGCGCAAAAAGGTTCTGTCGCGCCATCTATGGCCAATAGATTTCGTTGGATATTCCCGTACTCGCCCGTAACAACCAGGTGCTCTGATAGGCGACCTCGTCAGCTGCCTCGCGCACAGGATGGACTGGCTCTAGCCTCGAAGTTTCGTGACGGTCCGCCGACGGAGTCGGTGGACCGTTCTTGTTGCTGTGGGCTGAGGCTGGGCAGGCCGAGGACCCGAGTGTCGTCTCGGGAGGGCGCCGGGTTCCACTGCTCCGGGTGTTGAGGTGCTGTCGTAGGGACGGGTGATTTCGCTGGTCAGCCGGGGTCGGGCAGTTGGGTGAGCCGGTCGAGGGCTGCGGTGATGTGACCGGTCCAGGGCCAGTGCCGTGCCAGGCGGAGGATCCGCCGACGGCCGGTGGTGACGAGCTGTCCGGCCGTGGTGAACAGGCGGAGCCGCAGACGGCGGGGTTCCCAGAGCCTGGCCCTGCCGGTCAGCGAGAGCATCGGCATCCAGGCCAGCAGGTCGAGAGCGATCTGCACGATCTCCAGCCAGATCCGGTTCTGGGCGGTGCGGTGCAGAGGAAGATTCCGCAGGCCGGTGGCCCTGGCGGCCCGGATGCGGTCCTCGGCCCTCGCTCGCAGCCGGTGACGGAGCTCGAGCTCGGCGATCGGCCGGCCGACGGTGTTGGTGGCGAAGCAGGTCAGCCGCATGCCGTCCGCGTCCGTGAGCCGCAACTGGGCCCCGGGGTGCGGCCGTTCCTTCCGGACGATCAGCCGCATCCCCTTCGGCCAGCCGTCCAGAACGTTGCCGGTGAGTTCGGCGACCCAGGCGCCGTCGCGTATCTCTCCGTCCGCCTCGACGGCCGGCGTCCAGGCCGACGCCGGAACCTTCAGCACATGCTGGTGGTCCTGCTCGGTGATCACCATGCCGACCGAGTAGGACAGCCACCGTCCCCGCTGAGCGAGCCAGGCGACGAAGTCGTGGGTGCCGCCCGCGGAGTCGGTGCGGATCAGTGTCCGGCGCCCGCGCCGGTACTTCGCCGGCAGCTGGGCCAGCGCCAGTCGGGTGGCGGTGATGTGGTCGGCGGCTGTGTTCGAGCCGGCGTTCCCGGGCCTGAGCAGGGCCGCCACCGGTTCCCCAGTGCCGCCCGGTCCGTGGTCGACGAACCCCATCAACGGGTGGTGACCGTAGGTCCGCTTCCAGGTCGGGGCCGCGTCCTCTTTGTCCGAGTGTGCGACCACCAGCACCCCGTCGAGGTCCACGGTCACCGACCCGCCCGCTCCGGGAGCGTGGCCGCCGGCCAACCGCCAAGCCTGCTCACGTGCTTCGGCCCGAGCCGAGCGGATGGCCGCCAGTGACTTCCCCTCGGAGCCGGCGAGGGTGTCGATCAGGCGGGAGACCGTCGGGTCAGAGGCCACCGGCCCGAACACGGCCGGCTCCGCCCGCAGCATGCCGACATCCGCCAGGCAGTCCCCGCCCAGCGCCACCGCCAGGGCCACGTCCAGCAAGATCTTCCCCGGATCGTGCACCGCCCGCGGCTTCCGCCACGGCGTCAGCGCCGCTGACATCGCGGTGCCCAGGCCGACCTTGCGGACGGTCTCCACCAGCAGGACACCCCCGGCCTGCGAGACCACCGCCCGGCCGCCGCCCTCGACGCGGACACACGGGTACGACCCGATACGCTTCTTCACCTGGAGAGTGCTTCTTCCCACGCAACCAACAGGACCCTCAACACGTCTCATCATTGCAGGTCAGGAGCGCTTTCCGCTTATTTGATCAAGCCTCGGACACCCCACCTCGTGAGAAAACGAGGTTAGATGGGCGTATGGCATCTGCGTACCTCGCTGCTTCGGGCTCGGCCTACTTCCTCCCCCACACCCTCGTGCTGCTGGGTGGCTCCGGGGTCCTGGCCTTTATGGCTCAACGGGCGTTCGCCGTGCGTGTGAGGGGAGTTCGGGTCACGGGAGTCTGTGTCAGGCACACGTTCGCCAAGGACGGCGTAGCCGTGATCGTGAGATATGAGGCCGCGTCGGGTGAGAAGTTCACATGCCTGAGCCAGCCAGCGGCCGTTGCGTGCGCACGGATAGGAGAGTCGGTCGACGTCGTCTACGACCCACGTCGGCCGAAGAACGCCGAGGTGCCGCCGATCGGGTACGGCATAGCCTACATACTGTCGACTCTGGCCCTGCTGCTCGGTGTTCCTGGTCTCGGACTGCTGTATTGGATTGTTGGCGGCTAGCTTCGGTCATGCGTGACGGCCCGTCAGCTCCTTCGGTGGGTCGTCTCCGGCGTTGGGAGTGACTGGCGGTTTTCCGACAACTTTCCTCAATACGGACAGGGCGGTTCCGCCCCGGGGCGCCTCTTCATCTGTGGAGTGCTTCTTTTCACGGCACGATCAGGACCCTCGACAAGTCCCATCTTTGCAGTTCAGGAGCGATTTCCACGTTCTCAATCACGTGCCGGACAGCTCACCTCGTGAAAGCGCGAGGCTAGTGCCGTTCCTGTTCTTCGCAGTCGTCCCCAGCCCTGACGCTTCGCGGGTCCTCATCGCGTGATCCGCCTTGTCGGTAAGGCTGGCCCGCGTGGGCGGCAGCTCAGATTCGCCTGCCGCATCGCTCCCACGCAACTGTCCGCCTGGTAGAGCCTCAGGAGCTGGGTCCTGGCGTGGTGGTGACCAGGGTGCCACACGGTGCGGCGGGGGCCGTCGGAGAGCGCCCTGCGGGCTCTCCCCGACGCGACGCGCGGTCCGCTGCGCTCCCTCGCGCTGCGGTCCTGCGCTGCGCGCGGCCGGACCGCCGGGACCCGGCGCCTGCGGCGCCCCTTGCGGGCCCCGGTCGACGGCCCGCGCCCTGCGGGCGCACCCGGGGCCGTCGAGCCCCCGCCGCACCGCGCGGCTTCCTGGTCACCACCACGCCAGGACCCCACGAAAGGCGGGCTGCCTCATGGACCTCATCACCTGCGACCACGCCCACCCCTACACCGCCCGGCCGGACGGCCTGTTCGCCTGCTCCTGCGGCGAACTGCTCGCCGCCGCCGACATCGAGCCGGAAACGGGCCAGGTCTGGACGGTCGACACCTCGGGCTCCCTGGTCCTGCTCGCCGACCCGCGCACCGCGCTGGAAAGCGCCCAGGACGCACTCCGCGACTTGCAGGAGGCCGAGGAGTACCCCAGCCCTAGCGCAGTGCGGCAGCACGCCGTCCAGGCGCTCCAGGAGGCCCTGGAGGTGCTGAGGGAGGCGGCAGCGTACGGCGTCACGCCCTGAGACACAAAAGCGGCCGGCGCCCAATCCGCCGAAGCGGGTGGCAAGGGCGCCGACCAACCGAAAACCCACCCGAAGGAGGACTTCACGGCCAGCATACCGAGCCCCGCCCCAGGCCCCGCCCGAACCGCGCGCAGCGGGGCGCAGCAGCGGCCCCAGGCGCGGGCGGGCGCAGCAGAACCCTTCTTTTTCGGGGTAGGCGGGCCGGGGCGCGGCACCGGCCGCCGCGCGCACGCGCCAGGGGTACGGGCGTCCGCTGCGCGCCTGCGCGTGCCGAGCGCTGCGCGCGATCGGAAGCGGCACCCGGCACCGCGCGCCGGCCCGCCTACCCCGGAAACCAGCCGCCGCGCCCTCGCCCTCCGGGCGGCCCTGGAGCGCAGGATCAACCGCCGCAAGAACGCAAGCAAGTAGCCTCCGAGGGTGGGCTGGTTCCGCCAAAGCTACATGCTGCATCACGTGATGCAGAGTCACCGGCACCAGCCCACCCCCTCCCTCTTGCCGCTCGGGCCGAAGGCCCGTTGGCCGATCCGCGCAGCGCCCCGGGTGGCTGGAGCGCAGCGGAGGCCACCTCGCGGGGCCGGTAGCCCCGCAGCTCCGGGAGCGAAGCGGACGGAGCGTCACCGGCCCGGCGCAGCCGGGCCGGTGAGCTGCTCGCTGCGCGAGCAGCAGCGCTCACGCGGAGCGGGTACCCCATCGCTGCGCGATGGGCAAGCGAACACCCGTGCTGCGCACGGGTGTTGCGCTCACGCTCCGCGTGAGCGCTGCTGCTCGCTGCGCGAGCAGCTCACCTGCCTTGCTACGCAAGGCAGGTGACGCTCCGTCCGCTGCGCTCCCGGAGCTGCGGGGTCTGCGGCCCCGGGGGTGGCTTCCGCTGCGCTCCTTGTCCACTGCTACTTCTTCCGAATCGCGCCCGTCGCTATCCAGTGGACCAGAAGAGCGGCAGCGTGTACGGCAGTCTCGGCAGCTTCCTGTGTCACTGGCCGGCTCGTGGGGCCGCCAGCGTGGCGGTCGCGTTGCCCATGCCAGAGGAGGTTAAGCAGTTCGACCGCTGCCTCGATGCCTGCGGGAGCCCCCGTTCGGTCCTGCACGACCATCTCGTACTTGTTCCTGCCCTGGTCAAGGGTCGATCGCACAGCCCCCAGGGTGGGCTCAGGAGATTTAGGAAGGAAAAGAGGGTTTGCCACAGCTTCTACCGCTTTCACGGACTGAGAGTAGGCAACACTGGGGTTAGGGCTGATCCCGTAGGCCGCGGCGAAAGCCTCCCGGAGGTGTGCGCCGGCGCCTTGCGTCTGCTTGTCCGCTGCCTGCACGGCGGCTTCCAGAGACTGCCGCAAGGTCACATCAACTCTGCGGCACAACCCGTTCTTGTCCGGGTTGATCATGTAGGCCGATCCCCCTTCGAGGAGGATGCGGTCCAACTCATTGCGGAGGTCGCTGATGGTAACTCCGTTGTACCTCCCCGCCGATGAGAATGGGTTGACTTCCGAGAGGCCCGCCAGCAGCGCATCGACAATCTCCATGAAGATCATCGGGTTGCGACTGTCCTGGTAGTTGGCGAGCGTCTCTTCTGGCGAATGACTGTTGAGGACCTTGGACGGCAATCGCAGGCGCAGGCAGACAAGAGCAACGAGACCGTAGGTGCTGGCAACTTGGTGGGCCCAAAGCCTGACGGGTACGGCCAGGTGGTCGGGAAGCTCTTCGTAGAGGACTTCTGGGTCTTGTTTGCCGTTGAGGCGGTCAGTCAGCCGCCGCCATGTTCTTGTCACACCAGCAGTCTATTTGCACACGTCCCTGCTCAACTTGGGCTTTTTTCATGCTGCGGTAGGAGTAGCCCATTGCTCCCGGCCGCCGTGCCGCACCACGGCGGCCGGGGGGCTAGGCGGGGCGAGGGCGGTGTCGGCGTACCGGGTTGCGCCATCGGCTGGCGGCGACATGGGCGACGTCCACCACCGGCCGGGGGCGGACGAGGGTCCCGTCCATGGGTGCTCGCCCTCGGTCGGCGCCAGGGTCCGGCAAGCGCGGCCGCCAGCAGCCCACCTCTGTCTCGTCCGGACACCGGGCCGGTCCAGTCGAGCCTGTTCAGGCTCAGATCACGAGTAGAGGGCAGCGACGAAAACCGGAGCGAGCACGCGAACACGGTCTGCGGGCACGTCACCGGCGAGCGCTTGGATCGCCAGATTGGTGCCGGGAGTGGCTGCTGCGCCAAAGAGCGTGCGCAGCAGTTGCAGACCTTGGCGGGCGGTGTCGCCTACGCGGGGGTCGTCGCGCAATTCAGCAAACGTCTGGGCGACTTCGGTGGCGGGCACAGTGGTCATAATGCGGTACACGTCGCCGGCGTCCTTGTTGTTGAGCCGATCCGGGCGCTTGTCGACGTTGCGGATGCGTTCGTCGAGCTTGATGGCCTTGGCGGCCAGCAGAGCTGCGGGGCCGGCAACGTAGGCCTCGATCGTGCGCGGGTCGCCGGGGGTGAGGCTGGGGATGGTCATGACGGACCGGTCGACGGACGCGAGCTCGAGGCCGGCGACTTTCTTGGTTGCCCATGCGTCGTGTGGCGGCAGTTCGGTACGGCGCTTGGTGTTGGGGCGTGGCGCGAGCTGGTGCGGGATGAGGAGGTCGACTTCCACGGGCACGGTCAGTGAGCCGACCTGCTGAGGCCGCTCCCACAGGCCGGGCTGCTTGTCCCGGAGAGTGAAGCCGGCTGCGTGCATGGCCTGCTCGATGAGCGGCTGCTCGCCGAGGCGCTGCGGGTCGATGCTGATGTCACCGTCGGCTGTGTAGGCGGCGCTGCGGATGATGGCGTTCTGGGTGCGGAGGTAGACCGCCTGGGCTCCGACGACGGTCGCGGCGTCGCGGTGATCCTGCAGCGCGGTCAAGGCGTCCAAGAGCGCAGTTCGTGCTGCTTGGTTGAGTTCGTCTTCGCCAACGCCAGCCGGTGCCTGTGACATGCCGCCCCCTCGATCGTGGGCGTGATCTTAGAACAGTTCCTGCGGCCCTGTGCCGGGATTGGTCGTTCTGTGGAGGCGTGCGTGTGCGAGGTCGTCCAGGCGCCAGTTGTCCTCGTTTGCGGCCATGAATTCCAGCACCTTCTCGCCTTCCGCCGGCATGCGGCCGGGGCCGGAGAGGCAGTCCAGGACGAGCTGGCTCAGCCCGACCTGCCAGTACTGGTCGTAGCGGACGGGGCGGTGCAAGACGCTCAGGTCCCAGGGAGCAAGGACCAGGACGTCGGCCGCTTCCGGTACGGGCATGAGGCCGAGTTCCTGGGCCAGGCGGGTCAGCGAGGCGTCGTCGTGCAGGACTGTGTAGATCATGAGCTGTCCACCGACCGCGATCGGAGCGACGGAACGCGCTGCGTACGAGCCGGTGACCAGGATTTCGCTGCCTGCGACGAACCCGTCCCCCTCAACCAGGCGCTCGATGACGGGTCGGATGCCCATGGGAGCGATCATGCCGACCGGTTTCGAGTGGTGGGCCAGGTCCAAGGTGGCGGCGCGGGTTCGCAGAAGGCCCTGCCAGTCGACATGGACGATGACCTTGTTGTCGCGTTCGATGAGGAGCTGCTCTTCAAGGGAGTCGAGCAGCTTGGAGACGTAGGCCGTGCTCAAGCCTGCGCTCTTGGCCAGATCGGTGGCCCGGTAGGGGGGCTTCACATCAGCGAGAAGGCGTACCAGTCGGCCGGCTGCGGGCCCGGTCAGCATGGGCTTGCTGCTGGGAGCACGGTGGCCTGCCGGGGCTCGGTCGGCCCCTTGGGTGTGGATGATGACGGCGGGACGGGTGACGCGCAGCGACACGTTCCCGGTCAGGTCCAGGTAGTCGATCTCACGGCGGCGCAGCTCCTCCTGGGTCTTAGGGCTGATCCAAGGAGCGAAGACCATCAGACGTGTGTTGCGGTTGATCTTGCGTACCAGCAGGGCCTTGGAGGCGATGAGGCCGGCGGCGTCCTTCGGTGTGACGCGTGTACGGACGTCCACGAGCAGCTCGGTGAAGATGCTGTCGTGGCGCGCGGTCAACCGGATGACCGCGTCCCATCCCATGTCACCGCCGAGCGGTGACGCGGCTTCCGGCTCGACGGCCACGTCCCAGTCGTCGCCCAGCATGGCCCGCAGAGCCATCGCCCCTGCGTTGAGGACATCGGCGGCTTCAGCTTGAGTCGTGTGATCGTCCACGGGCCGATCGTGCCACGGAAACGCCAGACAGCCAAGAAAACTTTCCGATTCTCGCTACTTTCCACCGCGTGGAAACTTTGTGATGTCAGCAAGTTTTTTCAGACTCTGCAGTTTCCTGTCAGTGGAAACTGGCGGACATCGGCAACCGCAGCACAGGATCCGGCACGGTGGACCTCTGCAGGGCGGAGCGCACGGTGGACCTCTGCAGGGCGGAGCGGCGCCGGGGGCGGGTGGCTCACGCAGAGCAGGGCAGCGGGTGAGCGGGCCGGGAGCTGTCCACTCGCGGCGCTGCGCCCGTCGGCGGCCTGCCTGGGGCGGCCTGCCCGGAACCGAGAGGGCGCCGCTTGTACAGGGCACTGGGTGGGGCTAGCGAGCCAAGGTGTTGGGGGTTGCGCGGCTTGGCGCTGCCTCGGTCAAGGTGTCGCCACGCATTCGACTGCGTCGGACCTCTTAGAGAAGAGCTCTCTGTCGCGCGGCTAGGCCGCAGCGTAGGAGGTGCGTGCTGTCCATGCTCCGCCCGCTCTGACCACCCCGTGACCGCAGGAGGTCCCCTTATGTCTGCCCCGGCCGACCCCGTTGTGCAGCAGCGCCTGGTCCAGGCGCAGAAGACGATCCGCACGCTGTCCGTCGTGGTGTGCGTGCTGATCGGCGCCGTGGTCGGCATGGGTGCCGGCGTCGTCGCCAGAGCGCTGGGGGCGTCGCCGATAGACGCCGTCAAGGCCGGAGGCGCCGCCTTCATCGCCGTGTCGGGACTCGCCCTCGTCGTGGAGGCTCGGATGAACTCGTCATGATGCCTGTGACCGCACGCGTTGTTCTGTCCGCGACCCGCCCGCTCTACGCGCAGCTCGCCCGCGAGGTCCTGGCGGGCATCGCATGATCGACTCGGCTGAGATCGAGCGGTACCGGCTACACGAGGAGAACTAGACGATCAGCGCTTGTTGGCTCAGCGGCGACGCGCGGCGTGGCGGTGAAACCGCCCGCAGCAGCTCCCAGAGCGAACGGGAGCCGGACGCCCAGACGGCGAGTGTCTGGCGGTCGACGACGTGCAGCCGCTGCTGCTTGGCGCAGGTCACGGCTGGGCCGGTCACCCGGCCCTTTGTGACGATGACCGGCGACACTTGCGCCCGATGCGGTCCGGGCTCGCTCACGTACCGGGGGACGACGTCACGCCTGCAGCGTGGTGTCCGACGCTGGGCTGCGGGGAGCGAGGAGAAAGGGGGCGGGTACAACGGTGCTGGACAGCAAGCGCATGGTCGACGAACTCCCTCATGAGCGTCGTCGTCTCAGTGACCGTGACTGCTGCGTGTGGGAAAGTCGTCGGTGGTTGGGGGCGGTGCCCCCAACCACCGAAGCAGGTCTGCTGGAACAGTTCCTGCTTCATGTCCCCTGTTGTCGAGTGGTGACGAGCGGGGGGCCGTGTGGTGGATACGAGATCCAAGGCCACTAGGTTGAGTATGGCGAGGGCCAGGCGACAGGGACAGCGGCGACCGGACACATTCGTTTGACCTGACGCCTTCCAAGGTGACTTGTCCGGGGCCTTCCGGACGCTGAGCTGGGTGTTTCACGCGAAGCCAGCGTGTTTCAGCGCCAGAGATTCAACCGTTTACGCCGGACAGAATGAAACGGCTGTCTGTGCCCGTTGGACTTACCCCCTACACGCCCGGAACCATGGCGGGTGGTCGCTCAACTCAGCTGGGCTGGAAACCAGTTGGGGCCTACCTGGGCGGCTCAGTCGAGTGGTGAACCGAAGTGGAGTCCGGCATGCCTCAAGCAAGAAAAGCCGCCAGCAGTGCGGCAAGCAACCCCCGTTCCGCGCTGACTGCTATACCCCTGACGGCAGCACTCATCGTGATGACGGTGCTTCTCGTTGTGGCAGGTCTTGTCTGGTCCGGTATGCCCTTGGAGGGCGTCGTCACGGTCGTCGCAGTGGGCGCTGGGCTGGGCATCTGGGTCGTACGGGAGTTGATCGCTGCTTCCGGATCGGGGCGCTGATGGATACTCCGAGGTTCGACCAAGGCCCGCAGATACCGCCCTCTTCGGTACAGCGTGCTCTGCGTAAGCAAGGGTCTGTCCAGTCGGGACAGAACGCTTACGCTGCGCTAGGAGCTCACCTCAGGGAGCAACGGCAGCTGGCCGGCCTCTCTCTGCGCGCCATGGCTTCGAGACTGGAGGGGCGCCCCGGGTGCTCGGCGCCCTCGCTGTGTCGGGCAGAGCGTGGCCACACCTCTGTTCGGTGGGAGACCGTGGCGGGTTTTCTGGCTGCCTGTGGGGCGGACCTGCGGCCCGCGAGGAAGTTGTGGTTCGAAGCCTCGCTGATCAAAAAGAAGCAGCCTCGTCCCGCGAAGGCAGCTGCCGATGTAGTTCGTCCGGGACTGACCCCGCAGCTCATCGGGACACCCGCGGCACTGATCGAAGCCATGCGGCTGCTGCGTATCAATCGAGGCAGTCCCACCTACCGGGACCTTGAGCGGCGAGCACGGCGTGGCCTGGGGTGCCGGCTTGCGCGTAGCACGCTGTCGGATGTCTTGCGTGGCAGTCAGCTGCCATCGGAAGACTTCTTCCGCACCTACCTCCTGGCACTGGGACTCAGTCCGTTGGAGGCTCAGCCCTGGCTCAGCGCGTGGTCGCGCGTACACATGACCAGTCGGGGGACCGACCGGGCGACGTACCCGCCTGAGGCCGCAGATCTGCTGCACCAGGCCCGCAAGGGGCTGCGGGAATCTCGTACAGGCACAGCCAATGAACGTTTCGCTACCGCGCATCTGGCAGCACTGCGCACCGCCGCAGCGGTCTTGGCGGCGCGGGGCGGTCCAACAAAGTCACCCCGTAGGGCAGTCCGTATACGCACCGCCTGGGAAGTCCTGCCAGAAGTCGCTCCGGAACTCAGCTCTTGGGCATCGTTGTTCTCCACGCATGCCATACAAAGGGCTCGCGCTGAGGCAGGCGTCACAGGAGCAGCATCCCCACGAGAGGCACAGGAGCTTCTGCGGGAAGCTGAGATGTTCCTTCGTGTGGTAGAGCGGATGCTGCTGCTCCCCACCAGAGGGAATCTCGCCGCCTGACAGACCGCCCGCGCTCACGGGGGCGATTCGTGAGCGCGGGCGAATCCGCTTCACACCCTTGGAAGGGAGCGCGGAGCGGCATCGGCTATCACAGCCCCTGTAGACCCAGGTGGCGGCTCAGCTCAGTGATGTGGGGCGGCACGGGGGCGGTACCGCCCGCAGGAGCTCCCACAAGGGGCGGGAACCGGATGCCCAGACGGCCAGGGTCTGGCGGTCGACGACGTGCAGCCGCTGTTGCTTGGCGAAGGTCACCGCTGGCCCGGTCACCCGGCCGTTCGTGACGATCACCGCGACGTCGGCCCCGTGGACCTGGCGGGCCGTTCCGTTGAGCACCTGCAGATCAGGCGTGCCCACCGGCGAGCCCTGGGCGCCGTTACGGCGGTGCTTGCACTGAATCACCCAGCGCCGCCCGAACGGATCCGTGGCCTTCACGTCCGCGCCGAGGTCGC
This sequence comes from Streptomyces sp. NPDC032940, assembly GCF_040636935.1. Taxonomy (NCBI): domain Bacteria; kingdom Bacillati; phylum Actinomycetota; class Actinomycetes; order Kitasatosporales; family Streptomycetaceae; genus Streptomyces; species Streptomyces sp. NPDC032940. Next base: position 29,492 of record NZ_JBEZVJ010000036.1, on the reverse strand, counting down.
CGCGGCCGCCGACCCGCTGGGCATCGCGGCAGCCGTCCCGCTGCATCAGGTCCCGTATCGCGTCCTCGAACCGGTCGTGGCGCAGAGCGTCCAGCTGCGGCAGGCCGTAGCGCAGGCCCTGCGCCCGCACCGCCTCCCACTGGGCCCGCTGCTGCCGGTTGTAGAGCCAGCCGGCGCCCGCCAGCACGGCGAGGACCAGGGCCACGACGAGGAGCCACCAGTGGGCCAGCAGCCAGTTGACCACCGTCACCACCAGGCCGATGACGGCTGCCGCCACCACGGCGAAGGCGATCAGCTGTGCGTCCCGCTGCTGCTGCCTGCGGCTGGGTCGCCGCCTGCGCCGCCGTGCGGGCGGCCGTCGGCGGGTCACCGCTCCCACCGGATCGGGTACGACACCGTGGGCTGGGGCTTCGGCGCCGGCCTTACCGGGGCATTGTCGAAGCGGATCGGGTACTGGACCGTCGGCTGCGGCCGCGGAGTTCCCCCACCCCCTGCAGAGACGTTGCCGTTGCCCAGCCCGACCACGGCCAGCGCCACGACGCTGAAAATCATCACTTCCCGCCGCGCGCCCGGAGCCCACCGGTAATGACTACGGACCTGCGTCCCGTCAGAGCGCACATACGACCGAATTAACGGCATCGAAGCCTCTCCCCCTCGCAACAACTCCCCGCACAACCGTCCATGCTGACAGGAGCCACTGACAAAGCGTCAGCAAATCAGCACCCCGAGTGATCAAGGAAGGGGAGAACAGGCCAGGCCAGAGAAGTCGAGGGGCTTTGCCCCACACTGCCGGGCCTCCCCTCGAGTGGGCGCGCGCTCAGCGTTTGGCGGTGCCCATCTGTTCGGGGACAGTCTGCAGGTACGCCCGCTCGACAGGCTCGACACTGGTGGGCTCACGCTGGTCTCCAGCGGGATTGTTGGGCCGTCTCTGCCAGGTGTGCGGACGGTCTGTCACGGCGAGCAGTCGACTGATGCGGCGGGCGAATTCGTTGCCAGGCAGGGGCAGCTCGGTGTCCGGCTCGCGAAGATAACCGGCCGTGACGGCAGCGGGGATGTACGCCATGAGTTTGCTGACCGCAGCGGGTCGCGACCGCACGGTCTGCTTGGCGAGGTGGCGCAGGATGCGCATGAACTGGGTGGTGGAGGCGCTGGTGATCCGGTGGTCTGCGGGGTTCCAGCTGCCGCCGTCGTCCCAGGCGGGGGGTTCGGGCGTGGGCTGGACGTCGTCGGTCTGCTGGTGCCACCACTCGGCGGTGGTTCGTTCTCCCAGTGCGAGGTGGTGCAGGTAGAGGCAGTAGGCGGCGGCGGCTTGTCCGGCGCCGGCGGCGTACTGCCACCAGAAGCGTGCGCCTTCGTCGGTGTCGGTCAGTTGCAGGATGCAGGCAAGGACCAGGGCGCTGCGGGGTTCGGGGACCTGGTCGGTGACGAACTTGGTGACGGTGGCCGGGGGTGTGTGCAGGACGAGGGTTTCGCACAGGGCGCGCAGGTCCTGGGCGGCTGCGCTGGGGGCGCTGTCTTCGGTGGGGGCGCCGGTGGGGCGTGTGCCCGTTGTGGTCGAGTGGGGGCAGGGGGTTTCGCGAGGGACGGTGCGTTCGTGGACGAGCCGTGCTCTGGTGAGGAGGTCTTCGATGCGGGTCACGGGGTCTTTCCTTCGGTCGAGGGCGGCGGGTACAGGACGCTCTCCACGAAGTGGGTGGCGTGGCGTTCGTCGGAGCGGACGGTGGCCAGGGAGGCTCCGACCAGAGCTGAGACGGCCTCGGGGGTGAAGTCGCACAGGCGGCGCAGCACCATGACATCGAACTGGCGGCGGGGCAGGTGGCTGATCGCGGTGAAGAGCCGCAGGATCTCCGTAGCCTGCTCGATGAAGTCGGCCGGGTCGGAGATGGAGCGCAGAGCGACGGTGTCGAAGGCGGCCGTGCCCAGCTCGGGCCGGCCGTCGCGGTGGGGGGTGCGGGCCATGACGGTGGCCCGCAGGACGTTCCAGGCGAAGCGGCGGGTGTCCTGGCTGGCGAGGGCGTCGTTCCAGGACAGCCAGAGGATGTCGAAGGTGTCCGAGACGGCGGTGTCGCGCTGGCGGTCGTCGAGGAAGACCTGGGCGTAGCGGAGGTAGTCGCCCTCCATGCGATCGCGGAAGGCGCAGTGGTCCCAGGGCGGGGCGGTGTGGGTGGCCGTCAGGATGGTGGTGCGTTCCGTGCAGCGTTCGACCCACTCGCCGCTCCTGTGGGATTCGAAGGCCGCCTGTCGCCACAGTCGGTACAGGGGCCAGTCCGGCATGCCCAGCTCGGTTGCGATCAGGGAGACGACCTCCCAGCGCGGGTAGAGGCCCACGCCGCGCAGCAGCTCGGAGAGTTTGGACTTGGCGAAGCTGATCCGGCCGCTGAGAGCGTTCAGCGTCAGGCCGCTGGCCCGGTAGGTCTCGCGCAACGGCTCCAGCCAGGCACGGTGAGTGCTGCTGACGTTGTCTGCGATGGGACCGAGCTTGCGGCCCGGCCGGGATCTGTCGGGAGGTGCCGGCGGGTCGGTGGGCGTCGTCACGGGGCGTCGTCCTCCTTGTCCGCGGCCTCCACGGGGCGCGGTGCGCCGTGGGTGCGGGCGGTGTGGACGATCTGCTGCACAGTGACGGCGAGGGCCGGGGCGAGCGCGGCGGCCGCTGCCGTCTGGCCGGCCGCCACCATCACCCCGCTCCACGTGAAGACCGTCATCGTGACGGCGAGGACCGCTATCTGCCTGGTTTCCATGTCCTGTCCTTTGACGTGTTGGTGCCGTGGCGGCTAGTCGGGATGCCGCCGGGTCCCCGGACAGGCGGGTGCCGAGGCCACCGGTCCGGGGAGGGCAACCAGCATGGAGGGGACGGAAGTTGCTACGCCACGTGATCATGGAATCACGGAACAATGTCGATCACAGATGTCACCGGACGAAGGGGCTGCTGGAGGATCGCGGCTGAGAGTTCAAGGAGGCGCGCTGACGGGTGGAAGTTCCCGGTTCTCCTTGCAATTGCACGCTGAAGAGACGTCAATAGAACACGACGCTGTTGGTGTCGGCCTTCCCTGCGGAAGGGCCCGCCCCCGTGCCGAAACAATGGGGGAAGCGGGCATCAGCTCTCGCCTGGCCGGCCGTAGTGGCCAGGCGAGAGCGCAACCCCGCGCAAGGGGCACGACGACCGTAGGCCACAGCACTGACACTCCCCCTGCACTCCACCGCCGGCGCTCCTCGTGGCGGCAGTACAGGAGTCGAAGAAACCGCGTGTCCTCCCCTCAGCCCTCTGGGGACCGCACAGGCCCGCGCGTGCGTGCGAGAGAGCCCAACTACGCCGGGCTGCGAACGCGATGTGCACTGAGAGGCGACTGCGCCTATAGTTGATCTTGCAAGGCGGGTCGCTGCGGCGGCCGTCTGCCGTGCGCTGGTCGTCTAAGGAAAGACGCCCCGCTTCCTGCGGGGAAATGCAGGTGCAAGGCCTGCCCGGCGCTCCACCCAGTCCCGCCCCCGGCACCATCGAGGGGGCGGGACTTCTTCACATCTACGGCCGGCCGCCGCGCGGGGGGTCGTTACTCACTTTCGGGTGAACGCTTCCGTGCGGCTGGGGTGGCGTGACCTGGCGGTTCGGTGTGTGGGGCCAGTGCTGGAGCGGGTCCTTGTCGTGAGGGCGCGTCAATCTGGTGCATTCGTCGCATAGATGGAGGATGCAGGCGAGGGTCACCGTGGGGTGGGGGATCGGTAACAGCGTTCACGTCGTCTCCACCCGGCGGTCGCTCGGTGGGCAGGGTGTGACTGCGCGGCCGACCGGCAGCGCACGCACCACGCACCACCCGGCTCCTGCGGCGTTTCCTGCCGTACAGATCCGGTGGTGCCCGCACCTGCAGGGGGACCCTGTGTCGAAGTCCATCACCGCCCGCCGCCTGACCGCCGCCGCCCTCACCGTCGGCGCGCTGACCGCCGTCCTGGCGGTGCCGGCCACCGCCGCCGACCACCACCGGGCGCCGCGCCCGTCCGTGGAGATCAGCGACGTGCAGTACGACTCCCCGGGCCGTGACGACCGCTCCAACCGCTCCCTGAACAAGGAATGGGTGGAGATCACCAACAACACCCGCCGCACGGTCAACCTCGACGGCTGGACGCTGCGGGACGAGGACGGCCACCGCTACACCTTCCACGACTACCGCCTCGCCGGACGCTCCACCGTCCGCGTCCACACCGGACAAGGCCGCGACACTCGCACCGACGTCTACCAGGACCGCCGCAACTACGTGTGGGACAACAGGAGTGACACCGCCACCCTCCGCAACGACCACGGCCGCTACATCGACTCCGACTCCTGGGGCCACCGCCGCAGCGGCCGCCACTGACCCGTAGCGGTGGTGCCGGTGGACCCCACCGGCATCGCCGCTACCGCACCGTGCGGCACGCCCTCCCCCGCGACGGGGACGGCGTGCCGCACAGCCGCGCAGGGGCTCTCTTCCTCACCGACTCCATACAGCGGGCCTGGGGGACGTCACTGCGTCCACCGGGGCCCGCTGGTGTGACAACGAGGACCGGTGCGGGCTTTCAGGGGATCATCACGCAGTGGTTCTCGATGACCCGGCCGCGGCGGTCGAGGCCGCCGCAGACGGCCAGCCTCGGGTAGGCCCTGATCTCCCGGTTGACGACGAACCGCCACCTCGAGGCGTTCGCCTTGCTCGCGCGGTAGTCGCCGACGAACCCGCGCAGCGTCCCCGGCAGGCCGTCCCGCGTGGTGACGGTGATGTCCTGGACGAAGTCGCGGCCCTGATAGGCGGTGGCGACACAGATGTACGTGCCGCAGGTCGACTTCACCTCGGCACTGGCAGGCGCCGCGGTCACCATCAGCAGGCCGCCGGCAGCAGCGAGAGCGGCCGCGACCGTGGCAGTCCGACGTCGTGTCCTTCGTGCTGTGCCCATCAGCTTCTCCTTGTCCGCGTGCACTGCCTGGCCGGTCACGGGGCCGGTTCGTACGTCACGGTCTGGTCCGGGCAGCCGGCCGCGACCTCTGCCAGGGCCGCCGCTTCGGCCTCGTCCGCCGACAGCGCCCAGCGCAGCTTGGTGCCCACCCACTCCGCGATGTACCGACAGTGCACCCCGGCGGCCGGCGGCAGCCATGTGGACGGATCCTGGTCGGCCTTCGACCGGTTCGAACGCGCGGTCACCGCGACCAGACTGGCCGCCGCTCCCTGGTCGTTGGCGTACGCCTCACGGCGCTGCCCCGACCAGGCGGAAGCGCCGCTGTCCCAGGCCTCGGCGAGCGGTGTCATGTGGTCGATGTCCAGGCCGGAAGCCGACGTCACCCACACCTGGTCGTAGTAGGACCACCAGCGGCCTCCCGTCAGACGGCACCTCGGGCCCACCGTCGGCGGCTCCACCGCCTCGGAGATGAGAACCTCCGCGCGCGTGTTGCAACCGTCCGTCGGATCCTCGCCCGTGTTCCAGTGACGGAAGGCGTCCCGGCCGTAGCCCTCCCGGGACTCGGCCGCCACCGGCAAAGCGGCGACCGCGTCTGACAGAGACAGGGTTTCCGCCGCATGGGCGGGCGCGGGAACGGTGAGGGGCAGGACAGCGAGGGAGGCGGCGGCCAGGCCGCGCAGCACAGCTTTGATCATGCACCGTTGATAGCGGCCCGTCAGGGGGCGTTCTCAGGTGTTCGGTGAGTGCGCCGCCCGTGTGGGTGCAATGGTCATACCGGCAGCTGCGCGCCCGCCTCGCGGGGCGGTCAGCTCATCGCCAGGACCAGGCCAATCCGCCGCACACCTCGAAAGGCACCACGAGAATGCCGAGTCGGGCGTTACCTCGAAGCCGTCCTCCCTGTTGACGACCACCGTCAGCGGGGTGCCCCGGTGACGACCAGGGCGCCGATACTGTCCCTGCGGATCTCGTGGACCCTGAGCGGCGGGGACTGGTACAGGCAGGCGCCGCCGCGCCAGAGCTCGAACTCGTACTGTGCGGCCCTTTCCAGGGCGCGTCGCTGCTGAGGGTCGGCGTCGGGCAGGGCCAGCTCTACGAAACCGAGCCCGTGCCGGAGGATGCCCTGGCAAGTGATGCTGCCGGTCATGGATACAGACAGGGTGTCGGCGGTCAGGTGCACCGTGTCGGCCTTGATGGGGTGCGTGCCGGGGAAGGTCCTCATGCCGAGGCCTGCCCTGCGAGGGGTACCTCTGCGAGGGGCTCCCATGTGATGGTGGCGCCGTCGTGCCACTGCTCCACGAGGTGCAGCCGGTCGACGGACACTGTCGCTGAGAGCGGTCCTGCGACGTCGGCCAGGGCTGCTTTGACTGCGATGGCGTCCACGTCCTCGGCTCCCTTGGTGGTGTAGGCGACCGACATGTGGGGGTAGCGGCTCCGGCTGGCAGTGAACGGCACACCGCTGGCACGCGTGGTCGCCTCGGTCAGGGCGGTGCCGAGGCCAGTGAAGGCTCGGCCAGGCCAGCCGCTGATCTCCACAGCGACCGGACCGACCGCCGGCCGGTCGAAGGTCAGCGTGAACGGCGCCACCGTCCGCACGTCCTCCTGGACGTGCTCCACCAACGCGCCGATGTCGACCGCGCTGCGGCTGAGACCGATGGCGTGCAGGAGCGTGCAGTGCATCCACGGCACCGGTACCGGCTGAAGCCCCGGCCGGGCCACCACCTCCGCGTACGGCGCGGTCAAGGCCTGGGCCTCTGCCTCGGTCGGCAAAATGTGCCAGTGCAGGTCGCGCCGACCCGCCGGCCATACCCGCTCCACCCGCGTAAAGAAGTTCTCCACTCAGCGCCTCACATAGTGCTCGTGGCCGTCCCGGTGGACCGGCCACGACCGGTTGACGAGTTCGAGACAGCGGTTGCACAGGTCCGCCCCTGCCGGGCAGGGTGCCAGGCCGCATTCACCGCACGCCATCAGATGCTCCACGTAGGCGGCGTAGGCAGCCTCGCCCGAGTGGATTCCGGTGTCGGCGGTCATCCGTAGCTCCCCTCACCGGCACGTCCCACCGTTCTGCAAAACAACGCTACGGTGCTCGCTGGTCCTAGGGATGCGATTCCGGACCCAAGAGCGGTTTTGGCGTATGGCGCGGCCGGCGGTCGGGTTGCCTGCGCCGCTGCCAAGCGCCTGTCAGCGGGTGGAGTCGGTGATGCCCGCCGCTAGCTTCGCCACGACATCCAGCACGCCCTGCCCGAACTCAGTCGGCGCGACGAGGATGCCGAAGACCAGGACGATCAGCACGGTCAGCTTCTCGTCATTGCGGCTGCGCGCCTCGGTCCGGCGGCGCAGCCGCACGACGATGATGACCGCCAGCAGCACCGCCACATTGATCGTGAGCACGAGCAACCCCCACCCAGAAGACGACCTCTGGTCAGGTTGTAGCCAGCACGCGTTTCTGGCGTGCCCGTGCTCTGTGAGGATGGCTGCATATATCTGGCAGATCGGCCGGATCGGCTGTCTTGCTTCCAGCCCACCTGTGCCTCGCCGCAAACACCGAGCCGGTACCGCAGGCGCTTCGCGTGGGTCAGGTCAGCGGTGGACTTTGATGCAGGGGTTGCCAGACGACTCCTTGGCGACCGCGCACAGCCATGTCCCGTCCGGGAAGCTCTTGTTGATCTTCCAAGAGGTCATGGCGAACTTCGTCATCCCAGCACTGACGAACTTCGCCTGCTTCCACTTCGTGACGTAGGACTGGGCGGCCGCCGATCCGGTGTGGCGGTAAACCCTGAATGCCTCGCCGTTGCGCTGCTTGCTACTGGAGACAGTGATGGAGTCGACGCGCAGCCCCTTGCCTTTGACGGAGATCGACACTGCCCCGTCGACGTCGCTTCCACTCATGGGAACCGACGCTGAGGAAGAGGGGGCCACAAGAAGCACGGCCCCGGCCGCGGCTGCGGCGGACTTGATCGCGATGGTTGGCATAAACCGCCAACGATCAGGTGATCCTGGAAGAAACGCCCTATGCGCGTAGCTTCCTGCCCCACCTCTCCACGGCTTTCGCGTCGCAGTACTCGCACAGCGGCGAGCGGGCGCCGCGTCCGTATTTGTGGGTGGGGCGGCGGCAGGCGGCGCACGGGCCGATCTGGTCGCCAGGGCAAATCCGCGCAGAGGCGTCCGGCTCGGTGGTCGGCGGTACAGGGGCAGTCATCGCGGTTCCTCGTCTCGGCAGCCGGCACCGGCTGCCTCGAACGAAGAATAGAACGCCAGCCGCGCCGCTCCCGGCAGGCCGGACTTGCGGGCCGCGGCCCGCAGGTCCGCAGTGATGCCGTCCAGTGTCTCCGGCAGGCGGGTGCGCCGCCGTACTGCCATGCGATGGTCCCAGCACGGATCGACCCTGCGCGGCGCCGGCATCCGGCAACCGACAACCGACCCCAGGGCCAGGCCATCCCGCCGGGCGCCTCAGAGGGCACGGAGGGAATGCTGAGTCGGACGTTATGCGGCGGCCAGATGGAGCAGTTCGGTCACGCCGGGCGTCCCACGGTAGGGCTGGAAGCGTGGGATGAGGTCTTCGACGAGGCGGATGCAGCGCGGGGCACGGATGCTGCGGGCCAGTTGGAGGGAGTGGGCGGCGGCTGCGGCGGGTTCGGGTTCTTTGAGGTCGAGGTGGCTGGCCGCTTGGTAGGCGAGGAAGATGCCGCGGGTCTTGCTCCGGGGGGTTGGTAGAAGGTGTTCGCCGTCGGTGATGAGCTGGCGGGCGCGGGCGGTGTCTCCGAGGTCGAGGAGGGCTTGGCCGGAGTCGATGGCGAGGTCGGCGTCGGAGAGCCAGGCGCACCATGCGGGGCGGTCGCCGGCGGTTTGGTTCATGTGTTTCTCGGCTGCGGCGAGGGCGCGGAGGGCGGGGCGGGTTTCGTGGCGTGCGGCGTGGGTGCGTGCCAGGCGGAGTTGGAGGAGGCTGCGGGCGGCGGGGTGGGTGGCGCGGGAGAGTGCGTGGGTCAGGAGTTGCCCGGCGAGGACGTGGTCGCCTTGCCAGGCGGCTTGGTAGGCGAGGTCGCTGATGAGGCCGGCGCCGCGGTCGGTGTCGCCGATGGCGTGGCTGTTGTGGAGGGCGGCGATCCAGTACTGGGCGGCGTGGGCGTTGTCGCCGTGGTCGAAGCGGCGCCAGGCCAGGGTGTGGGCGATGTCCGCGGCCAGTGTGTGCAGCCGGTGCCGGGTCGCGGCGCTGTGGGAGCCGTGGTCGAGGAGGTCGGTCACGGTCGCCAGGTTTTCGTGCAGTAGCCGGGTGGTGTGCGGGTGGTGGGCGGGGTCGGCGGCCGTGAGCTGCTGTGCGGTGGTCTGCAGCACGTCGACCAGGTCCCCGTCTGTGGCGAATTGAGCTGACAGGATCTTTGTGCTGTGGGCGGATGCCCAGTCGGCGGTGAGGGTGGTCAGTGCGGCGGAGGAGACGGTGAGGAAGGTGCGGCGGTCCACGGTTCGCAGGGCCTCTCTGAGGGCAGGCACGGTGGCGTGCGGGGCGAGGGGGACGACGCCGGTGTCGGTCAGTGGCAGCCAGTCGGGCCACGGCCCGTCGATGACGCTCGCTGGCAGGCCCAGGGCTTCGGCGAGGTAGGTCTGGGAGTCCTTGTCGGGCTGGATGCCGCGCTCCCATTTGCGGATGCGGGAGGCGTCGGTGCCCGAGCGCAGTCCGCGGCGTGCCGCTGAATCTCTTATGCGGGCCGCGAGTTGTTCCTGCGACAGTCCGCGGGCCCGGCGGGCCAGGGCCAGAGGATGTACGGCTGGGTGCTCCACGGCGCCATCGTGGCACCGCCTGGCCTGGCCCGGTACGGCACTAACCGGACGGGACCTCCCCGGGACCTCTCCCGCGGGCGAACGCGGGCGCTCATCGTCTAGGCAGGCTGCGCAGCCGCCCCAGTCCGTCACCTGGCACGAAGGGCATCCCATGACGCACCAGCACACCCGTCCCCTTCCCGCGACATCCTCGGCACTCCGGAGTCTTGAGGGAGCGACCGTTCTGGTCACCGGCGGCGCCGGTCTGATCGGATCACGGATCGTGCGGCGCCTGAAGTCTCTGGGTGCCACCCCGCTGGCGCTGTGCACTCTGGACGCCTACCCCGCAGACGTCTATCGGGTCCTGTTCGGTATCGACGCCGCCGGCGATGACGTCCTGGTCGGGGATGTCCGCGATGCTGCCGCCGTGCAGCGGGCCATGCGTCGGGCGGACTACGTCGTCCACGCCGCCGCGCTCGCCGACGTCGCGGCGTGTACCCGGCGCCCGCAGGACGCCATCGACCACAATGTCACCGGCACCCAGACCGTCCTGTCCGCTGCCGCGGCCTCCGACCGGCTGAAGCGGTTGGTGTTTGTTTCCTCGGCTTCCGTGTACGGCAACGGCAACCCTGATGACTGGGCCGGCCCCCGCGACGAACACCGCACCACACGGGAGCTGCTGGCCGCCGTCTACGGCCGCACCGTGCCCCGCTTCACCGAGCACGCCCCGCTGCGCCCGCTGTCGGTCTACGCCAACACCAAGGCCTTCGGCGAGGTGCAGACCGCCCTGCAGCTCGGTGCGGTCGGCATCTCGCACGCGGTGGTGCGTTACTTCTCCGTGTACGGCGAGCCGCAGGTCATCAAGCCGGGCAGCCACTCGTGGGTGGTGGCCTGGTTCGCCGCCCGGGCAGCGCTCGGTCTGCCGCTCCAGCTCAACGGCGGCGGTCACCAGGTCCGCGACCTGATCCACGTCGACGACATCGCCGACGGCACCCTCAACGCCCTGGCCCGGCCGGCCGCCGACGGCGAGACGGTCAATATCGGCACCGGCTGCCCGACGACCATCCGCCGCGTCGCCGACCTCATCGCCGCCCAGTACCCGGGGACGCAGGTGCAGGAAACGCCGATGCCACCCGGCGACCCGCTCGGCGGCTGCGCGAACACCACCCGCATGGAACAGGTCCTGGGCTGGCGGCCCCAGATCACGCTCGAGGACGGCGTCGCCCGGTACGTGCGCTGGCTGCACGACACCCCGGCCGCCCTGCCGGCCTGGCTGCGGGCCGAGACGGCCGCGTAGCTAGATCACCGGGGGGCGTCCGAGCCTGGTCATGCGAGCCACGGTCGCCCACCGCATCGGCCGCCTGCGCCCCGCAGGCTTCGTGACGCCTTCCCAGAAGCCGCCGGCCCAGGCCCGCAGTCCTCCCAGGGACCGGGTCCGGGCCAGCGTCAGCAGCGTCCACACCCCGAGATAGGCGGGGACCAGCGGGGCGGGCAGATGCCGCTTGGCCAGCCACACCCGGTTGCGGGCCGTCATCCGGTAGTACACCGCGTGCCGGGCCGGCGACGTCTTCGGGTGCTGGAGAACCAGCGACGGCTCGTACACCACCCGCCAGCCCGCATCCAGCGCCCGCCACGCCAGATCGGTCTCCTCGTGCGTGAAGAAGAACTCCTCCGGCCAGTTCCCGACCTCGTTCAGCATGCGCATCGACAGGCCGTGCCCGCCGCCCAGGAACGTCGTCACCTCGCCGCCGCGCATCGGGTCCTTGGCGCGCAGCCGCGGCACATGACGCCGCTGGGTCTGCCCGTGTTCGTCGGCGATGCGGAACGAGACCACGCCCAGCTGAGGGTCGGCCGCGTACATCGCGGCCAGCTTCGAGAACACGCCGGTGTCCACCAGCAGGCCGTCGTCGTCCAGGTCCACGACCACGTCGACGTCTGCGCAGGCCCGCAGGTGAGCGATAGCCGCGTTCCGGCCCCCCGAGACGCCCAGGTTCTCGCTCAGCTCCACCCCGTCGACCCCGGCCGGCAGCTCGGGCAGCGGTGTCCCGTTGCCGACCACCACCACACGCGTCGCAGGCAGGTCCTGCCGGGCCACCGACTCGAGCAGGGCCGCCAGCTCGGCAGGCCGGTTGCCCATGGTCAGGACGGCAACGCCCAGGCGCGGGTGACTCACAGGTGAACTCCCATCCAACATCGACCGGCCGAGCCTAGCCGCCCGCCCGCGCACCCCGACCACATCCACTGAAGGAGAGCTTCGTGCCCGACGTCCCTGTCCTGTGCCTCGGCACCTACCTCAGCGCCCCTACCGGCCCCTGTCTGGCTGCCACCGCGTACGCGAGCCTGGACCGCGCTGATCTGGCCTGGTGGCTCGCCCACTGGTCCGACCTGCACGCTAAGGCCCTGGCCCAGGTCGAGTACCGCGTCCACCCCAGTGCGCGTATCCATCCCACCGCGATCCTCGGCGAGGACGTGATCGTCGGACCGGGGGCGCGGGTGTGGGAGTTCACCAGCGTCCGCGGCCACACCGTCATCGGTCCCGGCGCGTCGATCGGCTTCAACTGCGAGGTCACCAACGCCTACGTCGGCGCCCGCAGCGTTCTGGGGCACCGCGTCGGCATCAATCGCACCCTCCTCGGTGACGGCGTCCACCTGTCCGCGAACGTCACCGTCGCCGCCATCCACCTCACCCGCGACATGACCCGGCCCGACCGCGAAGCCGTCCTCCGTTTGCCCGGCGGTCTCTACCACTGCGGCACCCCACGCTTCGGCGCCCTGATCGGAGACCACACCCAGACCGGCATGAACATCACCATCGGGCCGGGCACCGCGATCGGCCGCCACTGCCAGATCAACTCCCACACGGCGCTCGGGCCCACCCACGTCGTCGCCGATCACCACATCCTCAGCCCGGCGGAGCCGCCGGCCCACCGGACGCGCCCCCGCCGACAGGCGCGAACCCCAGGGCCGTCCGTAGGCTGAACCTGCTCGGGGCTGTCACGGAGGTCACTCATGCCCCGCACGGTCTGGTCCGGAGCTATCAGCTTCGGCCTGGTCACGGTCCCCATCCACGTCGTCAGCGCGGTGGAGGACCACAGCATCCGCTTCCACCGCGTACACCTGGCGGACATGGCCAGGGTGCGGACACGGAAGGTGTGCGAGCTGGAAGACCGCGAGGTGTCCACCGCGGAGATCGGCAAGGGCTATGAGGTCTCCCGCGACCACATCGTCCCCGTCACCGACCAAGAGCTGCGCGACCTGCCGCTGCCGACCGCGAAAGCCATCGAAATCGTCGCGTTCATGCCGCTGGCCTCGATCGATCCGATCCGCATCGGTGACGGCTACTACCTCCAGCCCGACGGGCAGGTGGCGGCGAAGCCGTACAAACTGCTGCGCCAGGCGCTGGAGCGCAGCAGCCGGGTGGCGGTCGCGAAGTACGCGTGGTCCGGCCGTGAGCGCCTGGGACTGCTCCGGGTGAGGGACGACGTGATCGTTTTGCACGCGATGCGCTGGCCCGACGAGATCCGTGATCCGTCGTCGCTGACCCCGGCGCCGGTGGAGGTCTCCGACGAGGAGATCGACCGGGCTCTTGCACTGATGGAGACCATGAGCCGTGACGACCTCGAGGGGCCGGAGTTCCGTGACACGTACACCGAGGCGGTCGCCCAGCTGATCGAGGCCAAGCGTGAGCACCGTGCACCAGCCCCCGCGCCGGAACCGGCCCAGGAATCGGGCCAGCTGGTCGACCTGATGGCCGCGCTCAACGAATCCGTGGCCAAGGCCAAAGAAGCACGCAGCGACGGCGGGCATGCGGACGTCCACGAGATGCCGGCCAAACGGTCCGCGAAGAAGACGCCTGCCAAGAAGGCCCCGGCGAAGAAGACAGCCCGCAAACCGCGGAGGTCGGCGTAAGGCGGCGGCAGGCGCACAGCATCGCCGTTCAGATTCAGACACTCCAGCCGGGCGCCGCGCTTTCGGCCGTCAGCAGGACGGCAGCCCCGGTTAGCCCTCCAGGTAGCCGAGCTCCGCGTCCGGCCGGCACGCCCCGCAGGCCTTCACCCCGTCGGCGAGGGCGCGCAGCGCTTCGTCCCGGCTGATGCCCTTCGACCGCTTGCCCGCGTTCCAGCATCCTCCGACGTGCACCTGGACGGGCGGGCTGTCCCGGTTCAGTCCCTGCTCCAGCAGCCACTCGGGCGGCGTCGGGCGGGCTTGGATGCCGCGCTGCCGCTCCGCCTCCCGCCGCTCTGCCAGCGCGATGGCCTGCCGCACCTCGTCCAGGGCGAGGGCGAGCCATGTCTCCAGGGTCCGGAGTCTCGGCAGGTCGGGCGGCAGGTCGGTCACACGATCAGTTTGCGCCAATATTCGAACAAGGTTTCTACTGGGGGTATGGCCAACCATCGCGTCGAGTACCTCACCGGCAGGCAGGAGGAGATCCTCCGCGTCGTCCGGCTGGCCATCATCGACCAGGGCGACGCCCCCACCGTGTCCGAGATCGCCCAGCAGGTGGGCCTGCGCCCGTCGTCGGTGCACTACCAGCTGCGCGAGCTGGAGGCCAAGGGCGCGATCGTGCGCGTGCCCGGCCGGGCACGCGGAATCCGGCTCACATGACTGGCCGCTTCCGGGTGACCGTGGCCGTCGACGGCCGGCAGATGCTGCGCGGCTGGTGGCAGGACGAGAGCGTGGCCCGCGGCAAGTTCACTGGGTGGGTGGGCGAGCACGGCGACCGGCCTCGCACCCTGGTCACCCTTATCGACGAAGAGAGCGGCACTACGTTGACGCAGTGGCCGGACACCGCATGATCCTCTGCCATGCTGATCGCCATGGCCCACCGCCCGTACCCGGCCGCCGATAAGGCCTGGCGGCAGATCATGCGCCGCCATCGCTACAACCGGCCCCCACACCTGCCCGCCCCGCCCGCACCCCAGGCCCCGGCCGGCGAGTACGTCCTCTCGACCCGCAGGCGCCGCTGAAGCGGTCATGGGGCCTTCCGGGAGAGTTGTGCGGGCCCCGGGCCCTGCCCCAACCAACGCCGTCCACCGGTTCCAGCTCCGGTCGACCACTCGCCGGAGGCACGCTTCGCCACCGACCTACAGCACCTCTCCCCCATCAGGCCGGGCTCGGTCGTCAAGCGATGGAGCACGGCGGAGGACCCTAACGAGTCTGACTAGCTTGCGTCGAACGGTTCCAGCTTGTCCGGCACGCTGACGTCTACCTCACGAAATCGCCGACCTGACGGACCATGACGAGCCAGGAGCGGGGAGCAACGCCTTGCTGCAGGGCAGTTGCTTGTTTTCCGCGGATAACAAGCAACTGCGACACGCCTACTTGCCGACCACACCAGCCAAAGGTGAGTAAGGTAGCGCCATGACCGCCCCATACGACCCGAGCGAGCGGGAAAAGGTAGTAGCCAAGCTGCCGTCTGAGCTGCGAAGAGAACTCAAGGTCCGCGCCGCCGAAGTTGGTACAGATATCCAGGACGCCGTCACAGCGGGCGTGGAAGCCTGGCGGAAGGCGAAGAGCCTGCCGCTGGTAGATACGACTGGAGGGACGTCCTTCGCGACCTATCTGCCGACCGGGCTGTACGACAAACTCAAGAAGGACTGCAAGTCCCGGGGCATTTCGTACAACCAGGGCATCGCTCAGTCGATCCGGCTGTGGCTTGACCGGCATCCCTCTCCGCGTCCGAAGCCGCCCCGCGTCACGGGAGCGCGGCGCATCATCTTCGGCAACCAGAAGGGCGGCGTCGGCAAAACTGCCATCTCCGCTGGCGTCGCGCAAGCGCTCGCCGAGTCCGGGAACCGCACCCTGCTGATCGACTTCGACCCGCAAGGACATCTCACTAAGCAACTGGGCCACCCTCTCGTCGACATCGACGCCCCCAGCTTGGCCAAGCACATGCTGGGTGAGGCCCGGGGCGAGCTGGCTGAGCTATTGGTGCCGATAAAGGGCGGCGACTTCGAGGAGCACCTGTGGCTGCTGCCAGCATGCAAGGACGCCTTCCTCCTGGATGCGAAGCTCGCCACCAGCCGTAACGTCCGTATCAAGGAGACAGCACTCGAGAAGGCGCTGGAGGCTCTGGAGCAGGAGTTCGACTACATCCTGGTCGACTGTCCTCCCAGCCTCGGCTACAGCATGGACACCGCCCTGTACTACTCCCGAACGCGCGAGGGCGAGCAGGAGAGCACATCCGGCATCGTCATCCCGGTACTCGCTGAGGACTCATCAGCGGATGCCTATGACATGCTCTACGACCAAATCCAGGACCTTGTCGCCGACATGGACGTCGACATCGCGATGCTGGGCTTCGTCGTGAACATGTACGACAGCCGCAAGGGCTTCGTGGCCACATCGTCGCTGGACGAGTGGCACAAGATCGGGGATCCGCCAGTTCTCGCGATCGTGCCGGAGCTGAAGGACCAGCGCGAGGCGGTACGCGTGAAGCAGCCGCTGCTGGTCCACGCGCCCTACGGCGAGCAGGCGGAAGTTATGCGCACAGTGGCACGGAGGATCAGCGGATGAGTATCGCCGACCGACTCGGAACTGGTTCATCGTTCAGCCAGGCTCCTCGGGGCCGCAGCGCCCGCGGCCGGGCCAAGGCCATAACGCAGGGAGACGTACCGTCGTACGAGCTGGTCCGGCTTCGTCTGGAGGATGTCTCCCCCACCCCTTTGAATCCGCGCCGCAACTTCGGCACGGATGACGAAAAGACGCGGTTCGGCGAGGAGCTTCGCCAGGCACAGCTGGCCGCGTGTGTGGCGGTCACACGAAGTGCCTACCTGGCCCTGTGGCCTGAGCACGCGGATCGGATCGCCGACGCCTCCCATGTTCTGATCAATGGGGAGCGTCGCTTTCACAGCGCCGTCCACGTCGGCTTGGAAGCGCTGGACTTCGTCGTCCGCGACGACCTTGCCAAGACGCGGGAAGAGTTCATCAACTACCTCCTGCAGGAGAACCTCGAGCGCGAAGACTTCGATGTCATCGAACGGGCGCGGGGCGTCGAGCAGCTCGTTGCGGCCTGCGCAGAGCAGTCTGAGCGAGGAGCACGCTCCCGAGCGGCTAAACGCCTCGGCAAGGCCCGCTCCTGGGTGACGAACCAACTGGCCCTGCTGGAATTGCCCCAAGAGATCCAAGCCATGCTGAGCGCTGGCAGCGTGCCAGAGCGGGACGGACGGACTATGGTGCGGTACGTCCGGGAGAACGAAGGCATCGACGCTGCCACGTTGCTGGATCGGCTGGAGGCCGAGAAGGAGACGGCCGCAAAGGCTAAGGCTGAAGAGCGCGCCCAGCTACATGCTCTGCGACGTAGAGCTGACGAGGACTTGTTTTCCGCGGATAACAAGCTGCACCGCCCCGAGACCCAGCCGACTGCTGGTGAGGCGCGGCCGGCCGAGGGCACCACCGCCTCAGGTTTGTTTTCCGCGGAGAACAACACTGCCTCCCCGGAGGATGCGCAGGAGCCCGACCTTCAGCCGCGTAAGGCCCCCAGTTTGTTCTCCGCGGAAAACATTGCCGATGCTCCGGCCCTCTCTAAGGCAGCTGTCCCTAACCAGCCGAGCCCTCCAAGCTCACGTCCTCCAGCGGCAGGTGCGACCAGCGACGGCGGTGATCAGAAGGGTCGGCAGGGGCAACCACGACAGCTCCCCTACGACGATCCCCCCTACGTGATGCATCACCTGTTCAGGAAGATGCTCCCCGAGGACTTCGCGAAGGCACTACGCGTTGGCCTGGAGCTTCTCCGTGAGAACCGGGCGGAAGAGTACAAGGCGCTGGTCAAGGAGCTGGCCGAACGCGGACTGTCGGCCTGAGACCGGTGGTCCGCAGGCGGCACGGCGCCAAAAGACAAAAGGCCCCGGGCCGTTCCCTCCCATGGAGGGAACGGCCCGGGGCCTTGTTCACGGCTCCGTCCGGCAGCGGGTCGGGGCGGAGTGGTGCGGGAACGGGAACCGCGGGTCGGGCCCGGTGGTGTCGGTCAGCTTTGCGGTACCGACGTAGCTCATGACGTGACCTCCGGGAGCAGCTTGTGCAGGTGCGGGGGAGTTGGAGCAGGACGCGTTCGTAGACGGCGAGCGGGACGCGCCAGGGACCGAGCTGCCCGTCGCAGGGCACGGGCAGGGGCAGCGCGTGGACGTCGTCGAGGTCGACGTGGACCTGGTCGGGCTGCGCTCAGGTGCTGCACGTCTCGCCGGGGTCGGTGTGGGAGCCGGGTATACGGACGAGGCCGAGACCTCACGGGTGGGCATTTCCAGGCCGCGGATCGTGCGTGCCACGAGCGGGTCGCGCAGCGCCGGGCGATCGATGGCCACGCCGGCGTGCAGCAGGCGCCAGCCCGGCCCCCAAGGGCGGGGGCGATTCTCCACGCGCTTGTCGCCGTACAGGATGCAGGCGGCCCAAGGCTGTTTGACGGTGATGCCGCGGATGGCGTCGGGGGCGTAGAGCGGCGGTGTCACGTGGCGGCCCCGAAGCTGTGGGTGCCCGGCCGACCGATGCGGCGGCCGTTGACGGACGGCACGGCGGCGTGGGAGCGGTCGGCGAGGATCGCTTGGCCGGTGTGCTTGCCCGCGTACATCGCAGCATCGGCGGCCCGCTGGAGGCCGGACAAGTCGGTGGTGCCGACCGTGTCGGGAGCGGCGGCGCCGATGGACACGGCGACGTCGACGAGGCGGCCGTCGCCGAGGTCGACGGGCTGAGCGAGCACGGCGGCCAGTTCCTCCAGGCGCAGGCGGCGACGCGCGGACCCGATCCGCACCGTGGCGGCGAATTCGTCCCCACCGAGCCGGCCGACCGCGCCATGACTGCCCGCCCATGCGGTCAGGCGCTGCGCGGTGACGGCCAGGACGCGATCGCCGGCGGCGTGCCCGTGCGTGTCGTTGATCTGCTTGAAGTAGTCGATGTCGGCCAAGACCACCAGGGCGTGGTCGCCGTATCGGTCAGTGATCTGCCGGGCCCGGCTGGTGTAGCCGGCACGGCCGTGCAGACCGGTCAGCGGGTCGCGGCGGGCGGCGTCCAGCTGGCGGCGGACGCGGACGTCGTCGGCGAGCGCGGCCAGGACGAGCGGCACAGCGGCCGCGGCGATGACGCGTGTGCGAGAGGGCTGCCGTAAGAGAGTCGGGGCAGGCATGATGGATCTCCGTTCTCGCCCGTGCGGGCGGAATGAGGAGGCGCACCCCGGGCTGTCCAGGCATGGGGGTGCGCCTCTCGTGTGTGATCACCGGGGCCCGTGCGGTGTTGTCCGTCCGGGCCCGGGCATCCTTGGGGTGCTGTCGTCTCGTGACGGAGACGGGAGTGCCCTGGGGTGGCTGTGTCTTTGCCGATGCTGCAGCCACCTCAGGTCTGTTACCGCCGGCCGCTCAGTCGCGGGAGGGGCGGGACGCTCCGGCAGTCGAGCGGGGTGTCGGTGTGCTGGGAGCGGCCGTGGGTGGGCCGCAGTTCGGCGAGGATCTCCAGCAGGGTGTCTTCGGTGTCGAGTTGGATGTCGACGTAACCGCGGCCGCAGGTGCACGGCACGATCAGGGTGAGGGCGTCGCGGGCGCCGTCGGCCTCGCTGATGTGCAGGGTGTGGTGCAGCCACAGGCCGCCGTCCAGCCAGACCACCGCCGACGGCTCGAGGTCGCACACGCCGTCACGCTTGGCGGGGTAGCCGGGCCAGTCCATCGCTTCGATGACCTGCGCGAGGCTGTGCGGGTAGGCGGTGTAGACGTGGTGGGCGGCGGTGGTTTCGGCGTCATCGCGCTGCTCTTCCTCGGTGGGTCCGGCGGCTTCGGCCGCCATGTCCAGGAGGTAGGCGAGCGGGGAGTCTGCGGCGTAGGGGCGTGTCGGGAGGGCCAGGATCTCGGTCATGCGAGTCTCCGGGTGGTGTGATGGTGCTGGCCGGGCTGTCCGGTCCTCCGCACCGTCCCGGCCAGCAGGCGCAGGCCGGCCGGGACCGTACGGAAGGCCGCCAGGTCGCTGGCAGCGGTGGTCGTCAGGGGGTCACAGCAGGGCGCCGGCGGCGGCCAGCGCGAGGAACGCAAGCGCGGCGAGGGTGCAGTCGACGGCGCGGCGCAGCCGGGCGAACTTGGCGAGCGCGATGCGGGACAGGATGCGGATGCGGGCGGCGCGGGTGTCGCCGTTCATGCAGGCGTGGATCTGAGTCTCTGCCAGGCGGGCCCAGTAGGGGAACGAGGCGCGGTCCTGGCCGCCCAGGCGGGGGCGGACGACTAAAAGCAGCAGGACCGTGGCGGCACCGATCGCCGCGACGGCCATGCCTCCCAGCACCCGGGTGGGCGTCGGCAGGTCCTCACCGGCGAGGGAGGCGAGGCCGGCGAGGCAGGCGCCGTTGAATGCCAGGAGCAGGCTGGCCTTGCCGTCGGTGCGGCCGATCTCGGTCTGGACGGTTGCCAGGGCCGCCTCCAGGTTCCTGTCCGTGAGGCTCGTGGCGATCGTCGGTGCGGACATCGCGTCGTCTCCAGGTGGTTAGGCAGCAAGGGTGTGGCCGGGCGGGAGGGTGTAGGTGGCGGGGTCGGCGGGGGTGCCGTCGTGGCACTCGAGGCAGCAGCCGAGCGTGCGCAGCGGGAGCACGTGGTGGTAGCGGCGTCGGCATCGCGGGCAAGTGGAGCGGGCGGCCATCGCGGTGTCCAGGGCGGCCTCTTTGGCGAGCGTCATGGGCCGTATCGGCTTGGCGAGGTCGATGCGGTACAGGTACGCGGGCCGGGTGCAGGTGCGCGTCGGGCGAGTAGCGCAGGCCTTGCAGCGCAGGATGGCGACGGGGTCGTGTCCGCCGGGTCGCAGGCGCGCGGCGCGCAGCTGGCGGCGCGTGGCGAGCTGCTCGGTCGGTGCGGTGCCCCACTCATATTCGGGTAACCCCTGCGGGATGCGGGGGCGGGCCTGGCGTCGCTGTCGGGCGCGGCGCGTGGTCATCGCGTCTCCCAGGAGCAGGGCAGGCGGCGGGGACGGTGCGGGTAGCGGGGGCCGGGAACGGCGGGGCGGGGCCGGCCGATGCGGCGGCGGGGGCGGGGGATGAGCATCGGGCTACCTCCATGGCTGGTGTGGGTAGGGCGAGTGCGTCAGGCTGGGATGCGCGCGCGGGCAGGGCGGCAGGGGGAGTGATGGGCTGGTTTCGCAGTGATCCGCCGGTGGTGGATTTCGAGGCGGTCATGGACACCGACGGCGTCACGTGGCAGGCGTTCACGGACGAGGACGGCGTCCTGGTCATCGACACCGACGCGGAGGTCGAAATCTTCGTGAACCGCGCCATCGTCGGCGGTTACGTGTATCCGGCGTGGGTCGACGACTACGGGCGCCTGGTCATCGAGCTGGACGACTGACCGGGCCGGCTACGGGCGGCCGGTCAGAGCCCTTTCGCGTCGGCCATCGAGGCGGCCTCGCCCAGCATGCGTACGGGCAGGCGGCCGGATGCGTGCGCGTCGTTGAAGGACGGCACCGAGTCGACGTCGTCGCCGAAGCGGCGGCGGATGGCGTCCAGGACGACGGACGCGGCGTCGGCCTCCAGGCCGCGGTCGCCGCCGGCCTCTTTGCGGATGGCTCCGAGCAGGCAGACCGCGCCGCTCTCGTCGGTCAGCGCCCCCGCACACCACCCGTCGGTCTCCATCCGGGCTCGGGCCCTCTCGAGGAGAGCGGCGACCGGAGTGGCGGGGAGCGGCTGCGGCTGGAGTGTGGGTGTGAGCGGCACCGTGATGACGTCGGCGAGGTCGACGGGCTTGGTGTCGATGTGAGCGGTCCGCACCTCGTGTGCGACGGCGGCTTCGTCCAGTCGGACGGTCATGGCCGCCTCTACAGCGGCCAGCCGCGCGTCCAGGCTCAGACCGTCGGCGGGCGTCGTCCGGACGCGCGGATCGGCTGGGACGGCGGGCGCGGGGTGCAGTGAGGCGGCCATGCGGGAGCTCCCGTCAGTGCAGGGACACGAGGCCGGCCACGGCGTGCAGGGCCTCGGTGATGGCGGGGGCGATGCCGGTGGAGGCGAGGCAGAACCCGAGCAGAGCGCAGGCGAGGGCGGAGCCGAAGCCGACGATGCGCTGGCGCAGCAGGACGGCCACGACGACGGCCAAGAGCAGCGCGGCGGACACGGAGACGATCACGAGGGTATTCCTTCCATGGTTCGGGACGGGGCGGTGCAGGCCGGACGGATGCCGGTGCCGTCGCCCCCGGCGGTGGCCAGGGCGACGGCACGGGGAGGTTCAGTCGTCGGCGGCGAGGGCGTAGTCGGCGCGGAGCTCGCGCAGGACGTCGTCCTGGGCGTCCGTGGTGACCAGGACGTTGCGGGCCTTGCTGCCGTCGGCGGGACCGACGATGCCGCGCTGTTCCAGGGCGTCCAGGAGGCGCCCGGCGACGGCGAAGCCGACCCGCAGCTTGCGCTGCAGCATTGACTGCGATCCGAACTGACTGCTGATCACGAGTTCGGCGGCCTCCACGACCAGCGGGCCGTCCACGCCGTTCGGGCTCTGGGGGGCAGGCTGCGCGGCCTGCTGGTCCTGGTCGGTGCTCGCGGCGCCGTGGCCGGCGGGCGCGTAGACGCCGTGGTCGACTTGCTGGAGTCGGCCTTCGGCGACCAGGTCGGACAGGGCGTTGCGGACGGTGCCGGCGGCGGCGTCGACCTTGGCGCGGATGTCCTTGGCCGTCATCTGCCGGTCGACGGCGGCGAGGACCTTCTCCTTGACGGTGCGGGGCTTCGGCGGCGCCGGGGGCGGGGCGAACGAGCCGATCCCGATGAACTGCGGCGGCACCATGGCGCCGTCGACCTCGCCGTCGCCGTTGTCGTTCTTGGAGGGCGGCGGCATGGTCCAGTCGTGCCACAGGCCGAGCTCGGTCAGGGCGTCGATCTCCCGGTCGGTGAGGCAGTTGATGGAGCCGTCCGCGGGGAAGATGTCGCCGAGGCCGTCGGGGCTGCCGTCCTTGGGCAGGTGGACGTACAGGGTGCGCATCATGGTCGCCCCGGAGCCGGTGACGGTGTGGCCGACGCCCTGAGTGGTTTCGCCGGGCACGTCGTCGATGACGCCGTGCATGCGGTCCATCAGCGAGGTGGAGGCGTTGAACCGGTCGGGGATGTCGGCGAGGTCGACGTCCCCGGCGAGTCCGCCGGTGGCCTGCCGTGCGGCGATGCCGCCGGAGGAGCTGGCGATGCGCAGCACGACGCCGATGCCGCCCTGGACCTGGTCGCGCAGGGAGGCTTCGCCGCCGAGCTTGGACAGGTTGAGGGACTGGCCGGCGAAGACGATGCCGATGCCGAACTTGCGGCCCTCGCGGGCGAGGACGTCGGTCATGTGGGCGATCTCGTCGCCCAGGGCGTCGTCGCCGACAAGGCTGTTGAACTCGTCGAGGACCAGGACGAGGCCGGGGTAGGGGGAGTGGGCGGAGAAGTCGTGGCCGACTTCCGCGTTGATCTGGCCCCGGATGTCCATCAGGGCGATGGCGGCCTTGAGCATCCACCAGGTGAAAATCGCTCCGGCGCCCTGGCGGTCGATGTGCCGTCCGACCGCACTCATTTGCGCGTCGGGGCGGGCGGAGGTCACCCAGTTCGCCAGGCCCGCCAGGGCCCACGCCGCGCACATCAGGGCCAGGGCGACGGTCTTGCCGGAGCCGGTGACGCCGACGAGGAAGCCGTGCAGCGTGCCGGCCGCGGACTGCATGTGGACCTTGGCGTCGCTGCCGTCGTGGGCGGTGCCGATGGTGTAGCGGCCGTACGCGTCCAGCGTCAGCAGCTCCCGCGTGGCCCGGCGGGAGACCTTGAGCGGCGCCGTCTCGTACAGCGTGACCAGGGCCTCGCGGCCGCGTGCCTCGGCGACCAGGCGCAGTTCTTCGGGCTGGACGCCGAACGCGGAGCAGAGCTGGCCGTGGTTGATACGGGCGAGCTCGCCGGCGTCGACCTGGGCGAGGACCATGCCCCGGGCGGGCAGGTCACCGGTGGCGGGGAAGCTTTCCACGCGGACGATCTCGCTGTCCGGGATGGCGCCGCCGGGGCGAGCGACCTTGTCCGCCCACATGTCCTCGAGGCTGCCGCCGCCGCGGCGGGTGGTCGGGGCAACGGTCAGGCGCATGCGACCCGGTCCGGTGCCGGGGATCTCGTCCACGGCGACGCAGGCGACGGGCACGCCGAACGCGGCGGCCGCGGCGGTCGGGTCGATGCGCGGGACGGGGCGGCCGGTGGGGGCGACGATGTGCGCGGTGAAGTCGGGGTGCTGGGGCGAGACCGTCTGCTCGATGGTCTCCAGCCGCGTCTCGGGGGCAACTTCGGCGCCGTCCCACAGCCGCATGACCAGGCCCTGGAACCCGGGCGGGTAAGCGGCGGCGATGGTGTCGGGCGGGGTCCAGGTGGAGCGGGTGATGGGCAGCGCGGCCGACATCAGGGCGCCCCAGCCGAGGGCTGCGACCGGCTCCCACCAGGAGTGGCCGGGCACGACCGCGGCGGCGGCGTAGACGGCGCCGCCGGTGACCGGTCCGAGCATGCGCTGGGCGCTGCGGATCGTACGGCGGAAGTCCCGGGTCTTGACCTTGCGGTACAGCCACCACACGCAGCCGCCGCTGATGGCGACGGCGGTGGCGTGGGCGGGCAGCAGCTCCATGGAGGGGACGTAGGCGAGAGTGGCAGCGGACGCCCCGTAGGCGGCCATCTCTGCCTTGGCGCGCATCGGCATCTTGCTCATCGGTCGGTTCCTTCTGGGCTGGGGGACGGTGGTCCGCTGGTCGTGCTGGAGGCCGCACTGCCCGAGAGCGGGGCAGTGCGGCGTCCGGCGAGGCCAGGGGTGTCGCATACAGGTGGGGGCCGCGCCCGGTGGTGGGCGCGGCCCCGGTGGTGGGACGTGGTGGGTGGTTCAGGTCTGCCGGTAGAAGCCGGGCTTTGCCTGGCGTGCCCTGGAGGCCGCCACGGCGGCGTGCACGCCGCCGTATTCGGCCCGGTGCGCGCTGCGGAGGTGACCGGCGGCCTGGTGCATGGATTCGGCGGCGCCGCTCAGGCCCAGCGCGCCTCCGGCCACCCGGCCGAAGTGGCCGGCCACTTCGGCGATGGCGGCCACGTGCCGGCCGTCGACCTGCGCGGCGGCGCTCAGGTCGGCCACGGTGGTGGCGGCCTTCGCGTTGGTGCGCATGCGCTGGGCCACGCGCTCGGCGTGTTCGTTTAGTTGAGCCGCCGCGCGCTGGAGTGCGGTCAGCTTGGCCTGGACGGCGTCGAAGCCGTTGGCGGCGCCGTCCGCGGCGACGGCGGGGACGATCTCTCCCACGGGCTGTCTCCTTCCTGTCAGTTCTCGTTGTGGATGCGGGCGCTGGGCGCGGCGAGGCCGGCCTCCGCGGTCGCGGTTTGGGTCGGCCGGTAGTCGCGGGCCATCGCGACTTCCTCAGCCTCGGCGGTTTCGGCGGCGTCCAGGGCGGCCCGGGCCATCCGTTCGGCCTGCACCACCATCTGGCCGACGCTCTCCATCAGCACGGACAGGGCGCGGTTGGTGCGCTGGCCGCTGACGTTGTGGGTGGTCGCCAGGTCGCCGGCCATCGTCTCCAGCTCACCCATCAGGCGTCGGGACTGGCGGGCGAGCTGGGCGCAGTCGTCGTGCGTCTCCATTCCTGCGGTGGTGAGCCGGGTGAGGGCCTTGAGGGCGTCGTCCAGGGTGATGTCGGTGGCGTGCTGGGCGGTCATGCCGCCCGCCGCCGGTACCGAGGCGGTGACCGGTGCCGGTGCGGTGCTCGCCCTTGCGGGTGTGGGCATGGGGATGGGGTCCTTTCTGCGGGTGGTGCCGGGGCGCTGCCCGGCCGGACGTTGCGGAGCGCGGGGCAGGGCGGGCTGGCTCTGGGCAGGCAGCGGCTTCGGCGCCGGGGCGATCGCGTCCGGCTCCCACCGCTTGGCGTGAGCACCCGGCGGGTCCACCTGCTCGACAGTGATCGTCACGCGGGGGCCAGGGTCGGCGTCGAACGGAGAGGACCGCGCCTGCCACGGCCCCGGTCCACCGGTCGCCCCTGTACCGCCGGTCGGGCCGGGGCCGCCAGCCGGGCCAGGACCACCGGTCGGTCCCGGACGGTCTCCCGTAGGGCCAGGACCATGTGCCGGTCCCGGACTGCCTCCGCTCGGTCCCGGGTTGTCTGTCGCGGTCGGCCCTTGCCCTTCAGCCGGACCGGGACCACCGGTCGGCCCCGGTGCGCGGCGGCGGGGACCACCGTTGACGTCCCACTGCCTGCGGCGCCGTCGCCAGCGGTCGTTGATGGTGGTGAAGACGGCGCCTCGGAGGTCCGTGCGGTCGGCCCATCCGTCATTGACGGCCCCGGCAGCCCCCGAGCCGGTGCGGGCGGTTCCCGTGCCCCTCTGCCCAGCACGGCCCCCGCCCGGGCGGCGGGGCCAGCGGTTACGCGTGCGGTCCCCGACCGCATCCCAGAACGTCGGCCCGGAGCGCCCGTCTTGGCCTCGCGTGCCCGCACCGTTGTTGGCGGTGTTCTGTCGGCCCCGCGACGAGCCGGTGCCGCCGGGCGCTGTGCCGCCCCGGTTTCCGCGCTGGCCTCGCCAGTCGGCCATGACCTGCCGTGGGGAGCGGCGCCCGCTGCCCCCGCCACCGGCACCTCCGGGCCCGGTACCGCGGCCGGTGTGCCCGCCGGCTCCCGGAGCCGGAGTCCTGCCGGAGCCGCCGCGCGGTGAGCCGTCGGTGCGGCGGCCACCACCCCCGCGGCTTCCTCCGCCCGCACTGCCCGGTGCGGCACCGCTGCGGGACGGGGAGTGGCCCGTTCCCGAGCGGCCCACAGACCCGAGACCTGCAGAGCCGTTGTGTGTGCCGGTGGGGCCTCGTCGGCCCCCTGCGGGGCCGCCCGCGCCACCGCCCCGCCCGGCCCCCGCAGAGCCGTTGTGCAGGCCGCTCGCGGCCCGTCGCTGGCCTGCGGAGCCAACTCGTCCGAGGCCCGCAGACCCGCGTCCAGGGGCGCCGGAGCCGCGTCCCAGGGCGCTGCGCCCGTAGTCGTGGCTGGAGGGCACCCGGCGGCTCCCGGCGCGGGCGCGGGCGGCGTCGGCTTCCGCGCCGTGCCGGGTGGCGTCCGCAGTGGCGCGGGCCGCCAGGAGCTCCATCTCGCGCTGGTTCGCGGCGGCCTGGGCCCGGCGCGGGCCGGACTCCTGAATCCAGGTCTGCAGGCCCTCGAACGCGGCGAGCGCGATGGCGAGGATGGCGGCCAGCGAGAGCGCCCCCGTCCGGGGCGGTCCCGCGTCCGAGGGGGCCTGAGCGGGGGGCAGGCCGTCGCTGCGCAGGGCGGCCGGGATGGAGGCCGGCGGGGGCGGAGCGTGTGGGACGGCGGGGGCGTCGAAGGCACTGATTCGAACAGTGCTGCCCGGCTCGTCGGCCCCGTGTGACGGCTCGTCGAGGGTCGGCGGCGCCGGGACGGGCGGGGGCGGCGGGGACCCGATGCGGGGCATCTGGAGCACGTTGTCCGGGCTGTCGTCGTCGGACACGCGCCCTCCTCTCCTGGTGACTGCCGGTGAGGGAAGGGGGCCGCCTCGCACGCGTACGCGTACGCGTGGTTGGGACCCCCGTCAACCCCCATTTCGGCGGTGATGATGATGACGATGACGATTACTGGCAGTGATCCCGGTAGAGGCGTTCCAGCTCTGCCGACAGGGCGTTGAAGGTGGCGTGGTCGCCGGTGCGGCGCACCTTCTGGATCGCGGAGACCTTCACCAGGTCGAGCCAGGCCCGGAAGAACTCCTCCGGGCCCTTCTCGCCTGCCGTGCGGGCCTGTTCGAATCGGGCGTTCCAGTGCGCGGCCCGCTTCGGGGACATCGCAGCGGCCATCAGGCGCCCCGCTGCTGGCTGTTGCTGCCGCCGAAGAAGTCGCCCAGCAGCTTGGGCGCACCCGCTGGCGCGTCGTCGGTGTCGGCCGGGGCGAGGCGCTTCAGCGTGGCCTCCGAGCTGTTGCGGGCGGCTGCTCCGAGCTGCTGCTTGCGCATCTCCTTGCGCACGGCCTTGGCCTCCCGGCGCAGCGCCACCTTCTCCAGGTCGGTCTCCTCGTACGCGGCGACCATGCCGTTGATGCACTTGGCGGCCTGCCGCATGGCGCGGGCGGCCTGGCGCAGCGGCTTGACCCGCTTGCGGGCCCGGGCCGCAGCCGAGATGCCCCAGGGCAGGTCACCATCCAGGCGGCGGGCCTTCAGGTCGGCCTGGATGGCGTCGGCGAGGGCGTCGTAGGTCTGCGCGTCGGTCAGCAGGCTGCCGCGGTGCTGGGCCTGCCAGCCCTCGCGCTGTCCGGGCACGGCGAGGGCCTGCACGCCGGTCGTGACCCGGGTGGCAATGTCCTTGCTCATCAGGGGTTCTCCTCGGGGTGGTGGGGTGATCCGGATCGGTGGGAAGCTGCGGGTGGCGTCTCGGCGCCTTCGCCGTGTCCCCGAGGTGTCGTCATCATCTCGGGGGCCGGCGGAACCGTCGGACGGTCCGTGTGGGGCGTGATCAGGGGCGGTAGCCCTGGGCGAGCAGTTCGGCCGCCTCCTGGCGGTACTCGGAGGCTGTGCCGGGCGAGGAAACGGCCAGTTCCTGCTGGATGTCAGCGAGCGGCAGCCGCTCAGCGGCGCCGTCGGCGGTCGCGAGGATCATCCGGGCGACCTTGCGCACGGCCCGCTCGCGCGGCTTGAGCCGGGCGGCGTCCTCGGCTTCGACCGCGCGCCGCTCCGTTTCGGCGGCGGCGCGCCGCATTTCGGCGGCGCGCAGTTCGGTTTCGGCTTCACGCTCTCGGGCGGCCTGCGCGTTGGCGTGGGCAAGGGCCTGACGCTCGGTCTCCTGTGCCGCGAGCCGGTCGGCTTCGGCAGCGGCGCGGCGCGTTTCGGCGGCGGCCCGCTCCGTTTCGGCGGCACGCCGGTCGGCTTCGGCAGCAGCCAGCCGTGCTTCGGCGATGGCCTGTGTCTCGATGGCCTGAGCCTCGGCCGCGGCAACCTGATCGGCCTGGGCTGCCACCTTCCGCTTCTCGGCCGCCTGGCGTTCCAGCTCGGCCGCCCGGGCATCCGCGGCGGCCTTCGCCTCTCGCTCCTGGGCTTCCTTGCGCTGCGCCTCCGCCTCGCGGGCGCGGGCCTCGGCGATGACCGCCGTCTCCAACGCCGCTTCCTCCAGCTCGGCGGCCCGCTCGGCGGCGCTGGCCTGCGCGCGGGCGTGGGCGCGGGCCTGGGCCGTCTGGCCTTCCACCCGGGCGCGGACGGTCTCCAGCTCGCCTTCGGCCTCCAGGCGCTCGGCCTCGGCCTGCCGCTGCGCGAGTTCCCGACGCGTCTCCGCGTCCAGGCGCCGGCGCTCGGCTTCCTCCGCCCGCTTCTGCGCCTCTCGTTCCTGCTGCTCGGGCATCGCGAGGGCCTGGGCGACGGTGTAGCCGTAGGCGGCCATCGTCATCGGCAGCCGCTCGTCCTCACTCGCCCTGCTCAGGTCCCCGTGGTACTTGCGCCTGAGCCACTGCTCGTAGGCGATGAGGTCCTGCTGGCGGCGGATCATCTCCGGGTAGGAGGTGACCCCGTACAGCCGCATGCGGCGGTAGAAGCGGGGAGTGGCCAGCGGGCTCAGGATCCAGCGGTGCAGCGGGATCCGGTCGGCTGCCGTTCCCGCTTCCAGCCTGGCCTTTTGGATGATCAGGCGGCGGGCGGCCTCCACGCCGATGACGAACAGCAGCGGCATGACGCCGTGGCTGGCGGCCTTGACCGGGTCGGCGGCGAGGTGGCCCTGCGAAGAGGCGTTGAACCAGATCGTGGCGCCGGTCATGCCGTGGGCGGCCAGCCTCAGCAGCGGCCACGGGGTGCCCTTGCGGATCAGGTACAGGTCCAGCGCGAGGAACGCGATGATCGACGCATCCACGCCGACCGGGAACCACGGCGCCAGGCGCTCGCTGAATCCCCAGGCCAGGGCGAC
>NZ_JBEZVJ010000035.1:0-61197 GCF_040636935.1 Streptomyces sp. NPDC032940 | reverse complement strand
CGGGTGTCCCGCGACAACTTCGCACCGAGTGCTGCCATTTCGGTGAGTGAACCCTTAACATCTGCGTCACCGCAAGGTTTCTGAAGGTTTCAGCAGGGTCAGATCGGAGACCGTGCCCTGCCGTCCCCCGCTGGCCGGCTGCCCCAGCAGCACCCGCGCGTGCTCCAGCACGAACCGGCGCCCGTCGTCCCCGCCGGCCAGCAGCACGGCCGCCGTGGACGCCGCCTGCCCGACGCAGAACGTCGAGATCGGCGCCCGGACGAAGGTCATCGTGTCGTAGATCGCCATCAGCGAGGTGAACGAGCCGCCGGGGGAGTTGATGTAGATCGCGATCTCGCTCTCCGGGGCCGCCGACTCCAGGTGCAGGAGCTGCGCGATGACGACGTTGGCCACGCCGTCGTCGATCTCGGTGCCCAGGAAGATGATCCGCTCCGACAGCAGCCGGCTGAACACGTCGTAGGACCGCTCACCCTGCGGGGTGCGCTCGACGACGTTCGGAATCGTGTAGCTCCCCATCACTGCAGCCCCATCCTGCGTCGCGAAGCGGCCGGGCGGACGTCCGCGAGGGACTCCACGACCCGGTCGACCATGCCGTACTCCCTGGCCTCCTCGGCCGTGAACCAGCGGTCCCGGTCGCCGTCCCGGGAGATCGTCTCCGGGCTCTGACCGGTGTGCTCGGCGGTGATCCGCTCGATGGTCCGCTTGGTGAACTCCAGGTTGTCCGCCTGGATCTCGATGTCGGCGGTGGTCCCGCCGATGCCCGCCGACGGCTGGTGCATCATGACCCGCGCGTTCGGCAGGGCGTAGCGCTTGCCCGGCGTGCCCACGCTGAGCAGGAACTGGCCCATGCTGGCGGCGAACCCCATGGCGAGCGTCGAGACGTCGTTGGGGATCAGCCGCATCGTGTCGTAGATGGCGAGCCCCGCGTGCACGGAGCCGCCGGGGCTGTTGATGTACAGGCTGATGTCGGTGCGCGGGTCCTCCGCCGAGAGGATCAGCAGCTGGGCGCAGACCCGGTTGGCGGAGACCTCGTCGACCTGCGTGCCCAGCAGCACGATGCGCTGCGCGAGCAGCTGCGCGGCGAGCTGGTCGTCGAACCGGGTGGGAAGGGTGTCGCCCTCCTGCGCGCGGGGCGGCGTGGCCGGCGCCGGGCCGGTGGTGAGTGGAGACATCGGCGCTCCTTGTCGAGGTGTCGAGGTGTCGAGGTGTCGAGGTGCAGAGGTGCAGAGGTGTCGACGCATCCGGATGTCGAGTTCCGCGTGAGCGGCTGTGCGCCGCGGTCTCCCCCACTGTCGGCCGGGGGCCCGGCCCCGCGGGGATTTCTCTGCCCGCGGCAGATTCGCCCTGAGCAGAGCACTCCCGCGGCCGGTGCGGGGCGGCCGCGGAAAAACCGTGGCGCGGCGACCGATGAGTTCCCGGGCCGGCGCCGGTCGACAGTGGTGACCGCGTTCCGCCCCGCGCCCAGGAGGTACTCATGACGACCGACGGATTCACCACGTG
Source organism: Streptomyces sp. NPDC032940 (assembly GCF_040636935.1). Lineage (NCBI taxonomy): Bacteria > Bacillati > Actinomycetota > Actinomycetes > Kitasatosporales > Streptomycetaceae > Streptomyces > Streptomyces sp. NPDC032940. The sequence goes on along the minus strand of NZ_JBEZVJ010000035.1, from coordinate 59,697 downwards.
TCTCTGGTTCGACGGCCAGGCGGAGGAGGCTGCCGCGTTCTACGTCTCGGTGTTCAAGAACTCGGCCGTCGGCGCCGTCACCCACACTCCCGAGGGCGCGCCCGGCGCCCCCGGCACGGTCCTGACCGTCGACTTCACGGCCAACGGCCAGAGGTTCGTCGCCCTGAACGGCGGACCCCAGTTCAGCTTCACCGAGGCCGTCTCCTTCCAGGTCATGTGCGACAGCCAGGAGGAGGTGGACCACTACTGGGCGAGGCTCGTCGAGGGCGGCGGCGAGCACGGTCCCTGCGGCTGGCTCAAGGACCGGTTCGGGGTGTCGTGGCAGGTCGTGCCCGTCCGGCTCGAGGAGATGTTCCGCGACGACGACCCGGCGAGGGCCGCGCGTGCCTTCAAGGCGATGATGTCGATGGGCAAGCTCGACATCGCCGAGCTGGAGAGGGCCTACGCGGGAGGCTGAGCCGCCCGCCGGACCGCCGGGGCCGCCAGACGGCCCCGGACCGCGGCGCTCGGCGCGCGGGGCCGGTCCGCGGTGACTAGCGTGAGGAAACGCACCTTTCGTACCGTCCGCACCACCACAACCATCCGTCACTTTCAGCAATGCGGAGGCGGCAGTCATGGCCGTGCAACCCGAGGGAGCCCCTTGTTGGGCCGACGCGATGTTCAGTGACGTCGAAGGGGCCAAGCGCTTCTACGGCGACGTCCTCGGCTGGACCTTCGGCGAGTCGTCGTCGGAGTACGGCAACTACACCCAGTGCTACGCGGACGGCAAGGCGGTCGCCGCGGTGGTCCCGCCGCCGCCCGGCCAGGAGGACCAGTCCCAGTGGTGCCTCTACTTCGCCTCCCCGGACGCCACCGCGACCGCCGCCCGGATCCGCGAGGCCGGCGGCGAGCTGCTGATGGAGCCGATGCGGGTCGGCGACTTCGGCACCATGTGCCTGGCCCGCGACCCGGGCGGCGTCGTGTTCGGCGTCTGGCAGGGCGGCACCCACGAGGGCTTCGAGGCGACGGCCGAGCCCGGCGCGTACTGCTGGGCCGAGATCTTCACCCGCGAACCGGAGAAGTCGGACGCGTTCTTCCCCGCCGTCTTCTCGTACGACGCGAAGCAGATGCAGGACGAGCACGTGGACTTCCGCATCTTCGACCTGGGCGACGACCCCGTCCTGGGCCGGATGCGGATGACCGAGGACTTCCCGCCCGAGGTGCCGCCCTACATCAACGTCTACTTCACCGTCGCCGACTGCGACGCGGCCGTGGCCAAGGCCACCGAGCTCGGCGGCGTCCTGCGCTTCGGCCCCATGGACACCCCGTTCGGCCGCTTCGCGGCGCTCAGCGACCCGCAGGGCGCGAGCTTCTCCGTGATCGACATCACGAAGACCGAGGGGGAGATGCCCAAGCTCGAGCCCGTCACCTGAGGGCCGTCCGGACACCCGGCCGGACCGTGGCATGATCGGGGTCATGCGTGAACGTGTGGTGGCCGCGTGCGACGGGGCTTCGAAGGGGAACCCGGGTCCGGCCGGCTGGGCCTGGGTGGTGGCCGACGCGTCGGAGGTGCCGGCCCGCTGGGAGGCGGGGCCGCTCGGCCGCGCCACCAACAACGTCGCCGAACTCACCGCCCTGGAGCGCCTGCTGGCGTCGACCGACCCCGACGTGCCGCTCGAGGTCCGCATGGACTCCCAGTACGCGATGAAAGCCGTCACCACCTGGCTGCCCGGCTGGAAGCGCAACGGCTGGAAGACCGCCGCCGGCAAGCCGGTCGCCAACCAGGAGCTGGTCGTGCGCATCGACGAGCTGCTCGACGGCCGTTCGGTCGAGTTCCGCTACGTGCCCGCCCACCAGGTCGACGGCGACAAGCTCAACGACTTCGCCGACCGCGCCGCCAGCCAGGCGGCCGCCGTCCAGGAGCCCGCGGGCAGCGGCCTCGGTTCGCCGGAGCCGCCGCCCGCGCCGGACGTCCCGGCGGCGAGGAAGGCACCGCGCCGCGGACCGGGCACGGCCCGCAAGGGCGGCGGCGCCTCCGCGCGCACCATCAAGGCGAAGTTCCCCGGGCGCTGCCTGTGCGGCCGTTCGTACGCCGCCGGGGAACCGATCGCCAAGAACGACCACGGCTGGGGTCACCCGGAGTGCCGCACGGCGGCGGCCGGATAACTCCGGCCGGACGCGGGTTACTCGACGGTGCCGCGCCAGCCGCCGGTCTCCCGGCCGCGTTCCTCGATGAACTGCTTGAACCGCTTCAGGTCACCCTTGGCCTGCCGCTGCACGACCCCGAGCTTGTCCCCGGCCTTCTCGGCGAGGCCCTCCGGCTGGAACTCCATCTGGAGCATCACCTTGGTGCGCTCGTCGTCCAGGCGGTGGAAGGTGACGGCACCGGCCTGACGGGCCTCGCCGGACACCGTGGTCCACGCGACCCGCTCGTCCGGGACCTGCTCGGTGATCTCCGCGTCGAACTCCCGGTGGACGCCGTCCACGCTCGTCACCCAGTGCGTGAGGGTGTCACCGCGCTGCTCGATCCGCTCCACCCCGTTCATGAACTCGGGGAACGACTCGAACTGGGTCCACTGGTTGTAGGCGGTACGGACCGGCACGCCGACCTCGATGGACTCCTCGACCTGCGACACGCTGTCTCTCCTCCTTCGGTTCGTCGGACGGAGCCGCGCGGGTACCCGACGGCCGTCCGGTGAATCACCCTCTGCCCGGGGGCCGCCGGGCGCCGGTGCGGCCGTGGGGCCGGGGATGACAGACTGGCCGCATGGACGAGCGCACTTTCGACAGGTCGGACCAGCACGCATCGGTGATCGGCCTCGGCACCTGGCAACTGGGTGCCGACTGGGGGGACGTCGACGACAAGGAGGCCCTCGCGGTACTGGAGGCGGCCGCCGAGTCGGGCGTGACCTTCTTCGACACCGCCGACGTCTACGGTGACGGCCGCAGCGAGGAGACCATCGCGACCTTCCTGCGCGGCAGGCCGGACCTGCACGTCATGGTCGCCACGAAGATGGGCCGGCGCGCCGAGCAGATCCCGCAGAACTACGTCCTCGACAACTTCCGCGAGTGGAATGACCGATCCCGGCGCAACCTCGGCGTCGACGTCCTCGACCTGGTGCAGCTCCACTGCCCGCCGACCACGGTGTACTCCTCCGACGAGGTGTTCGACGCCCTGGACACCCTGGTCGAGGAGGAGCGCGTCAAGGCGTACGGCGTCAGCGTCGAGACCTGCGAGGAGGCGCTGACCGCCATCGCCCGGCCGAACGTGGCGAGCGTGCAGATCATCCTCAACCCGTTCCGCATGAAGCCCCTGCGCGAGGTCCTGCCGGCCGCCCGGGAGGCCGGCGTCGGCATCATCGCGCGCGTGCCCCTCGCCTCGGGCCTGCTGTCCGGCAAGTACACCAAGGACACGGTCTTCGCAGCGAACGACCACCGCAACTTCAACCGGCACGGCGAGGCGTTCGACCAGGGCGAGACCTTCTCCGGCGTCGACTTCGCCACCGGTGTGGAGGCCGCCGCCGAGTTCGCCGCCCTCGCTCCCGAGGGATACACCCCGGCCCAGCTGGCGCTGCGCTGGGTCGTCCAGCAGCCCGGCGTGACCACCGTGATCCCCGGCGCCCGTTCGCCCGAACAGGCTCGCGCCAACACGGACGCGGCACGGCTGCCGGAGCTGACCGAGGAGACGCTCACGGCGGTCCGCGAGCTCTACGACCGCCGGATCAGGGAACAGGTCGAAGGCCGCTGGTAGCGCGCTCCGGCCGCCTCACGGCAGCGGGACGCGCCGCACCGCTCACGGCACCAGGACCAGCTGACGTTCCCGCTCCTGGTCGCCGGAGGCGGCGCCCTCGTCCCGGGTCGGGAAGGCGCCGGTCAGCGTCCTGCTCGCGGCTTCGACCGCTTGCGGGGTGCCCTGCACGGTGACCGTGACCGGCGCCGAGAGACCGGCGTCCGCCCGCGACGGCGCCGGATCGGCGTGCGGGGAGGGCGGGGAGCTGAAGGTCGCGGTGCGCACCGTCGCCCGCTCGTCCCCCGGGAGGCCGTCGGGCGCCCCGAAGGTCCCCTCCAGGGCACGGACGACCGCCCGCGCGTCGTCGACGCCGCCGCCACTGAGCGTCACGGTGAGCTGAGTGTCGGACATCCTTCGCCATCCTCCTGTGCCTCGGTGTGGGTCCCGCCCGTGTAACCGTCCGCCGTTCGCCCAAACCGGACACCGTCGCCCGCACCGCGTCTGACCGCGGGGAACGCGGGAAGAGGGAAGAGGACCCAGGCGGCGGCAGGCGGGAGGAACCATGGCGGACACGCACGCGGGGACGACGGGGGAGCCGGGCCGGCGCCGGGGGCGCGACGAGACCGAGGAGGAGCGCGCGGACCGGATGTGGACGGAGCTGATCCAGGAGGTCCGCGTCGCGCAGATGGGTGTGCAGATCCTCTTCGGCTTCCTGCTCACCGTCGTGTTCACCCCGAAGTACGACGACCTGTCGGACGTGAACCAGACGATCTACCTGGTGACGGTCGTCCTCGGGGCCGTGACGACCGGAGCGCTGATCGGGCCGGTGTCCCTGCACCGCCTCGTCTCCGGCCGCAGTGTGAAGCCCCAGGCGGTGCGGTGGGCCTCCCGGCTGACCCTGCTCGGCCTGGTGCTGCTGCTCGTCACCATGACCTCCTCGCTGCTGCTGATCCTGCGCGTGGCGACCCATGACGGCTTCGTGCCCTACCTGGTCGCCGGCGTGGTGCTGTGGTACCTGCTGTGCTGGTTCGTGATCCCGCTGTGGACCCGGTACCGCCACACCTCGCGCTGACGGGCCTCCGACGGCCGTCTCAGCCGTCGGCCATCAGCTCCGCGAGGAAGTCGTCGACGTGCACCTCTTCCTCGCCCGGCCGCACCACCTCGTGGGTCTCCTGCAGGAACGCGGTCACCGCCGCCGCCCACATGAAGACGACCGCGCGATGGCGCTCCCCGTCGGGCCGCTGGTCGCCGAGGAACTCCATGCGCAGTTCCTCCCACATGCCGCGCGACTCGGGACGCAGCCGGACGTCGCCCACCCCGACCGGGCGGACGAGGCCCTCGCCCACCATCTCCCGGTCCAGCGTCCAGCGGGCCAGCACCCGGCCGTCGTGGCTGAACACGATGGTGAAGGCGAACGGGTCCGCCGGGTCGTAGCTCAGATGGGCGAGCACCGGGAAACGGTCGGCGTCGCCCGTCTGGAGCTGCACCACCAGGGTCTTGTGCACGAGGGACTTCACGGCAGGGGCCTCCGGGAGAACAGACGTAGGGCCATCTAGTACCCCGATCCACCGAGGGATGCTCCGGCAACCGGGTGATTCCCCGTCGGCCCCCGTCGTCAGGAGCCCAGGGCGTCGCGCAGGGCCGGCAGCAGGGTCTTCTCCGACCAGTCCAGGAACGCCGGTTGGGACTCGCCGCCGATCTGCACCAGGGCGACCTCGGTGAACCCGGCCTCCGCGTACGGACGCACGGCCTCCACGAACGCGTCGGGGTCGTCGCCGCAGGGGATCGACTCCGCGACGTCCTCCGGTGTGACGAACTGGGTCGCCGCGTCGAACGAATCCGGGTGCGGCAGCTCGGAGTTGACCTTCCAGCCGCTGCCGAACCAGCGGAACTGGGAGTGGGCGCGCCCGATCGCGGCGTCCCGGTCCGGGTCGTAGCAGACCGGCAGCTGGCCGACGCGCGGCTTGCCCCGGCCGCCGTGCCGGTCGAACGCCTCCACCAGGTCCGCCTTGGGCTCGGTGGCGATCACCAGGTCGGCGAGCTCGCCCGCCAGCCGGCAGGAGCGTTCCCCGGAGACGGCCACGCCGATGGGCGGCGGACTGTCCGGCAGGTCCCACAGCCGGGCCGACTCGACGTCGAAGTGCGTGCCCCGACGGTTGACGTGGCCGCCCTCGAAGAGCGCCTTGATGATCTCCACGGCCTCACGGAGCATCTCGTGGCGCACGTCCACGGACGGCCAGCCGCCGCCCACCACGTGCTCGTTGAGGTTCTCGCCCGAGCCGAGCCCCAGCCGGAACCGCCCCTCGGACAGCAGCGCCAGCGTCGCCGCCTTCTGCGCCACCACCGCCGGGTGGTAGCGGAACGTCGGACACGTCACGTACGTCATCAACGGGATGCGCGACGTCGCCTGCGCCGCGGCGCCCAGCACGCTCCACGCGTACGGAGCGTGGCCCTGCGAGCGCAGCCACGGGAAGTAGTGGTCCGAGGTCACCGAGAAGTCGAAACCGACCTGCTCGGCCCGCACCACATGGTCGACGAGCTCACGGGGACCGGCCTGCTCGGTCATCATCGTGTATCCGATTTGCACCATACGCGGCGAGTCCCCGTCCGCGCGCGGTGAAAACGGGCGCACCCGGGAGCGGCCCCGGTCACCCGGACGCCTCGCGGAACGTCGCGAGGAAGGCGGCGAGCGCCCGTTCGTTGGCGGCCTCGTCCCAGTCGCCGGCCGGAGTGGTCCAGCGCAGCGAGAAGCTGCGCCCGCCGCCCAGCAGATACCCGCGCCCGAACGTGCGCACCCGGACGCCGGCGGCCTCGGCCAGCCACTCCATGTCGGCCGCCTCGCGGCCCCGGTACGTCGTCGCGCGGATCCCGCCGACCCTGCGGTACCCGTCCGACCGCTCCAGACCGGGTTCGACGTCGTCGCGCCAGACCGCCACCGGGTCCGCCCCCGCCTGCTCGCTGTAGGTGACCGCGAGGGTCCGCGGATCGCCGGACGCCCCGAAGACGACCCGGTACGCCCCGCCCGGCACGCGCGAGGTGTCCAGCCGCCGCCAGTCCTCGGGCAGGGCCACCGAGAAGCCCTCCGGCGCCTCGTAGCGCCGGAAGCCCGCGGGCACGACGCCGTCCGGCCGCGAGGGCGACGGCGACGGTGTCGCGCTCGGCCGGGGAGCGGGGGAGGCGGGCGCGGTGGCGTCGGCGGGCGGCGCGGCGGGGGACGGGGGGCGCTGCCCCGCGCCGGCGCCGGTGTCGCCGCCCGTGCCGGGCAGGCCGTGGGTGACGGCGAGGACGGCGACCGCGACGGTCACCCCGGCCAGCGCGGTCCCCGCCACCGCCGTCCGGCTCCACCGGCGCCCGGCACGGCACGCGGCTGTGCGCGCGCCGCACAGCCGGGACCGGGACGCCGGGGCCGGCGCGGCGCCGGGGGACTGGGACAGCACGCGGGTGAGGGCCTCGCGCACCACCGGGCGGCTCAGCCGCTCGCGCGCGTTCCCGCGCAGCAGCCCCTGCACGACCTGGGTGAGCGGACCGGCCCGCACCGGGCCGCGCAGCGGCAGCCGGTCCACACCCTTCAGCGTGGCCTCGGACCTGCCCCGGTCCCGGAACGCGGGGCGGCCCTCCGCCATCGCGTAGAGGATCGCGCCCAGCGTCCACAGGTCGGCCGCGGGCCCGATCCGCTCGTCGCGAGCCTGCTCGGGGGCGGCGTACGAGGGAGCGGTGAGCCGCGGGACGAGGGTGGCACCGGCCAGCCCGAAACCGGTGACGACCACGGAGTCGTCCTCGCGCACGAAGACCTGCCCAGGGCTCAGCTCGCCGTGCGTGACGCCCTGGTCGTGCGCCGCGTCCAGCACGTCCAGCAGCCCCAGACCCACACGTGCCGCCCGCGCCGGGTCGAACGCGCCCTGCTCGGCCAGGAGTCCACCGAGCGGTGTGCCGCCCGCCCACTCGGTGACCGTCCACAGGGCGCCCTGCTCCACGACCGCCTCGACCACCGCCGCCACCCCGTCCGGGCAGAGCAGCCGCACCGTCTCGCAGGACCGCACGACCCGGCCGGTCACCCGGCGGGCGCCCTCGGCCGCGAGCTCCTCCGGGAGGCCGACCTGCGTCACCAGGCAGGGACGGCCCGTCCCGGTGTCCTCACCGGACCAGCAGACGCGGTTCGTCTCCCGGTGGAAGACCTCGAGCAGGCGGTACCGTCCGGCGACCAGGTCGTGTGTGGAGACGTGCGCCCTGCCCATGGACATCCCTCGCTCGCGCCGCCGGCTGTCGGTCCAGCCAGAGGTACGGGGAGCGGACCGGGGTGTGTTCAACGCGCGCGCGAAACACCTCCGGACCCTCCCGCGCGTCCCCCACAGGAACGCCCGCCTCAGCGCAGGCCGAAGCGGTCCGCCCAGGCCGTCATGCCGGCGGTCGTGGCATTGCCCCCGCACACCACCAGCCCGAGCCGGGCCCCGTCGCCCACCCGCTCGGCCACCCGCCGGGCCGCGGGCAGCAGACAGCCGGCCGCCGGCTCGGTCCACACCTTCGCGTGCTCGGCGAGCTCGAGCGACCCCTGGACGGCCTCCCGGTCGGACACCACGAGCACATCGGTGACCAGCGCGGACACATGGTCGTACGTCAACTGAGAGACGGACGGGGCGCTGAGCGTGGTGACGACCGACGACAGCGGCACCGGCAGCGGTCCGCCCGCCGCCAGCGCCCGGGACATGGCCTCGGCCCCCGCCGTCTCCACGCCCCAGATCCGCACCTCCGGACGGAGCGCGCGCAAGGCCGCCGCCACGCCCGCGATCAGCCCGCCGCCGCCGATGCTCACGACCACGTCGGTGAGCTCCCCGGCGTCCCGTGCGAACTCCAGCCCCACCGTGCCCTGCCCCGCGATCACCACGGGGTCGTCGAACGGGTGGACCAGCGTCAGCCCCTCCTCCCGCAGCCGGGTCACCAGTGCGAAGGCGCTGTCCATGCCGTCGGTGAGCCGCACCAGCGCGCCCGCATCCTCGGCGGCCTCCACCGAACGGGCCGGCGCCGTACGCGGCATGACCACGGTGGCCTTCACGTCGAGGGCGGCGGCCATGACCGCCACGGCGACACCGTGGTTGCCGCCGCTGACCGCCACGACACCCGCGGCCCGCTCGGCCTCGGTCAGCGACAGCAGCTTCGCCGTCGCGCCGCGCGCCTTGAACGACCCGGTGCGCTGCAACAGCTCCAGTTTGGCGGTGACCGGGACCCCGAGCAGCGCGGTCAGCCCCGGGCTCGGCACGGTCGGGGTGCGTACGACATGGCCGGCGATCCGTGCGGCCGCGGCTTCGATCTCCGTGATCCCGATCAAGGCAGTCATCCTTCCGGCGCGGCTGGTGATCCACACCTCCCGCAGCCTTTCGCGCGGGGTGTCCAAGGTCAACAGGTTCCCCGCAGGGCCCGCCGCGCCCGGGAGAGCGCCGGTCAGCCGCCGAACAGCTGGGTCCAGTACATGCCCGCCCGGCCGCCGCCGGCCAGTCCGACCCCGATGTGCGTGAAGCCGGTCTTCAGGATGTTGGCGCGGTGACCGGGGCTGTTCATCCACCCCTCCACCACCTCGGCGGGGGAGCGCTGGCCGCAGGCTATGTTCTCGCCGACCGTGCGCCGCGTGGCGCCCGCCGCGGCGGCCCGGTCCCAGGGCGCGCCGCCGTCGGGGTCGGTGTGCGAGTAGAAGTCCCGGGCCACCATGTCCGCGCTGTGCGCCTGCGCGGCCGTGGTGAGGCGCGGGTCGGCGGCCAGTGCGGGCAGTCCGGCGCGGGCCCGCTCCCGGTTGGTGAGCTCGACGACCTCGCCCGTCGCGCGGTCCAGGCCGTCCGGCGTCAGCGGCACGGCCCACAGGACCGTCCAGTACGTGTCGCCCGAGGGCCCGCCGGTGACGTGTCCCCAGCCGGCGTGCGTGAAGGCGGCCTCCCGCAGGGTGCGCCGGGCGCCCTCGGTGCGCAGACAGTGGCCGACGAACTCGGCGGGCGTGCGCGGACCGGAGACCAGGTGCTCGCCGACGGTGAGATACGCGTACCCGGCCAGGACGACGCGCTGGTGGACCGAGACGCCGTCCCGGGTCTCCACGCTCAGCGCACCCCCGGCGGCCATGGCACCGGCGTGCGCGCGGGCCGCGGAGGTGAGGCGGGCGTCGGCCGCGACGGGCCGGGAACCGGCCGCCGCACGGGCCGAGTTGACCAGCTCCAGGAAGCCGTCCGGGTCGGCGGGCGGCGGCGCGAGCGTCCCGGAGTCCTCGGCGTCGTCCACGATCGCCACCCCGAAGTCCCGGGCGAGACCGGCCAGTCCGTCCGCGTACCCCTGGCCGAGAGCGCGCAGCTTCCAGCCCTCGCCGCGCCGGTACAGCTCCGCGAGCAGCAGCACGGTCTCCCGGCGCGGGCGGGGCGGGGAGAACCGGGCGAGCGTGCGGCCGGCCGCGTCGGTCACGTGCAGGGCGGGCGAGGGGGAGTCGCTCAGGAGCGCGCCGGGGACGGCGGGGCTGACGGCCACCGTCACCCGCGTGGCGCCGGCGCGCAGCCGCCGCGGGTCGACGGTGAGCGTGCCGTCCCGCAGCCGGGTGCCGGGAGCGTCGGGCTGGTTGTAGAAGACGAAGTCGCCGTCCCCGCCCACCGTGCCGCCGTCGTCCGTGATGAGGGCGGACACGTCCAGCCCGCCGGGCACCCGCAGGAGCACGGGACCGCCCGGCAGGGGTACGTTGCCGCCCGGGACCAACTCGCTCATCCTGTGCCGCCCTGTGTCGTGGTCCGCCGTGGGAGTCGGGGTGCCCGGACAACGTCCCCCGGCGGGCCGGGGTTCCCGCGCCGGCCGAGGTCAGTTGGGGGCGGTCGGCTCCGCGGCGACCAGCCCCTGCCGGTAGGCGACCGCGACCGCCTCCGTACGGCTCGACGCGCTCAGCTTGGCGAGGATGTTGGAGACGTGGACGCTCGCCGTCTTGGCGCTGATGAACAGCTTCTCGCCGATCTGCCGGTTGCTGTGCCCGAGGGCGAGGAGGCGCAGCACGTCCTGCTCACGAGGGGTCAGCACCGCGGCTGCGGCGGCCGGCTGCGGATCCGTGAGCCGGCCGCGGCGGGCCAGGTCGTCGAGCCGCTCACGCAGCAGCGTTGCTCCGAGCCGGTCGGCCTCCCGGCGTACGGCGTCGGCCTCGGCGGCCGCCTCCTCGCGGCGGCCGGCCGCCAGCAGGGCCTCGGCCAGCCGCAGCCGGCACCGCGCCCGCTCGTAGGGATCGCCGTACGCGAAGGCGGCCACCGCCCGCTCCCAGGGCGCCGGGTCGGGCGCGGCGGCCGAGATCCGCGACCACTCGGCCTCCGCCCGCGCCCGCCACGCCTGGCCCTCCGGGCCCTGGGGGAGGTCGTCGAAGCCGTGCCGGGCGGACCAGCGGGCCTCGGCCAGCAGCTCGGACGCCGTCCGCGTCCAGCGGGCCGCCGCGGCCTCGTCCCCGGCCCGGCGCAGTCCGGTCACGGTGTCGGCGACCGCGGACAGCGCGAGGCCGGCGAGCCGCACGGTCACGGCGGGCCGCGTACCCGCCTCGGTGAGCTCCTCCACGGTGGACCGCATCCATCGCACGGCCTCCTCCGGGTCCCCGCGCAGCCCCGCCGCGTCGGTCAGCACGAGCCCGGCCACCAGCCGTGCCATCCAGTCGAACGGCCCTTCCAGCAGGCCCCGGGCCCGTTCGGCCGCCGAGAAGTCGCCCCGCGCCAGCGTCACGTACAGCTCGGGGCCGAGGGTGTGCCCGCCCGCGGCCGGCCGCACCCTGGCCTGCTCGGCGGACTCGCGCAGCACCTCGTCCCAGTGGCCCAGCGTGTACCGCACCAGCAGCCGCAGATACCGCATCTCGCGTGGATAGGGCGAGGACAGCAGCCCGGAGCGGCGGGCCCGGTCCAGCCCCTCCGACGCCCAGTGCAGGCACTTCTCCGGATCACCGGACTCGAAGCTGCCGATGGCCAGGTTGAACAGCGCGCGCAGCTCCACCGGAGCGTTGCCCGCCCGCCGGGCCAGCTCACGGGCCTCGAGGAGCCGCTCACGGCCCGCCGGCGTGGACCGGTTGCCGCCCTCCAGGCTCGTCAGGGAGATCAGCAGATCGGCGCGCGCGTCGGTGACCTCCAGATCCTCCGCGGCCCGCAGGGCCCGCCGGGCGACCCGCAGCGCCGTCTCGTTCTCCCCGACGTGCCGGGCCGCCGTCACATGTGTGGCCGCGGCCCACACCCACGTCGACGACGGCGGCTCGGCGGGGATCAGGTCGAGGGCCTCGCTGCTGTGGGCGTAGGCGGCCGACAGGTTGTCGACGCTCAGCAGGTTCCCGGCGAGCGTGTAGCGGACCCGGGCGGCCAGTTCCAGGTCCGCGTCCTGACCGAGGCCCGCCAGCGCGGACCGGGTCAGGGAGACCGCGCGGTGCAGTTCCCCGGCGTGCGCGGCGGCTGCGGAGGCGCGCAGGGTCAGCGTCACCGCGTCGGGGCCGGCCGGGCGGGCGGCGGCGTCGACCGCCGGCCACAGGTCCAGGACCGCCTCGAGGTGCCGCAGCTCCTCGGCCGGTGCGCCGACGCGCTGGGCGTGGTCGGCGGCCTCCAGCGAGGCGGCCAGGGCCTCGGGCAGATCGTGGCTCTCGCGGTAGTGGTGGGCGCGCTCGGCGGCGCCGCCCGGCCGGCGGCCCGGGCCGGCGAGCAGCCGGGCGAACGCGCCGTGCAGCCGGGCCCGTTCACCCGACAGGAGATCGGCGTAGACGGCCTCGCGCGCCAAGGCGTGCCGGAAGCTGTACGTGTTCCCCTCGCCGGAGACGAGCAACTGCCGCTCCACGGCCTCGCGCAGCGCAGACTCCAGCTCCGCCTCGGGCAGCCCGACGGCGTCCCGCAGCAGATCGTGGTCCACGCGGCGCCCGGCGACGGCGGCGGTGCGCAGCACCTGCTGGGCGGTGTCGGACAGCTGCTCGAAGCGGATGAGCAGGACGTCGGCCAGACCGCTGGGCACACCCACGGCGGGTGTGTCCGTGGCCGCGACCAGTTCCTCCGCGTAGAAGGCGTTGCCCTCGGCCCGTTCGACGATCCGGTGCACGGTGGTGTCCGGCAGCGGCCGCTTCCGCAGCGCGCGCACCAGCCGGGCCACATCGGCGTCCGGCAGGGGCCGCAGTTCCAGGCGCTCCACGGCGGGCAGCCGCACCAGCTCGGCGAGCAGCGGGCGCAGCGGGTGGCGGCGGTGCAGGTCGTCCGCCCGGTACGAGGCGAACACCGCGATGCGGTCCTGCTGGAGCACGCCCCGTCCGAGCAGGAACCTCAGCAGGTCGCGCGAGGACTGGTCGGCCCAGTGCAGGTCCTCCAGGACCAGCAGCAGCGGGGCGACGTCCGCGAGTTCGGTCAGCAGGGCGGCCACGGCCTCGAAGAGCGCCAGCCGCGAGCGCGGGGCGCCGGCGTCGTCCTGCGGGCCGCCCCCGAGCAGCCGCCGGGTCACCGGGTGTGCGGCCGACACGCCGGCGTACCGCTCGTCGGCGGCGAGCGTGCCGAGGATCTCGGTGAACGGCAGATACGGCAGTCCCACGTCGCCCAGGTCGACGCAGTGCCCGGTGAGCACGGTGGTCCCGGCCGCGGCCGCCCGCGCGGCGACCTCGTCCAGCAGCCGGGTCTTGCCGACCCCGGCGTCCCCGGCGACGAGCACCGCGCAGGCCTCACCGGCGCGGGTGCGCTCCAGCGCGCCGGTGAGACGCGCGAGTTCGTCCTCGCGGCCGACGAGTGGGCTGGTGAGTGAGGTCTGTGCCACGCCGCCCATCCTGACACGCGCCGGTGACGACGGACCCGGCCCCACCGGCGGGCGATGCCGGCCGCGCGCGGTCAGCGTCGCAGCGTGGCGGCCCAGTCCGCCGGGACCCGGCCCGCGGGCCCCGGGACGGGCTGGTCCCCGGGATGACTGCCCGGCGGGGCGAGGCCGGGCCCCGCCTGCCGCACCTCTTCGGTCGCGTAGTCCCAGAACCAGTCCTCGCCCGGCTCGAAGCTCTGCACCACCGGGTGCCCGGTGTCCCGGTAGTGGCCGGTCGCGTGCTGCCCGGGCGAGCTGTCGCAGCAGCCGACGTGGCCGCAGGCCGCGCAGCGCCGCAGGTGGAACCACCAGCCGCCCGCCGCCTCGCACTCGGCGCAGCCGGTGCCGCTCGGCGGGACGGTGGGGTCGATGACGGTGTCACGGGTCATGCCGGCTCCTCGGTCGGTTCGGATACGGCCGCGGTGAGCGGGAGGAGGACCTGGAAACGGGTGTCTCCCGGCACGGAGTCGACCCGGAGGGTGCCGTGGTGCTTGTCGACCACGATCCGCCAGGAGATGTCCAGGCCGAGCCCGGTGCCCTCGCCCACCGGCTTGGTGGTGAAGAACGGGTCGAAGATCCGCTCCCGGATCTCCGGATCGATACCCGTGCCGGTGTCGCGGAACTCCACCAGCAGCCGGTCGTGGACCAGCGCGGTCCGCACGGTCAGCGTGCCCTCGCCGCCCGCGCCGTGCATGGCGGAGACCGCGTTGTCGATCAGGTTGGTCCACACCTGGTTCAGCTCGGCCGGATAGGCCGGGACGTCCGGGACCGTGCGGTCGTACTCCTTGACGACCTCGATCCGGGGGCCGATCTTGCCCGACAGCATCAGCAGCGTGCTGTCGAGGAGTTCATGGACGTCCACGGTCCGGTGGGGCGCCCGGTCCAGCTGCGCGTACTGCTTGGCCGCGTCCACCAGGTGCGAGATGCGGGCCGTGGAGTCCGCGATCTCGTTCATCAGCAGCTCGGTCTCGACGGTGTAGTTGAGCCAGCCGACCGCTCCCGGCAGGATCTCCGCGTCCACGGCCGCCGCGACCTGGTCCAGCCACTCCGCGTCCAGCCCGGCCTGCACGAACGTCGGCGCGAGCTGCCAGCCCTGCTCGATGCCGTGGTCCTCCAGCCAGTCGGTGAGCGCGTCCTCACGGTCGGCGGCCTCCAGCGGGCTCAGCGACGGCGCCTTCGCGACCCGCTCGGCCGTGCGCTCCTGGATCTCGATGAGGCCGGCCAGCGCGTCCCGGGAGAACGGGCCCTCGGCGATGACGGCCAGCTTGTGCCGCATCTTCGCCACCCGCTCCCGCAGTGTCGACGTGGCGCGCACGGCCGCCGCCGCCGGGTTGTTGAGCTCGTGCGTGAGCCCCGCGGACAGCGAACCGAGCGCCAGCAGCCGCTCCCGCTGGCCGATGGCCCGCTGGGTGCTCTTCGACCCGAAGAACAGCCCCTCCAGCAGATGCACCGCCATCGGGAACCACTCGCGCATCACGGCCGCGAACGTGTCCGCCGGCAGCACGAAGAACCGCGTCGGCTCGGTGACCCGCATCGAGTTGTTGTAGACCTGCGGCACCCGGTCGCCCACGTACGCCTGCATCGCGCCCGCGTACACCCCGCGCTGCGAGGTCCGGTTGGTCTCCACGTCGTCCCGGCCGACCCGGCGCGAGAGCACGACCGTGCCCTCGAGCATCACGTAGAAGCAGGTCGCGGGATCGCCCTCGGCGTACACCGGACCGGGCTCGAACACCTCCACCCGGCCCTCGGCGCACAGCCGGCCCAGCTGCTCGGGGGACAGCTTCTCGAAGAGGAACAGCTCCCCGATCTCCCGGGGGCTGCACGGCATCGGCCGCCCGCTCACGACTGCTCCAGGTAACGGTGGACGAGCATCACGGCCATGGCACCCTCCCCGACGGCGGACGCGACCCGCTTCGCGGACTCGGCGCGGGCGTCGCCCGCCACGAACACGCCCGGGACGCTGGTCTCCAGGTGGTACGGCGGCCGGTCCAGCTCCCAGCCCGCCGGCGGCCGCCCGTCGGGGGTGAGGTCGGGTCCGGCCAGGATGAAGCCGCGTTCGTCGCGCAGCACGGTGCCGTCCAGCCAGTCGGTCAGCGGGGCCGCGCCGATGAACACGAACAGCCACTGCGCGTCGACGAGTTCGGTGGCGCCGCTCGTCGCGTCGCGCAGCGTCAGCCGCTCCAGGTGCCCGTCGCCGTGCGCGCCCTCGACGACCGTGCCGCAGCGCACCCGGATGTTGGGCGTGTCCTCGATCTGCTGGATCAGGTAGTGCGACATCGACGCGGCCAGCGAGCCGCCGCGCACCAGCAGCGTCACCGACTTGGCGCCCCGGGACAGGTACATCGCCGCCTGCCCGGCCGAGTTGGCGCCGCCCACGATGTACACGTCGTGGTCCTGGCAGGCCGCGGCCTCGGTCAGCGCCGAGCCGTAGAACACCCCGCAGCCGGTGAGTTCTTCCGTGCCCGGCGCGGGGAGCTGCCGGTAGGAGACTCCGGTCGCCAGGATCACGCTGTGCGCGGCGACCGCCGAGCCGTCCGAGAACCGTACGGTCCGCGCCGCCCCGTTGGCCTCCAGACCCGTCACCTCCCGCGCCGTGAGGATCTCCGCGCCGAACTTGGCGGCCTGCCGCCGGGCCCGCTCGGTGAGCTGTCCGCCGGACACGCCGTCGGGGAAGCCGAGGTAGTTCTCGATGCGGGAGCTCTGCCCGGCCTGCCCGCCGGTCGCCGACCGCTCCACCAGCACCGTCCGCAGCCCCTCCGAGGCCCCGTAGACGGCCGCGCCGAGCCCGGCCGGGCCGCCGCCGACCACCACCAGGTCGTAGAACTCGGCCTCCGGCGTCGTCGCCAGCCCCACCCGGGCCGCGAGCTCCGGCGCCTCCGGCTCCACCAGCGGCGTGCCGTCCGGCGTGATCACCACCGGCAGCCGCTGCCCGTCCTGCCCGGCGGCCGCCAGCAGCCGCCGCCCCTCCGGCTCGTCCGAGGAGTACCAGCGGTAGGGCACCTGGTTGCGGGCGAGGAACTCGCGGGCCTCCGAGGAGCGCGCCGACCAGCGGTGCCCGACGACCTTGGTGCTGGGCACCGGCCGGTGGTCCCCGGTGCGCCACGCCGCGAGCAGGTCGTCGAGGACCGGATAGAGCTTCTCCTCCGGCGGGTCCCACGGCTTGAGCAGATAGTGGTCCAGGTCGACCACGTTGATCGCGTCGATGGCCGCGTTCGTGTCGGCGTACGCGGTGAGCAGCACCCGCCGGGCCCCCGGGTACACGTCGAGGGCCTGCTCGAGGAACTCGATGCCGTTCATCTGCGGCATCCGGTAGTCGGCGAGGATCACCGCCACCAGGTCCCCGCGCAGTTTGAGTTCGCGCAGCGCCTCCAGCGCCGACGCGCCGGACTCCGCGCGCACGACCCGGTACGACGCGCCGTAGCGACGCCGCAGGTCACGGGCGACGGCGCGGGAGACCCCCGGATCGTCGTCCACGGTCATGATGACGGTCCGTGTCGCCCCGTCCGCCTGTGCCATACGTCCCCCAGTCGAACGGCCGGATCGACGGCACGGCGTCCCCGTCACCGCACCGGCCTGCGACCCATCGTAGGTTCGTTCGCCCCGTCCCGCTCGGGCCGGCGGGGGCGACGGAGGGACGCCGTGCCCGGCCGGCGCCCGGCGTGGGGAACACTGGGCCCATGGACGTGACCGCGACACAGGAGGGGACCCGCATGACGCGCCCGATCACGGCAGGGGTGGACGGATCCGAGGAGAGCCTGGCCGCACTGGCCTGGGCCGCCAGGGAGGCGGTTCGCCGGAGTGCCCCGCTGCACGTCGTGCACGCCTGGCGCGCCGAGCCGGAGACGGCCGGCGTCGGGGACCGGGACGCGCAGGAGCGCTGGATCCGGGACTCGGTCGCCGAGTCGGTCCGTACCGTCACCGAGCGGCACCCGGACCTCACGGTGTCCACCGACGTCACCGAGGCCGACGACGCGGTCGCCGCGCTGCTCGCCGCCGCGGCCGACGCGCAGACCCTGGTGCTGGGCTCCCGCGGCCACGGAGCGGTCGTCGGCTTCCTGCTCGGCTCCGTCGGCCAGCAGGTGATCGCCGAGGCGCCCCGGCCCGTCGTCCTCGTACGGGCCGGGGACGAGGCGGCGGCGGAGGCCGCGGGACGCGAGATCGTCGTCGGCCAGCAGGGGGAGCCGGAGGACAGCGCCGACGTGATCGGCTTCGCCTTCGAGGCCGCCGCGGCGCGCGGCGCCACCGTGCGGGCCGTGCGGGCCTGGACCCTGCCCACGGTGTTCACCTACAGCCCGGGCTCGATGCGGCTCGCCGACGAGGCCGGGGGTCTGGAGCAGTACGAGCACAAGGCCCTCGGCGAGGCCCTCGCGCCGTGGCGCGAGCGCTTCCCGGACGTCCCCGTCGTCGAACACGTGGAGATGGGCAGCGCGGGACAGGTACTGCTGACGGCGGCCGGGAACGCCCAGATGGTCGTCGTCGGCCGCCGTGCCCGCCGCACCGCCGTCGGAGCCCGGATCGGCTCGGTCGCACACGGCGTCCTGCACCACGCCGCCTGCCCGGTGGCCGTGGTCCCGCACGCCTGACCGGCATCCGGCGGGCCCGGGTGCCTCAGTCCGACGTCGGCTGGAGCGTCTCCCGGGCCTTCGGCAGGACGTTGGCGAGGTAGTCCCGGACCGCGGTGTCCAGGCCGATGTCGTGCTGGGCCCGCTCGGACAGGTACCAGCGGTGCTCCAGCAGCTCGTGGTAGATCTCCGCCGGGTCCATCGCGCCCCGCAGTTCCACCGGCACCGCCCGCACGGTCGGCCGGAACACCTCCCGCACCCAGCGGTGGGCGAGGACCTCCGGGCGGGCGCCGAGGGGGTCGCCGGGGGCGTAGTCGTCCTGGGTGGCCATCCAGCTCTCCAGGTCGTTGAGCAGCCGCCGGGCCTGGTTCTCCTCGGCGTCCAGGCCCGTCAGGCGCAGCAGTTGGCGCTGGTGGTGGCCCGCGTCGACGACCTTGGGCACGAAGGTGACCGTGTCGCCGTGCGAGGCGTGCTCGATCTGCATCTCGGCCACGTCGAAACCGAGGTCGTTGAGCCGCCGGATGCGGCGCTCGATGTAGTGGTGCTTGCCCGCCGGGTAGACCGAGGTGCGGGTCAGCTCCTCCCAGAGCCGGCCGTAGCGCGCGCAGATCTCCCGGCCGAACTCCACCGCGTCGACGGACGGGTGCAGCGCCCCGGACGCCTCCAGGTCGAGCAGTTCGCCGCTGATGTTCACCCGGGCCAGGTCGAGGTCGTAGTCGCGCTGCCCGTCGCTCAGCCGCGGGTGCAGCTCGCCGGTCTCGGCGTCCACCAGGTAGGCGGCGTAGGCACCCGCGTCGCGCCGGAAGAGCGTGTTGGACAGCGAGCAGTCGCCCCAGGCGAACCCGGCCAGGTGCAGCCGGACCAGCAGCACCGCGAGCGCGTCCATCAGACGGTGCATGGTCGCCGGGCGCAGCGTCGTCTCGAACATCGACCGGTACGGCATGGAGCCGCCGAGGTGCCGGGTGATCAGCACCGGCTCCAGCGGCTCACCGGCGCCGTCGGTGCGGCCGGTGACCACACCGAGGGCGTCCACCGCGGGGATGGCCAGCCGGTCCAGGTCGCGCAGCAGCCCGTACTCGCGCAGCGCGGGCCGCTCGGCGAGCTCCTTGACGGCGATCACCTCGTCACCGGCCCGCGCGTAGCGCACCACGTGGCGGGAGATGCCGCGGGGTAGCGGCACGAGGTACTCCTCGGGCCACTCCTCCAGCGGCAGCTGCCACGGCAGTTCGAGCAGGAGCGCCGGGTGCTCCGGATTGGTGGCACTGATCTGCAAGGCCATGGCCCGAACTCTAGGACGTCCGTTCCCGGGCCAGTCGCGCGGCGTCCTTCACCGGTCCGCGGTGGACGGGTCCGTGGCCGGGCAGCAGCACGTCGCCGTCGAGCCCCGCGATGATGTCGAGGGACGCCGCGGTGCGCTCCCGGTCGTGGTCGAACATGCGGGGCAGCAGCTGGGGTCCCCGCACGCGTGAGATGGCGTGCCCGCTGACCAGCGCGTCGCCGGAGACGACCACGCCCGCGTCCGGCAGGTGGTAGACGCAGTGCCCGTCGGTGTGCCCGGGGGTGTGCACCGGCACGGGCCGGCCGGGCAGGTCGAGCGGGCCGTCCGCGGGGAAGGGGGCGGGCGCGGTCACCGGGTGCTGCCGGGTGCCGCCGGAGCGGAGCACGTGCGCCATCCAGGGCAGGACGCCCGGCCGCCAGCTGTTGCGCAGCACCTCGCCGACCGACACCTGCTGGAGGAAGTCCCGCCGCGCGTGCGGCACTTCGGCCTCGTGGAGGAGGACGGGGGTGCCGTGGGCGGAGCGCAGGTACTCGGCCGAGCCCAGGTGGTCGTTGTGGGCGTGGGTGATCAGCACGGCCGTCACCGCCTCGGGCGAACTCCCGATCTGTGCCAGGGAGTCGAGCAGGAGCTGCCGGTCACCGGGGTAGCCGGTGTCGATCAGGGTCACCGCGTCGCCCTCGGTGAGGACGACCCAGTTCGTGTTGCTCCCGTGCACCAGGTAGGTGCCCTCCGCGACGTGCCGCACGTCCGCGCGCATCAGTGTCCCCGCATTCCCAGGTGGCTGCCGACGGGGGACAGCCAACCAGACGCGGTGGGTGCCCGACGCTCAACGCACCCCGTGCGGACGGAACTGGACGCTGATCCGAGGGCCCGCGGCGCGGGCGCTCTTGGGGACGCAGTGCTCCCAGGTGCGCTGGCAGGAGCCGCCCATCACGATCAGGTCGCCGTGGCCCAGCGGCCGGCGCACCGTGTCACCGCCCCCGCCCGCCGGGCGCAGCAGCAGGTCACGGGGTGCGCCGACCGAGAGGATGGCGACCATGGTGTCCCGGCTGGCGCCCCGCCCGATCCGGTCGCCGTGCCAGGCGACGCTGTCCCGGCCGTCGCGGTACTGGCACAGGCCGGCCGTCGTGAACGGCTCGCCCAGTTCCTCGGCGTAGTGCGCGGACAGCGCGTCCCGGGCCTCGTCGAGCACCGGGTCGGGCAGCGGGTCGCCGGCGCCGTAGAAGGCGAGCAGGCGGGGCACGTCGACCACCTGGTCGTACATCGCCCGTCGCTCGGCCCGCCACGGGACCTCGGCCGCCAGCCGTTCGAACAGTGCGTCGGCGCCGCTCAGCCACCCGGGCAGCACGTCGATCCAGGCGCCCGCGCCGAGCACCGTGCGGTGCAGCCCGCCGAGTGAGCCGAGCCGGACCTCGTCCGTCTGGTCGAAGAGGGATCCCTGGAGGTGCCTGGTCATGCGACCAGCGTACCGCGTATTCGAATAGACGTTCTAAGTGTGTCCGGGGTCTTTCGATACGCTGATGTATCCGATACGTTTCCGTATCCAACGGCGGAGGACGTCGCGCGGGACGACGCGGAGGGTGGTGCGGGGCATGGCGGTGCGGGCGACGGACGGGCGCGTGACCAGGCGGCGCGCGCAGACCCGCGCCAAGCTCCTGGACGCGGCTTTCGCGGTGTTCGCCGCCAAGGGCTTCGGCCGGGTGCCCATCGAGGAGGTCTGCGAGGCGGCCGGCTACAGCCGGGGCGCCTTCTACTCGAACTTCGCCAGCCTCGACGAGCTGTTCTTCGCCCTCTACCGCGAACGGGCCGAGCTGATCGCGGACCAGGTCTCCGACGCGCTCGCCCTCGACGGGCCGGACCTGGACGTGCGGGCCGCCGTGGAGCGCGTCACCGAGGTGCTGCTGCTGGACCGGGACTGGCTCCTCGTCAAGACGGACTTCCTGGTGCACGCGGCCCGCGACCCGGAGGTGGCGCGGACCCTGCTGGAGCACCGGGCGCGGCTGCGCCGCGCGATCGCCGACCGTCTCGCCCGGGCGCACGCGCGCACCCCGCTGCCCGCAGTGCTGGGCGACGCCGAGTCCGCCGCGCACGCCGTGGTCGCCGCCTACGACGGCGTCACCACCCAGCTGCTGCTCGACCGGGACGCCGAGCACGCGCGCCGCTGGCTGGGCCGGCTGCTCACCGCCCTGCTCACCGACGCAGGCGGCACCCCGGCCGACGGCCCCGGCGGCACCGCCCCGGACCACACCGGGAACACCTCTGGCACCACGTCTGACATCACCACCGACATCACCACCGAGAACACTCCGTGACCGCACGGAGGAGGAAGGGACGGTCGCCATGGACGCCGACGTCATCGTGGTCGGAGCGGGCCTCGCGGGCCTGGTCGCGGCACACGAGCTGACCAGCCGGGGCCGCCGGGTCGCGCTGGTCGACCAGGAGAACGCGGCCAACCTCGGCGGACAGGCCTTCTGGTCCTTCGGCGGCCTCTTCCTCGTGGACTCCCCGGAGCAGCGGCGGCTCGGCGTCAAGGACTCCTTCGACCTGGCCTGGAGCGACTGGCAGGGCAGCGCCGGCTTCGACCGCACCGAGGACGAGGACTCCTGGGCGGTGCGCTGGGCGAAGGCGTACGTCGAGTGGGCGGCGGGGGAGAAGCGGTCCTGGCTGGCGGGGCACGGCATCACCTTCCTGCCCACCGTCGGCTGGGCCGAGCGCGGCGACCTCACGGCCGGCGGGCACGGCAACTCGGTGCCCCGCTTCCACATCGCCTGGGGCACCGGCACCGGAGTCGTCGAACCGTTCGTGCGGTACGCGCAGCAGGCTGCACGCGACGGGCTGCTCACCTTCCACCACCGTCACCGCGTCGACCAACTGCTCGTCGAGGGCGGCACCGCGCGCGGCGTGCGCGGTACGGTCCTCGTCCCCGACGACTCACCCCGCGGCGTCGCCTCCAGCCGCGACACGGCCGGCGAGTTCGAACTCACCGCCCAGGCCGTCGTCGTCACCTCCGGCGGCATCGGCGCCAACCACGACATCGTCCGCCGCCACTGGCCCGAGCGCCTCGGCACCCCGCCCGCCGAGATGGTCACCGGCGTCCCCGCCTACGTCGACGGGCGGATGCTGGATATCAGCGCCGAGGCCGGCGTCCGCCTGGTCAACCGCGACCGGATGTGGCACTACACCGAGGGCCTGCGCAACTGGGACCCGATCTGGCCCGGCCACGGCATCCGCATCCTGCCCGGTCCGTCGTCCCTGTGGTTCGACGCCCTCGGCCGCCGCCTGCCCTCTCCGTACCTGCCGGGCTACGACACCCTCGGCACGCTCCGGCACCTGCGCACCGCCGAGGACCTCGCGGGCCACGACCACTCCTGGTTCATCCTCACCCAGAAGATCATCGAGAAGGAGTTCGCCCTCTCCGGCTCCGAGCAGAACCCGGACATCACCGCCAAGGACCGCGCCGGGTTCCTGCGCGAACGCGTGCTCGGCAAGGGCGCCCCCGGTCCGGTGGACGCGTTCCTGCGCAAGGGCGCCGACTTCGTGACCGCGCCCGACCTGGAGCAACTGGTCGACCGGATGAACGGACTCACCGGCAAACCGCTCCTGGACGCCGCCTCGATCAGGCGTCAGATCGAGGCCAGGGACCTCCAGATGGCCAACCCGTACGCCAAGGACGCCCAGGTGCAGGGGATCCGCAACGCCCGACGCTACATCGGCGACCGCCTCGGCCGGGTCGCCACCCCGCACCGCGTCCTCGACCCGGCGGCGGGCCCGCTCATCGGGGTCAAGCTGCACATCCTCACCCGCAAGACCCTCGGAGGCATCCAGACCGACCTCGACTCCCGCGCCCTGGGCGCCGACGGCACGCCGGTCGAAGGGCTGTACGCGGCCGGCGAGGTGGCCGGCTTCGGCGGTGGCGGCGTGCACGGCTACAACGCGCTGGAGGGCACCTTCCTCGGCGGGTGCCTGTTCTCGGGGAGGGCGGCGGGCCGGGCCGCCGCACGGCAGACCGCCTGAGCGGTGAAGCCCCGGGGACGTCCCCGGGGCTTCACCGCGCCGCACCGGCCGGCGGCGCTCAGCGTGGTCCGGCGCTCACCCCGAGCGCCGGCGTGCCGCCTCGCGGCGCTTGAGCGCGCGGCGCTCCGTCTCGCTGGTCCCGCCCCAGACGCCGAGCGACTGGCCGGTGTCGAGCGCCCACCGCAGACACTGCTCCTGGACCGGGCAGCGCCGGCAGACCGCCTTCGCCTGCTCGGTCTGCAACAGGGCCGGACCGGTGGTGCCGATCGGGAAGAACAGGTCGGGGTCCTCCGTGCGGCACGCGGCGTGCTCGCGCCAGTTGTCCATCAGAAGTCACCTGCGATCGAATCGAGTCGTGCCCTCGTGAATCCCTTACTCCGTTTCGGGTGACCTGTCGACAGCGGTGTGAAACCGGGGGCGCCCACCGGGCCGCGCCCGGTTCCTGCCGGGCCGTCAGCTCCGCAGCGACGCGGCCGCCGCCGACACCACCGCATCGGCCACCGCCGCCAGCGCGGGGGAGTCGAGCTTCCACTGCTGCCAGTACAGCGGCACGTCGACGGCCCGCTCCGGCGCGAAGTCGACGAGCCGGCCGGCGCGCAGCAGGGGATCGGCCTGCGGTTCGGGCACCATGCCCCAGCCCAGCCCGGCGGCCACCGCCTCCACGAAGCCCTCCGAGGTCGGCACGTAGTGCCGCCCCGCGCCGGCGCCGCCGAGCCCCAGCCGCCGCGCGAAGCCGTCCTGGAAGTCGTCCCGCCGGTCGAAGACCACCACCGGCGCCTCGGCGAGCACCTCCGGCAGCGGCCCGTCCAGGTGCCGGGCGGCGAAGCCGGGGGCCGCGCAGGGCCGGTAGCGCATCCGGCCCAGAGAGCGGACCGTGCAGCCCGGCACCGGATCCGGCGAGGAGGTCACCGCGGCCATCACCACGCCCTCGCGCAGCAGGGCCGCCGTGTGGTCCTCGTCCTCGCGGCGCAGTTCGAAACAGAGCCGGGGCTCCTGGGACACCCGGGTGAGGGCGCCGAGGAACCAGGTCGCCAGCGAGTCCGCGTTGACGGCCACGGAGACCCGGGTCGGCTCCCCGGCACCGCTCAGCCCCAGCTCCGCGTACGCGTCCCGCTCCAGCCGGGTCACCTGCCGGGCCAGCCGCACCAGCACCGCGCCGGACTCCGTGGGGCGCACCGGCTTGGTGCGCAGCAGCAGTACCCGCCCGGTGCGCTGCTCCAGCGCCTTCACCCGCTGGCTGACCGCGGACGGCGTCACGTGCAGCGCGGCGGCGGCCGCGTCGAACGTGCCCTCGTCCACCACGGCCAGCAGGGTGCGCACCTGGTCCAGCGGCAGATCCGCGAGCACCGCGGCCGTACCCGTCGTCACGTCCGCCCCTCCCCCTTGCATCAGGAGTTCACATCAGGAGTTCTCATCAGGACTGCTAAGGATACGTAAGAATCTTTAGCTGTACGCCCGGTGATCGCCTCGCTTAGCGTCGACGCCATGACCAACGCTCTGTCCGCCGCGGCCGCCGGCTTCGGCACCGGCCTCTCGCTCATCGTCGCCATCGGCGCCCAGAACGCCTTCGTCCTGCGCCAGGGCATCCGCCGCGACGCCGTCCTCTCCGTGGTGGGCATCTGCGCACTGTCCGACGCCGTCCTGATCGCGCTCGGCGTGGGCGGGGTCGGCGCGGTGGTGGTGGCCTGGCCAGAGGCGCTGACCGTGGTGGCCTGGGTCGGGGGCGCGTTCCTGCTCTGCTACGGCGCACTGGCCGCCCGGCGGGTGTTCCGGCCGGGCGGCGCGCTGCCGACGGACGGCCACGCGGCCGGCTCACGGCGGCGGGCGGTGCTCACCTGCCTCGCGCTGACCTGGCTCAACCCGCACGTCTACCTCGACACCGTCTTCCTGCTGGGCTCGGTCGCCGCCGACCGCGGCCCGCTGCGCTGGACCTTCGGCCTCGGTGCCGCCTTCGCCAGCCTGTGCTGGTTCGCCGCGCTCGGTTTCGGCGCCCGTCACCTCGGCCGCTTCCTGACCCGGCCCGTCGCCTGGCGCGTCCTGGACGGCCTCGTCGCCGCCACCATGATCGTGCTCGGGCTCACCCTCGTCGCCGGCGCGTGAGCGGGCCGCACCCGGGCGGGCCCGGCGGCGGGGGCGCGTCCGAACAGGGCTGCGATAGTGGGCTCGCACGGAGAAAGATGTAACGAGCATGTAGGAAGCGCGTGGACACGAGCGAGAGCAGTACCGCACCCCCGGGCGAGGTCCCCACCGAGACGGAAGGCGCCGCCCCCGACGGGGCCCGACGGCGCGGCCGGCGGCGCTGGGCCATGGACACCCGGCCCCTGCGCCGGCCCGCCTACCGCAGGCTGTGGTCCTCGACCGTCGTCACGGCCGTCGGCAGCCAGCTCACCGCCGTCGCCGTGCCCAAGCAGATCTACGACATCACCGGCTCCTCCGCCTGGGTCGGCGCCGCGAGCCTCGCCGGACTACTGCCGCTGATCGTGTTCGCGCTGTGGGGCGGCGCGGTCGCCGACATCATGGACCGCCGCAGGCTGCTGCTGATCACCAACACCGGGATCGCCGTCACCTCGCTGCTGTTCTGGGTGCAGGCCGTCACCGGCCTGGAGTCGGTGGCCGTCCTGATGGTCCTGCTCGCCCTGCAACAAGCCTTCTGGGGCCTCAACGCCCCGGCCCGCAACGCCTCCATAGCCCGCCTGGTGCCGGCCGGTGAACTCGCCGCGGCCAACGCGCTCGGTTCGACCGTCATGCAGACCGGCCAGGTGGCCGGGCCGCTGCTCGCGGGCGCCCTCATCCCCGTCATCGGCCTGCCCGAGCTGTATCTGATCGACGCGCTGGCGCTGTGCGTCACGGTGTGGGCGGTCGTCAAGCTGCCCGCCCTGCCGCCGCTCGCGGGCACGGCCGTCCGGCGCGCGGGCGTCCGCGAGGTCGTGGCCGGCTTCCGCTACATCGCCGGGCACAAGGTGCTGCTGCTCTCCTTCCTGGCCGACATCGTCGCCATGGTCCTCGGCATGCCCCGCGCGCTGTTCCCGCAGCTCGCGGCCGAGGCGTACGCCCCCTGGGGCGAGGGCCTCGCCCTCGGCCTGCTGTTCGCGGCCGTCCCCCTCGGCGCGGTGGCCGGGGGACTGTTCTCCGGCACCTTCTCCCGTGCGCGCCGGCACGGCTTGATGGTCATCGGCGCGGTCGTCGTCTGGGGCTCGGCCATCACCGGTTTCGGGCTCAGCGGCAGTCTGTGGCTCGCGGTGGCGTTCCTCGCCGTCGCCGGGGTCGCCGACATGGTCTCCATGGTGTTCCGCGGGGCCATCCTGCTGTCCGCCGCCACCGACGAGATGCGCGGGCGCATGCAGGGCGTCTTCACGGTGGTCGTGGCCGGCGGCCCCCGGCTGGCCGACGTCCTGCACGGCGGTGCCGGTTCGGCCTTCGGCGCACGGCCGGCGGTGGCGGGCGGCGGGCTGCTCGTCGTCGTGGTGATGCTGGCCCTCGCCGCCGCCGTACCGGCGCTGCGCCGCTACCGCGTCTGACGCCGGGTCACAGCATGCTGCGGCCCCGCATCGCGGCGTGCTCCATCAGCCGGCTCCGGGTGGCCTCCAGCCGGTGCGCGAGGATCTCGGCCACCGTCCGCACCAGCACGATGCCGAGCTGCGGGTCCTCCTCGCACAGGGTGAGGACAGACGTCGCGTCGAACTCGTAGGCGCGGACGGGGCTGAAGGCCTCGGCGCCGAAGTCCCACTCGTACGGCGGGAACAGCCAGGACCAGCCGAGCAGGTCGCCGACGCCCAGGCTGGCTACCGTCACCCGCTGCAGGGGCGTCACCTGCTGGGTCAGGGAGACCGCGCCGGAGCGGATGACCCAGAAGCGGTCGGCCCGCTCCCCGGCCTCGAAGATCCGGGTGTCCTCCGGGAAGGAGACCTCGCGGGCGAGGGCCGTGAGGCGATCGCGCTGGGGCGGGGGGAGGGCGGTGAGCAGTTTGATCGCTTTGGTCATGTCCGGGCTCCTCGCCGACGATTCGGGTCCGGTTCCGGTGCTTTCCCTATGCACTATTTGAGCCGCTGACGCCACCCTGAGCACCTCGGCGGACGCACGAATCCCGTACGGATTCCGCGCCGGTTCCGGGGACGCGGTGCCGGGGGCGGGCGGGGATGCGCGGCCGGGGCGCGGGGGTGGGCCGTCGGGACATGAAAAAGCCCTGGCTGGACGGGGGAAGCCAGCCAGGGCCGTAAGCGGTGGCGCACGAAGGACCTCTCCGTCGACTCCGTCGCCACGTATGGATGAACGCTAAACCATCTCTCCGCGTTCCGGAAACCCGGAACCGGGTCACGTGACCCGTTTCACTGGACGGTCACCCACGGTGACACGGCATCACCCGGCGTCCTCGGCGACGACCCTGATCGTGTCCAGCGCCGGGTCGCTCGGGTCCGGCAGGAACATCCCCGCTTCCAGACCGCTGCGCAGGTACCGCAGCACGGGCTCGGTCAGCCGCTCACCCGGCAGCACCGCCGGGATGCCGGGCGGATACGGCGTGATCATCTCCGCGGCCACGCGTCCGGCGGCCCGGTCCAGCGGGACGTCCCGGGTCGGCCCGAAGAACGCGTCCCGGGGCAGCATCACCTGCGGCATCCGCAGCTCCGCCGGCGACGGCACCTCGACGCGCGGCGCGGTGCCCAGGTCCGGCGCCGCCGCGGCGAGGTCCCGCAGCGCGGCCAGCAGTTCGCCGGTGGTCTCCGGGTCGTCGCCGTGGGAGATCTGCGCGCCGATGCGGCGGTGGTCGGTCAGATGCGCCACGATGCCGCGGTGCTCGCGCAGCCAGTCCGCCGCCTGGTAGCCGGAGACCCCGAGCCCTTCTATGTCGATGACCACGGGCAGCGGATCGAAACCGTGGGCCAGCCCCGGGCCGCAGAAGTCGTCCCGGTCGTTGACGTGCATCCCGTCGATCTTCTCCACGGCCGTCCGGACCTCGGCCGCCAGATCCAGCGCGCCGCCCATGATCTCCCGCCCCCGCAGCGCCATCTGGCGGCGCCAGCCGTCCAGCCCGGCGAAGATCAGCGCCGACGGACTGGTCGTGCCCAGCAGGTCCGCCCGCATGCCGAGCAGCTCCGGCGGGACCAGGCCGCCGCGCAGGTGGAACACGGAGCCCTGCTCCAGGCCGCTGCCCATCTTGTGGATGCTGGTCACACAGATGTCGGCGCCGGCGTCCATCGCCCAGGACGGCAGATCGGGGTGGAACGGGAGGTGCGCGCCCCACGCCTCGTCGACGATCAGCGGCGCGGAACGCCGGTGGCAGACCTCGGCCACGGCCCGCAGGTCGGCGCTCGCCCCGTACGGTGTCGGGCTGGTGATCAGCGCGCCCTTGGCGTCGGGGTGTGCGTCGAACGCCCGCTCGAACGCGTCGGCGGACGGGGGGTGGGCCAGATGGCGTTCCGCGTCCCAGCAGGGCTCCACCCAGACCGGTTCGATGCCGGACAGGATCAGGCCCGCCACGACGGACTTGTGGGCGTCCCGGCCGATCAGCAGCTTCTCGTGCGGGCCCGCCACGGCGAGCATCGCCGCCTTCACCGACAGGCTGCTCCCGCAGGTCGAGAAGAAGGTGTGGTCGGCGTGGACCGCGTCGGCCATCAGCTCCTGGGCGCGCTGGAGCACGCGGCCCCGGGTGAGCCGGTCGTCGAGTCCGCCGGTCGCCAGGACGTCACCGAAGAAGACGGCGTCGCCCAACACCTCGCGCACCGCCGGATCGGCACCGCGCGCCTGCTTGTGCCCGGGCGGCGTGAACGACAGCCGGCCCTCGCGGCGGTAGGCGACGAGGGCTTCCAGCACGGGCGCACGGGTGTGGTCGACAGTCATGCCGACCCGGTTTCCCGGCAACCGGCCTCGCCAATCCGCCGCTGGCCCGGTGTCCTGCCGGCCGGGTCGCCCGGGGGCCGGAGGATCCGGCGGCCGGGCGGCCGCGCCGGCGTGCGTCCGCGGGCGTCACCGGGCCTCCTGCCCGCCGTACGAGCCGGACCGGCACCGCCCCGCCGTCCTGCCCGCCGTACGAGCCGGACCGGCACCGCCCTGCCGTACGAGCCGGACCGGCACCCGTCGGCCCGGACGGAGGGGCGCTGCCGGTGCGGCCCGGGGACGGGTCTGCGTCAGCCGGCGCTCGTGCGGCGGCCCGGGGTCAGCACCTCGTCCAGCACCCGCAGCACCGCCTCGTACGCCACCGTCCGCACCGCCGCCTCGCGGGACGCCTCCGGGTCGGTCGTCCGCAGCTCTTCCCTTCGTGCCCGCCACGTCCGTTCCTGTTCCATCGCGCAGGCCCTCGCGCGGTGCATCCGGCGCAGCAGTTCGTCCGAGTCCACAACATCCGTCATGCACTCCGCGTACCCCCGCTCGGCGCCCGGATGGCCGCTGGGCCGTAAGGAGGGCGGAAGGTTTGGGGGTGCGGACGGAGGTCAGCCGGAAAGGGACACGCCCCTCGCGGGCGCACCGGCGACCAGGGAGCCGACGGATGTGCGACAGGCAGACCACCCCATCCGCCCTCGAACGGTCCGGCGTGCGGCGACACCGGCAGTCGACACCCCGCAGACCCGCCGAGGCGCGCAGCACGGTGGAGCACGTGGTCACCGAGTGCTGCCGTGCCGACCACGTGGTGTACGACGACGGCGCCCTGTCGGACGCCGTGCTCGTCGCCTCGGAACTGACCACCAACGCCATCCTGCACGGCGGCGGCATCACCGACTTCCAGGTCGACGTGGACGGTGTCGACGTCCGCCTCTCGGTCAGCGACCGCAGTGCCGAGCTGCCGGTGGCCGTGGCGCCGGCCGACGCCCAGGGCCGCCGACGCGTCGGCGGCCGCGGCTGGCCGATCGTCTGCCGGCTCGCGCGCGACGTGCGCGTGGCAGATCTTCCGTCCGGAGGCAAGCGCATCACCGTCGTCGTTCCGCTGTCCTGAGTACATTTCGAAAAGCGGAGTTTGTTCCTCAGGGGCGGGGGCAGTCGCAAGTTCGTGCTTCGGACCGGAGGCGCAGCAGCGGGAGCGGTGTGACTGCTCCGGCCCCCTCCGGGTGGATACCCGGACAGCGCCGCTTCCGCGGAATGTTCCCCTGAGACCACCGTTCAGGAGCGAATCCGCATGCTCATTGACACGCCCACCGTCCGTCCCGGAACGACCGAGCCCGCGCACGCCCCCGCCGCTCCTGGCGCCGCGAACCGTCGTCGGCACGATGACGCGCCGGACACCGCCGCCCTCTTCGCACGGCTGTCGGGCCTGGCGGACGGGCCCGAACGGGACGCCGTCCGCGACGAGCTCGTCACCGCCTGGCTGCCCATGGCCCACCGGATCGCCGGCCGCTTCCGGGACCGCGGCGAGTCCATCGAGGACCTGCGTCAGGTCGCGGCGCTCGGTCTGGTGAAGGCCATCGACCGCTTCGACCCGGAGCGCGGCGCCTTCGAGAGCTACGCCGTGCCCACCATCACCGGAGAGGTCAAGCGGCACTTCCGGGACCGCATGTGGGCGCTGCGCGTGCCCCGCCGGGTCCAGGAACTGCGCAACAAGGTGCGGGTGGCGCGGCGCGAGCTCACCCAGAGCCCCGGCAGCCCCGAACCGTCCCTCGCCGCCCTCGCCGCCCACACGGGCCTCACCGAGGACGAGGTCAGCGCCGGCATGGAGGCGCTGGAGAGCTTCAGCACCCTGTCGCTGGACGCCGAGCTGTCGGCCGGCGACGACGGCTACAGCCTCGCGGACACCCTCGGGGCGGCCGACGCCTCGTACGACACCGTGATCGACCGCGAGTCCGCCAAGGAAGGCCTGCGCAGGCTGCCCGAACGGGAGCGGGCCATCCTCTACATGCGCTTCTTCGAGGACATGACGCAGAGCCGCATAGCCGACCGCCTGGGCATCTCCCAGATGCACGTCTCGCGGCTCATCAGCCGCAGCTGCGCCCGCGTGCGCGACGAGGCGATGGGACAGCGCCCGGTCCGCCGCCGCACGACGGTGTGACGCGATCCCCCGCACCGCCCCGTGGGCCGGCCGCAGGCCCACGGGGCGGACGCGTGCCCGCGGTGGCCCGGCCGCGGAGAACCTCCCGCGTGTGCGGAGCGCACGGCGGGGCATGCGGAGTCCCGGAGGGGAGGCTCGCATGAGTGTTCTGACACGCACCGCCCGCAGCCGGGCCCGGAGGGCGGCCGGCGGATCGGCCGCCGAGGGGGCCGCGCGCGCGGGACTGACCGCACGCGGCGTCATCTACCTGCTGGTCGGGCTGCTGGCCCTGCGGATCGCCTTCGGCGACGGGCGGCGCCAGGCGGACCGCGGCGGCGCCCTGGCCGAACTGGCGGAGAAGCCGTTCGGCGCCGTCCTGTTGTGGGCCCTGGGCGCCGGTCTCGTCGGCATGGCGCTGTGGCGGCTGTCCGAGGCTCTCTTCGGCGCCGTCGGCAAGGACGGCCGCAGCGCGAAGAAGCGCCTGCCGGCCGCCGCCCGCTGCGTCTTCTACGCGTTCGTCGCCTACTCCGTACTGGCCTTCGCGGCCGGCTCCCGCGACAGCGGCGGCGGATCCGGTGACCGGCAGTCCCGGGACGTCACGGCCCGGGTGCTCGACATGCCCGCCGGACGGTGGGCGGTGGGCGTGGCCGGGGCGGCCGTCGTCGTCGCCGGAGTCGTGATCGCCGTACAGGCCCTGCGCCGCAGCTATCACAAGAAGCTGAAGCCCGGCGAGCTGAGCCCGCGCGTGCGGCGGCTGGTCGACGTCACCGGCGTCGGCGGAGGCACCGCCCGCGGCATCGTCTTCGCCGTGGCGGGCGCCTTCGCCGTACGGGCCGCCGCCGACCACGAGGCGAGCGAGGCCAAGGGCATGGACGACACCCTGCGCTCCTTCGCCGGCACCCCGCTCGGCCCCTGGCTGCTGGTCTGCGTCGCCGCGGGCCTGATGCTGTTCGGCGTGTTCTCGTTCGCCCTGGCCCGCTGGCGCAGGGTCTGAACCGCGGCCGAGGTCTGAGCCGCGCCGCACGGGGAACACGGGGCGAATGAACGAACACGAGATTCCTCCGCCGGACGGACGTCCCGTGGACGTCTACCTGGACCTCCTGCGCTTCCGCATGGAGAGCGCCGACTACCAGCTGCTGCTCAGCGTGGTGGAGCCGGTCCTCCAGGCCATCGACGAGCAGCAGATGCCCACCATCGACTTCTCGCTCGACGGCGACAACGCCGAGGCACTGCCCCAGGAGATCCGCGACGAGGCCGCCCTGGTCATCGCCACCGCCGTCACCGGCCGGCTCGACAACGAGGTCGTCGAGATCAGCACCGAGGAGACCGGACCCGTCCGGGTCGTCACCGACGCGGTCACCGCCTCCGACCCCGAACGCCTGGGCGAGATCGCCGACTACCTCAAGGAACGCCACCGGCAGAACGAGGAACTGCGCGGCATAGCCGAGGCGAGCGGCATGCCGACCGACTTCTGACCCGTCACCGCCTCGGCGTCGCGACGGGCACGCCCAGCGGCCGGGCGAGGCCGACCACGGCCTCGTCCAGCCGTTCCAGGTGCCGCAGGACACGTCCGGTGATCCGGCCGTAGCGCGGCGCCCCGTCGACATCGGGCTCCAGCAGCGACGCGATGCTGGGCCCCGTCTCCACCTCCACCGCGACGTGCTCGTCCTCCACCCGGGCCGCGATCGCCTCGATGTTGCGCACCGTGCGCCGCACCGCCCCGCGCAGCCGCGGATCGGCCGCGATCGACGGATGGGTGGGCAGCAGCTCCGCCGTGGCCGCCAGGGACCGCGCGTGATACGCGCACGTCTCCAGCAGCGCCACCACGTACTGGGCGGTGTTCCGGCGCGCCCGCAGCGGCGTGATCGGATGCGTGAGCGGCTGGGTGGCCGCACGCAGATCGCCCAGCGCCTGGTCCAGATCGCGCGCCGTGTCCAGCAGATCGGCGGCCGGCCCGCCGCTGAGCTGGTCGACGGCGCCCTCGGTGACGTCCACCAGCCGTTCCAGCACCGTGCCCAGCAGCTCGTTCGTCCGCCGGTCCGTGCGGATCGGCAGCACCAGCGCCGCCGCGATGATCCCGCAGGCCGCGCCGAGCGCGGTCTCCTCCACCCGCAGCAGCAGCACCTCCATGCTGTACGTGTGCAGCAGGGTGTACAGCAGCCCGAGCATCGCGGTCACGAAGAACGACATCAGCGTGTAGGACAGCGGCGCCGTGTAGAACATCGCGAAGATGAGCAGCAGCACCAGCCCGAACGCGGTCCAGGTGTGGTTGCCGACCAGGCCGGCCAGCACGATGCCGGCCACCACGCCGAACATCGTTCCCAGCAGCCGACGGTAGCCCTTGACCAGGATCTCGCCGGTGGAGGCCGTGTTCAGGAAGACGATCCAGCAGGTGAGCACCGCCCAGTACCAGCGCTGCGAGGACAGGAACTCCCCGCCCACGATGGCCAGCGAGGACCCCACGGCGACCTGCACGGCCGCGCGCGTGGTGGGCCGCCGCAGCCCGGTCGGCTCCTCCTCCGCGGCGGCCTCCTCACCGGCGTCGATCGCGGCGTCCTCGGCGTCCAGCTCCTCGCGCGAGCGCGCCGTCGCGGGGCTGTCGTCCGACTCGTCCTGCGGCCCGTCCAGCGCGATCCTGAGGCCCATCACCGCGCGGGCGGTCTCACCGATGCCGCGGAAGACGTCCTGCACGGCGGCGGTCGCCTCGGGCAGGTTCTCCTCGTCGCGGTAGCCCAGCAGCCGGTTGCGCAGATGGGACAGGGCCGTGCCGCGGGCCTCGGCCGGGGGCCGCAGCACCAGCGCGCGCAGTGCCTCCAGGTCCCGGCGCAGGACCGCCGTCGCCTCACCGGGCGCCGGAGTGCTCCCCACCGAGGGGGCCGGGGCGCCCGGCAGATGCAGGGTGAGGGTGTCCGCCCGCTCGGCGCTGCGCGCGGTCAGCAGCAGCAGGCCGAGGCGCTCGGCGGCGATCTCGGCGTCCGCGATGCGGCGCTGCACCAGGCGCGCCGTGGACGCGTCCGGGGTGCCCTCCTCCAGCCGGGACTGGATCATCAGAGCCGTCTCGTGCAGCCGCGCGGTACCGTCCCGCAGGTGCTCGAGCGTCTTGTCGATCTCGTCCGGCCCGGCGTCCAGCAGTTCGAGCTGCGCCGAGATCAGCTGCGCCAGCCGGGCCCGGAAGGCCTGCCGCAGCCGGGACAGGACGCGTCCGGGCGTCGCCGGAACGATCGCGAACCGCACCAGGGCACTGCACGCGAAGGCCACGGCGATCGCCGCCCACAGCCCCGGCAGCGCCGACGTCTTCGCACCCACGAACAGGGAGACGAAGTACACCTGGAAGCCGATCAGGCCCAGCGCCGTGCCCCGGTCGCCGAACCGGCGGCTGTAGACGGCGCAGAAGATCAGGACGACGAAGAAGGCGTCGCCGGCGACCACCCGCGAGGTGAGCAGCGAGCTCACCGACACGGACGCCAGCGCCACGGGCAGACCGAGTGCCAGGGTGACGGCCTGCGCTGCGGGCTGCTTCTCGCGGATCGCGAAGGTGGCGACCATCGCCGACATCGCGCCCGCCACCAGATGCTTGACGTCCGACCCGAGCAGGGCCAGCACGGCCAGCGCCAGTGCGATGGCGCCCACCGTCCGCAGCCCGGCCGTCAGCCGCAGCAGACCGGGATCCGACGCGGCGACGCGGTCCCGCAGCCGTCCCCGCACAGAGCGCCCCGCTGACTTCACGCCGCCGTACACTCTCCCGACTCACGCTCGATTTCGGGCCACGGCCCGAGTCTTAGATCCACTTCTCAGCATGTCATGCCGCGAGCGGGACGGCGGCGGCGGGTCACAGCGCGGCCCGGCCCGCCCCCTCGACCTGCTTGCGCACCTGCTCCGGCGACAGATAGGCGTCGGTGTACTCGAAGTCCTTGAGCTTCGCCGGCTTGCGGGCCTGGAATCCGGTGCGCACGAAGTCGTCGCCGGCGACCGCGTTCAGCGTCCAGTTGGCCGCCACCCTGGCCTTGGCGACGCCCGTGCGCAGCGCCGACCAGTGGTAGCCGCGCGCCACCGCCTGCGCGGGCAGGCCGTGCAGTTCGACGCCGAGGGGCTTGGACACCGCGTCGGTGCCGCCGAGGTCGACGACCAGGCCGAGGTCCTTGTGGACGTACGGCCGCATCGGCTGCCCCCGCAGCGTGGCGATGAGGTTCTCGGCGACGTGCTTGCCCTGCCGCGAGGCGTGCTGCGCGGTGGGCGGGCAGACGGCGCCCTCCTCGCCCTTGGCGAGGTCGGGCACGGCCGCGGAGTCGCCGAGTGCGAACACCCCGTCGCTGCCCGGCAGGCACATCTCGGCGGTGACCGCGAGGCGCCCCCTGACCGTCTCGGCGCCGAGCGTGGCGATCAGCGGGCTCGCGACCACGCCCGCGGTCCAGATCAGCGTGCGGGTGGGCACCACCCGGCCGTCGGTGAAGGTGACCTCCTCGGCCCCCGCCTTCTCGATGGACACGCCCAGGGAGATCTCGATGCCGCGCCGGGTCAGGACCTCCTGCGCGCTGCGCCCCAGCTTCTCGCCCAGCTCGGGCATCAGCTTCGGCGCGATGTCGATCAGGTGCCACTTGATCAGGGCCGGGTCCAGGCGCGGGTAGCGCTTGACGGCCGCGTGCGTGAGCCGCTGCAGACAGGCCGCGGTCTCGGTGCCCGCGTAGCCGCCGCCGACCACCACGAACTGGAGCCGGGAGGCGCGCTCGGCCGGATCCTGGCTGGCGTCGGCGAGGTCGAGCTGCGAGATGACGTGGTCGCGGATGTAGGCGGCCTCCGCGAGCGTCTTCATGCCGAACGCGTGGTCGGTGAGGCCCGGGATGTCGAAGGTGCGGGTGATGCTGCCGGGGGCCAGCACGATGTAGTCGTACGGTTCGTTGACGAGCTCGTCGGTGATGGTCCGCACCACGCAGACCTTCGCCTTGAGGTCCACGCCGATGGCCCCGCCCGGGATGATCCGGGTGCGGTACCTGCTGCTGCGGCGCAGGGACAGCGCGATCGACTGCGGCGTCAGCACACCCGAGGCGACCTGGGGCAGCAGCGGCAGATACAGCTGATAGGCGAACGGCGTCACCAGCGTGACGTCGGCCTCGTTCGGGGACAGCCTGCGCTCGAGACGGCGGACGCACTCCACGCCGGCGAAGCCTGCGCCGACCACCAGGATCCTGGGTCGTGTCACGGTGTTCATCCCTTTCTGCGGCTTAGGGCGGTCAGCCGCGAACGCCATTCGCCTGCCCCTGGATCGCTGCTTCGCACCTCGTCGGTCCCATCGCGTCGGCGGCGGACCGGCGAGCCGGGAGCGCCGGGCAGGCGGCACACCCTGTGCACCAGAGTGCCCCGGTAGGCGCCGGTCCGCACCGGGCACGCGTGAACGGCCCGGAACGGGCGGGTGGGGGAGTGGTGACCGGTCCGCTCAGCCGGAGCCGTCGAGGTGGCACAGCAGCAGGCACACGTCGTCGTCCCGCTCGGAGTCGCTGAGCAGGGGCCGCAGGATCCCCTCCGCCGAGGCCTCCAGGTCGGTGTCCAGCTGCTCGGGGGCGAACGATCCCAGCGCCTCGGCCAGGCGCGCGATGCCCGGGTCTATGCCGCGGGCCCGCCGCTCCACCAGACCGTCCGTGTACAGCGCCAGCGTCGAACCCGGAGCGAGCCGCTCGGTGTGGTCGGCGATCTCCTGCTTCAGCGGGATGCCGAGCATCGCCCCCGGTTTGGCGTCCAGCGTGCGCACTCGGCCGTCCGGGGTACGCAGCACCGGCGGCGGATGACCGGCGGCGGCCCACGTCAG
The DNA here is from genome assembly GCF_040636935.1 of Streptomyces sp. NPDC032940. NCBI lineage: Bacteria > Bacillati > Actinomycetota > Actinomycetes > Kitasatosporales > Streptomycetaceae > Streptomyces > Streptomyces sp. NPDC032940. Next base: position 22,593 of record NZ_JBEZVJ010000035.1, on the reverse strand, counting down.
GGTCGGCTCGTCGGGGTGGAAGCGCGCGATGACCGCGGTGGCGAACAGGTCCGGCTGGAGGTGGTGCAGGAAGGTGTGCAGCCGGGTCAGCAGCCGGCCGGGGCTGCCGCCGTCGACCGCGTAGGCCCGCAGCGCGGTCCGCAGCTGGCTCATCATCACGGCCGCCCGCAGCCCGTGCCCGGTCACGTCGCCGACCACGACGATCACCCCGCCGTCGGGCTGGCGGAACGCGTCGTACCAGTCGCCGCCGATGTTCAGTCCGTGCGTGGCCGGCAGATAGCGCGCGGCCAGGCGCAGTCCCGGCGGCGCGGGCAGGTCCGTCAGCAGGGCGCGCTGCAGGGTCTCGGCGATGTCGCGGTTGTGCTGGTAGCGCTGGGCGTGGTCGATCGCGGTGGCGGCCCGCCGGGTGAGCTCGATCAGCATCACGGCGTCGTCCGGGTCCCAGCGCTCCCCGGGCGGGGTGAGCGTCAGCACCCCGAGCGGCGCCCCCCGGGTCGGCAGCGGGATGCACAGCAGCGGGCGGTCCGGCTCCAGTGCCGACGGCGGCTGGTCGTCGACGCCCGGCAGCCCGCCCGGCTCCTTCGCGGCGTACTGCGGCCGGCCGGTGCGGGCCGCGACCACGGCCGCGGCGGCGTGCGCCGGGGACCGGTCGCGGTCGCCCTCCTGGTCGAAGATCCAGACGTCGACGGCGGCGGCGTACTCGGGCACGAGCAGGTCCGGCAGCCGCCGCACGATCGCGTGGTGGTCGAGCGAGGCGGTGAGGACCGCGCTCGCGTCCGCGAGGAAGGTCAGCCTGCGGCGGGCGTTCTCCGCCTCGGTACGGGCCTTGCGCTCGGCGGCGAACGCCTCCCGCTGGGCCCGCCCGGCGGCGTCCAGCTCGGCGTGCAGCGCCACCACGCCCTGGTTCGTCTGCTGGAGCTCCTCCCGGTGGAAGGCGACCAGGGCCTCCTGCTCGGTGAGCCGCTCCAGAACCAGCGCCGTGTCCTCGTCGGCGCCCAGCAGGGCTTCCGCCAGCGCGGCGGGGTCGTCCGCCACGGCGCCCTCGCCGGCGGCCGGGACCGCCTCGGGGCAGGACACCGTCATCCGCCACGGGGGCTCACCGGCGGCCGCGGCCTCCCGCGCCGGCGTCACCACGGCGTGCAGCACGCCCCGTCCGGCGTCCGGCGTGCCCGCGGGCGCCGTGGCCGTCTCCAGGGTCAGCCGCCAGATGCCGCCCTTGGTCAGGCACTGCCGCAGCCGCGCGCTCAGCGAGGCCGCCAGCCGGGTCCGCTCCAGCGGCGGCACCCCGTGGGCCGCGGCCAGCCGGGCGGTGGCGATACGGGCGCGGGCGGCGTCGGTGACGTCGTTGATCTGCCAGGTACGGATCATCGGCGGTCCGGCGGGGTCGAGGTCACGACGGCCACGGCGGTGTCGTCCCGCACGGGGCGGGCGGAACTGCTGGCGTCACGGATCGTCACGGCGGCCGTCACGGCCGGGTCGACGCCGGGCGCGCAGGCGTCGGGGGACGGCGTCCAGCGGCTGGGCAGGCCGTCGCTGTGCAGGATCAGCACCCGGTCGTCCCCCCACTCCCGCTCCTCGTCGCGCACGGTCGTGGGCCGGTGCGTGCCGACGATGCCGGGCTGGGACACCAGCGGGCGCCACGTGCCGCCCGCGCAGAGCCGGGCTCCTATGTTGCCGACGCCGGCGAACCGGAGCCGCGCCGCCCGCGTGTCCACCTGGGCGACCGCCACGGCCGCGCCGCGGGTGCCGGCCAGCGCCGCGTCCAGGTGCTTCAGCACCTCGGAGGGCGCCAGGCGGGCGGCGCCGCGCAGCGCCTCCACCGCGGCCGACGAGGCCCGGGCCGCCTCCGGGCCGTGGCCCAGCCCGTCGGCCAGCATCAGCGTCACCCGGTCCTCGGTGCGCACCCACGCCCAGGCGTCGCCCGAGTAGTCGGCACCGGCGAACGGCACGTTCACGCCCCCGGCCCGCACGGCCGCCACCGGGTCCGCCGCCCCGGCACGGTCGCGCGGCGCCCCGCCGAGCCGGGCCAGCGTCACGGTGCCCCGGCCCGGGACGCTGTGGATCTCGAAGTCGTCGGCGAGGCGCGCACAGGTGCCCAGCCCCGCGCCGAGCGAAGTCGTGGTGGTGAAGCCGTCGCTCAGCGCGGCGGACACGTCGGCGATGCCCGGACCGTGGTCGACCGTCGTGATCTGCACGGCCCTGGCGTCCTGGTGGCCGGCCCCGAGGACGGGCGGGGACACCACGTCGATGAGGACCTGGCCGCCCCCGGCGTGCTTGAGCAGATTGGTGGCCAGCTCGGTCGCCACCAGCGCCGCGGAGGCCGTGCACTGCTCGTCCAGTCCGGCCCGGGCCGCCGCGTGTTCGGCGGCCACCCGGGCGTCGCGCACCCGGGTCGAGTCGTGCACGGGCACGTCCCACACACGGGGCATCAGAACTCCTCCCGCGGGCGCGGCGGACGGCCCGCCCAGGAGGTCACCCGCACGGTGGTGCCGATGCCCGGGCCGCTGTCGATCGCGAAGTCGTGCACCAGGCGCCGGGCGCCGCCCAGGCCCATGCCGAGGCCGTCGCCGGAGGTGAAGCCGTCGCTGAGCGCCTGCTCCACGTCGGCGATGCCCGGGCCCTCGTCGCTGAAGGTCAGCCTCAGGCCCCGCACGCCGCCCTCGGTGACGGCCTCCGTGTCCATGGTGCCGCCGCCGCCGTACACCAGCGTGTTACGGGCCAGTTCGCTGGCCGCCGTGACCAGCTTGGTCTGGTCCACCAGCCCGAAGCCGAGCTGGGCGGCGGCCTGCCGCACGTGCTGTCGCACCCACACCAGATCCATGTCGGAACGGATCGGCAGGCGGGCCTGGGCGCCCGCGGCAGTGTGCATCACGGACTCTCCTGGCGCAGGCCGCCGAAGCGGGACGACGGAGCATTCCGCGTGAGGAGGTCCATGGCCACCTCGGTGCTGAGCGCGGTGTGCACCCGCGGCAGGGTCAGGCCCAGCTCCACCAGGGTGATCGCGACCGCCGGCCGCATGCCGACCACCACGGTGCGGGCCGCCAGCAGATCGGTCTGGCCGGCGATCTCGGCCAGCACCCGGCCCAGGAAGGAGTCGACGATCTCCACGCCGGAGATGTCGATGATCACGCCGGCGGCCCCGGTGCGCACGATGGTCTCGGCCAGGTCGTCCTGGAGCTGCCGCGCCGTGCTGTCGTGCAGATCCCCCTGGAGGGTGACCAGCAGGACGTCACCGAGCCGCAGCACCGGTACATGCGCCGTCACGGGACCCGCGTGGGGTCCGGGGAACGCCTCGTTCACCGCGCGACCGGACCGTTCGCGACGGGGTTGACGATGCCGACCCCGAGCTGGTGCAGGACGTAGCCCAGCGCGTCGGCGAGGCTCGCCCGGGTCACCACCGTGCCCAGGTCCAGGCCGAGGTGGACCATCGTCTGCGCGATCGCCGGCCGAATGCCGGAGACGATGCACTCGGCCCCCATCAGGCGGGCCGCCGCGACCGTCTTCATCAGATGCTGGGCCACCAGCGAGTCCACGGTCGGGACCCCGGTGATGTCCAGGATCGCGTACCGCGCCTGCTGCTCGACGACGGACTCCAGCAGGGTCTCCATCACGACCTGGCTGCGGGCGCTGTCCAGCGTGCCGATCAGCGGCACGGCCACGATGCCGTCCCACAGCTTGATGACGGGCGTGGCCACCTCGAGGAGCTGCAGCCGCTGCCGGTCGATGAGCGCCTGGTTCTCGCTCAGCGCCGTCTGCATCACCACGACCCGCAGGGTGCCCATCAGCACGCTCAGCGTGGTGACACAGTCCCGGACGTGTTCGGCCGACGCGTCCGGGAGATCCGAGATCAGCAGCTTCTCGGCCGGCGGACGCAGCGCGGCCAGCTCGCTCGACACCTGCGCGGTGCTCAGGCCCGCCCGGGAGCGGGCCGTGCCCATCCGCGCCAACTGCTCGCGCACCGTGGTGAATCCCGCGGCGTCCGGGTCCTCCACCCGCGACGCGTCGGCGACTTGGGCCAGCGCGTCCACCACGGACTTCCCCGCCTCGACCGCCTCGTCGCGCGAGAGGGTGAACACGGCCCGGAACAAGGGCTCGTCGGCCCAGCGCTGGGCGATCTGCTCACGGCGTCGACGCAGGAACTCCCTGACCTCCTGCGTCGCCGATCCGGCCGTTCCCTCCGCCTGCTCCGGCACCTGTCCACTCCTCATCCGCGTTGCGCCGTACCGGCCCGCGGGCGGCGGGACGGCGACGTGACTCTGCCCGGCGGCAACTGTAACCACCCGCCGACCTCGTACGACACCTGCTCCCGCACGACCGGTCCGGATGAGCGGCGCGGCGGGCCGGCTCAGGCGTCCGGCACCTCGGGACCTTCCGGTTCCCGGTCGACCCGGGCGAGCGCCTCCTCGACGCTGTCGGACACCGGCACGGTGATGCTCACACCGGTCAGATCCAGGATGCGCAGCACCGCCGGGGCGGGCGAGATGATGTGCACGCTGCCCGGAAGGTCGCGCGCCTCCTGATAGACCCTCAGGACGATGTTCATCCCGGAGGAGTCCATGAACGGGACGTCCGACAGGTCCAGCAGGAAGTGCCGTCGGCCATGGTGCAGTTGGTTGGCCAGATGGTGCTGGAACTCGGTCGCGGTGTCGACGTCCAGATAGCCCTCCACCTTGAGCAGCGCGACGTCCTCGCGGGGCAGCGTCACCTCGACGGACAGCGGGTTCTGGGCAATGGGCACGTGTACCTCCAACAAAGCTGACGGCCAGGGGCTGGGCCACCCCCGTGAGCGACTGCGCAGTCCGCGGACGGGGGGCACGTCCGGTGATCGAAGTCTCACCGTCGCTGCGCCCCCCGCCGTGAACACCGCTCACCGCGCCCGCCGCCTACCCCCGAATCCGACGGCCATACGTCACCCGACCCGGATGCCCACCAGACACGTGTCGTCGTCCGTGTCCGACCTGCTGTAGGTGAGCAGCCGGTCCAGGTGCTGGTCCAGTGACCTGGGCATGGGACGGGCAGTGCTGAGCAACTGCGCCAGAGACTCCTCCACCGAGCGGTCACGGCGCTCGATCAGGCCGTCCGTGTACATCAGCAGCGTGTCCCCGTCGGCCAGCTGCACCTCGTCCTCCTCGTAACGGGCCTCCGCCACCGCGCCCAGCAGCATGCCCCGCACCAGGGGCAGCGGCTTCGCCTCCGGCCCCCGCACCAGCACCGGCGGCAGATGCCCCGCGCGGGCCCAGCGCAGCGTCCGCCGGACCGGGTCGTACAGGCCGCACACCGCCGTCGCCGTGACCCCGCCCGTCAGATGGTGCGCCACGATGTTCAGCCACGACAGCAGCTGACCCGGGCCCGCGCCCGTCACCGCCAGTCCGCGCAGCGCGTTGCGCAGCACCACCATGCTGGTCGCGGCCTCTATGCCGTGCCCGGCCACGTCGCCCACGCACAGCAGCACCATGCGGTTGGGCAGCATCACCGCGTCGTACCAGTCGCCGCCCACCAGCTGCTCCGTCTCCGCCGGCCGGTAGCGGACGGCCACCTGGAGATCGGGCACCTTGAGCGGTGTCTGCGCGGGCGGCATGATCGCGTGCTGCAACTGCAGGGTCAGCCGGGCGCGTTCGATGGACTGCTGCTCGGTGTGGGCCAGCTGGTCGCGGGTCGCGGCGAGCGCCACCTCCGTCCAGTGCTGGGCCGAGATGTCCTGGTAGGCGCCGCGGACCAGGAGCAGCCGGTCGCCGGAGTCCAGGACCGGTTCGGCCACCACCCGCACATGCCGGGTCACCCCGTCCGGACGCTGCAGCCGGAAGGCCGCGGACGCCGGTCTGCGGTGGTGCAGCAGCGTGCGCAGGAACCGGCCGATCGGCACGGCGTCGTCCGGATGGGCGTGAGCGGCCAGCTCCTCCAGCGGCACCGGCACGCTCGTCTGCGGACGGCCGTACAGGTCGAAGAGCTGCCCGTTCCAGGTGATCTCACCGGTCAGCAGGTTCTCCTCGAAGCCGCCGATACGGCCGAGCCGCTGGGCGTGCTGGAGGAGGCTGGCCAGCCGGGCCGTCTCGTCCTCGATGCGCCAGATGAGCAGGACGGCGTTGCCGTGCCGGCTGATGCTGATGTCCGCGACCGCCGACAGCGGCACCTGGTCGACCAGCGCGGTCAGATTCATCCGCCGGGCCCGGAACGACTCGCCGGTGGCGTAGACCCGCTCCACGCTCCGGAACAGCTCGCTGTCCCCGGCGGCCATCGGATAGGCCTCCAGCAGCAGCGCGCCGCCCACCACGGCCCGGGGCCGCCCGGCCGGGTCCAGGAAGCGGTTGTTGACGTGCTGGATGCGGAAGTCCGCCAGGTTCCCGGCGGCGTCCAGGTGCGGCACCAGGACCAGTGCGGGGTCGTGCAGCCCGTCCGCCAGGTCCATCAGCTCCGCGGCGTCCGGCAGCACCCGCGGCTCCGGCCCCGCGCCGAGAGACGGCGTGTACGTCTCCAGCGTGTGCGCGCACAGCTCCGCCAGGGCCTCCACCTGCCGCACCACCTGGGGCGGCTGCGCGGGCAGGGGCCCCGGCCAGACGATCTCCAGCACCCCGTGGATGCGTCCCCCGGTGCCGGCGGGCACGGCGACACGGCCTCCCTCCGGATGCTGGTGCCGCCCCACGCTGGGCAGCCCGGTGTCCGCCAGCGACGTGATCCACTGGCCCGCGCGTTCGGTCAGGCCGCGCCGCGCCACCGTCGCCACGTCCGGCGGCACATAACGCCAGCGGGTGGCCTCGGCGGCCGAGAACCCGGCGCAGCCGGCCAGGGTGAGAGACCCGTCGGAGCCGGCCGCCCAGATGGCCACGGCGATCGCGCCGAGCGGGCGCAGGGCCTGCTCGAGGAGGGCGCCCGCGACGGCCTGGGTGTCGTCCGCGGCCAGCGCGCCGCTCTCGGCCGCCCGCAGCCGCACTGCGGCGGACTCGGCGGACGGCTGCCCGGCCTCCTCGGACGCCTCCGCCGCCGAGGTGGCGGCGAGGAAGGCGTCCGTGACCTCCGACATGCGGTCCCGGGCCGCCTGGTTGATGACGTCGACCGCGAACTCCAACGGCGTCACCTGGGACTGCTCGGCCAGCTCGGCGAGCTGCCGCGCGGCCTGTGCCGGGCCGCAGCCGAGCCGGGCGACCAGCACGCCCTTGGCGAGCTCGATCAGGGCCCGGCCCTCGGCCTCCGCCTGGGCGGCCCGCACCTCGCGGCTGAGCCGGTCCACCGTGGCCGCGAGCCGGCCCACGGGCGACAGCGGGGTCATCCCGCGCAGGCCGGCGGCCGGGCCGTCGACCCCGCAGGCCCGGGGCGCAGCGGAGCCCGGGGCCCGCTCCCCGGAGTCACCGCGCGGCTCGGCGCCGCCGGGTCCGGGTGGCTGCTCGGAGTTGCTCACGGTCGGGTCACTCCTCGGCTGGGGGCCGCCGCGGCGCACGACGGGACGCGTCGCGCGCCGCCCGGCCCACCGGCGTACGGGACGGGGGCCGGCGCGCTCATGCGGGCAGCCAGCGCCGGACGCAGGCGACGAGATCCTGCGTGTCCACGGGCTTGGTGACGTAGTCGCTGGCGCCCGAGGCGATGCTCTTCTCCCGGTCGCCCGGCATCGCCTTGGCCGTCACCGCGATGATCGGCAGCTCGGCGTACTCGGGCATCCGGCGGATCTCCGCCGTCGCCGTGTAGCCGTCCATCTCCGGCATCATCACGTCCATCAGCACCAGAGCGACCTCCGGATGGGCCATCAGCGTCTCGATGCCCCGCCGCCCGTTCTCCGCGTGCAGGACGCGGAAGCCGTGCAGCTCCAGGATCCCGCTGAGCGCGAAGAGGTTGCGCGCGTCGTCGTCCACGACCAGGACGGTGCGGCCCGACGGCGGCTCCTCCACGGGCTGGGCCACAAGACGCTGCGGCTCCTCGTGCCGGACCAGGGACAGCACGTCCCCGGGCTCCTCGGCGGCCAGGTGCAGCGCGATCCGCTCCCGCAGCTCGTCGAGGCTGGACAGGAACTCCAGCGCCCCGCCCCCGGCACGGGCCCGCAGGCTCTCCTCCAGCGCCGCGTCCGCGCGGTGACCGCTGTGCACCAGCACCGGCACGCTCGCCAGCGCCGAGTCGCCCCGCAGCGCCTCCAGGAACCGGGACGCCTCGGAGTCCGGCATGCCCAGCTCCAGGACGACGCAGTGGCACGGGTCGGCCGCCAGCGCACCGGCCGCCTCCTGCGCCCCGACCGCGGTGATGACGTCCAGCGGGGGCCTGCCCGCGTCGTCCCGCCCGTGCGACAGGTCCGCGACCACGCTCTCCGCGACCAGCGTCAGCAGACCGCGCGGCCGTTCCTCCACCACGAGCAGGCGCCGCGGACGCCGCCGGTCACCGCTCGTCAGCTCGGGCAGCGGCACCGGGCCGGTGAGCACGTCGGCCGGCGACTCGGCCGGCGCCTGCTCCCCGCCCCGGGCCGGCAGGTCCTCGAAGTCGGGCCGGGCCACCGGCAGGAACAGCGTGAACGTGCTGCCCCGGCCGGGCGTGCTGTCCACCGAGACCGCACCGCCCAGCAACTGGGCGATCTCCCGGGTGATGGACAGACCGAGGCCCGTGCCGCCGTACTTGCGGCTCGTCGTGCCGTCCGCCTGCTGGAAGGCCCCGAAGATCGACTCCAGGTTCTGCTCCGGGATGCCGATGCCCGTGTCCGTGACCCGGAAGGCCACCACGGCACCGCCCCGCACCACGCCCCGGGGCACCTCGTCGTCCGGAGCCGGTTCGACGGACAGCTCCACACCGCCCCGCTCGGTGAACTTCACCGCGTTGGACAGCAGGTTGCGCAGCACCTGACGCAGCCGGGAGTCGTCGGTCAGCAGGTCCGCCGGCGCGCCCGGCGCGGTCGTCACCGTGAACTCCAGACCCTTCTGCGTCGTCATGGGACGGAAGGTGGCCTCGACGTACTCGATGAGCTGGCGCAGCGTCACCCGCTCCGGGGAGACGTCCATCTTGCCGGCCTCGACCTTCGACAGGTCCAGGATGTCGTTGATCAGCTGGAGCAGGTCCGAGCCCGCCGAGTGGATGATCCCCGCGTACTCGACCTGCTTGGGGGTGAGGTTGCGCGAGGGGTTCTGGGCGAGCAACTGGGCCAGGATGAGCAGGCTGTTGAGCGGGGTGCGCAGCTCGTGGCTCATGTTCGCCAGGAACTCCGACTTGTACTTCGAGGCCAGCGACAGCTGCTGCGCACGCGCCTCCAGCTCCTGCCGGGCCTGCTCGATCTGCAGGTTCTTCGCCTCGATGTCCCGGTTCTGGGCGGCCAGCAGGGACGCCTTGTCGCCCAGCTCGGCGTTGGAGCGCTGCAACTCCTCCTGCTGCACCTGGAGTTCCGTGGAACGGGCCTGGAGCTCTGCGGTCAGCCGCTGCGACTCGGCGAGCAGTTCGTCCGTACGGGCGTTGGCCACGATCGTGTTGACGTTGACGCCGATGGTCTCCATCAACTGTTCCAGGAAGTCCCGGTGGATCGGCGTGAACGGGGTGACCGACGCCAGCTCGATCACACCGAGGACCTGCCCCTCGACCACGATCGGCACCAGCACCAGGGCGGCGGGCACCACCTGGCCGAGCCCCGAGGAGATGGTCACGTAGCCCGGCGGCAGCTCGTCCACCACGATGGTGCGGCGGCTGCGCGCGGCCTGGCCGACCAGCGTGCGGCCGAAGGCGATCCGGGTGGGCCGGTCCGCGCCGTCCGGATAGCCGTAGGAGCCGACGAGTCGCAGCTCGGGTCCGTCCTGGCCGTCCTCGGCCAGGTAGAACGCGCCGTACTGCGCCGACACCAGCGGCACCAGCTCGTCCATGATCAGCTCGGCGACCACGGGCAGGTCCCGGTGACCCTGCATCAGGCCGGAGATCCGGGCGAGGTTGGTCTTGAGCCAGTCCTGCTCCTGATTGGCCCGGGTGGTCTCGCGCAGGGACTGCACCATCGCGTTGATGTTGTCCTTGAGCTCGGCGACCTCGCCGGACGCCTCCACGTTGATCGAGCGGGTCAGATCGCCCTCGGCGACGGCGCTGGTCACCCCGGCGATCGCGCGGACCTGACGGGTGAGGTTGCCCGCCAGCTCGTTGACGTTCTCCGTGAGCCGCTTCCAGGTGCCCGAGACGCCCTCCACCTCGGCCTGGCCGCCGAGCCGGCCTTCGGTGCCGACCTCGCGGGCCACCCGGGTGACCTCGTCGGCGAAGGCGGAGAGCTGGTCGACCATCGTGTTGATCGTCGTCTTGAGCTCGAGGATCTCGCCCCGGGCGTCCACGTCGATCTTCTTCGACAGGTCGCCCCGGGCCACCGCCGTCGTCACCAGGGCGATGTTGCGCACCTGGCCCGTGAGGTTGTTGGCCATCGAGTTGACGTTGTCGGTGAGGTCCTTCCACGTGCCCGCGACGTTGGGCACGTGCGCCTGGCCGCCGAGCCGGCCCTCGGTGCCCACCTCGCGGGCCACCCGGGTGACCTCGTCGGCGAACGCGGAGAGCGTGTCGACCATCGTGTTGATGACCTCGGCCAGGGCCGCGATCTCGCCCTCGGCCTTGACGGTGATCCGCTGCGACAGGTCACCGCGGGCCACCGCGGTGGCGACCTGGGCGATGGAGCGGACCTGCCCCGTCAGGTTCGACGCCATCACGTTGACGTTGTCGGTGAGGTCCTTCCAGGTCCCCGACACACCGCGCACCTGCGCCTGGCCGCCCAGGTTGCCGGCCGTGCCGACCTCGCGGGCGACGCGGGTGACCTCGTCGGCGAAGGCGGAGAGCTGGTCGACCATCGTGTTGATCGTGTTCTTCAGTTCCAGGATCTCGCCGCGCGCGTCCACGGTGATCTTCTGGGAGAGGTCGCCCTTGGCCACGGCGGTCGCCACCTGGGCGACGTTGCGCACCTGGTTCGTCAGGTTCCCCGCCATGAAGTTCACCGAGTCGGTGAGGTCCCGCCACGTACCCCTGACACCCTGGACGTCCGCCTGGCCCCCCAGCCGCCCGTCGGTGCCGACCTCGCGGGCGACGCGGGTGACCTCGTCGGCGAAGGCGGAGAGCTGGTCGACCATCGTGTTGATCGTGTTCTTCAGCTCGAGGATCTCGCCGCGCGCGTCGACGTCGATCTTCTGCGACAGATCGCCCTCGGCCACCGCCGTGGCCACCTGCGCGATGTCACGCACCTGGGTGGTGAGGTTGCCCGCCATCGCGTTGACGGAGTCCGTCAGATCGGCCCACGTGCCCGAGACGCCCGGCACCTCGGCCTGGCCGCCGAGCGTGCCCTCGGTGCCGACCTCGCGGGCCACCCGGGTGACCTCGGAGGTGAACACCGACAGCTGGTCCACCATGCCGTTGAAGACCTTGGCGATGTCCCCCAGCAGGCCGTCAGCCTCGTCCGGCAGGCGCGTACCGAAGTCGCCGTCCCGTACGGCCGTCAGGCCCGCCAGGAGGCGCCGCAACTCCTGATCACCCGGAACCGCGTCCACGGCCCCGCTGTCGCTGGTCATGCGCACCCTCGTTCCGCTCCCCAGGAGCCCCCGGCACCCGAGGGCTCGGAACATCTCCGGAGCCGTCGCTCGGCCCGGTCTGATGTGTGTGCATTTCCGCAGTTCACGGATCTGCGAGATGAGAAAAATACGTCAGAGGCTAACCCAGGTACCGGCCCGGCGACAAAGCGGAGAACTCCACGCCGTGCCCGGCGTTCACGGCTTCTGCCGGGGCCGCCACCGAATGCGGCGGCCCCGGCCGGGTATCCGCTGCTGTGGAGCCGGCCCGTGCGGAGCCGAGCCAGGCGGAAGGGAAGGGGCAGCGTGCCGACGGACAGCATCTGGTCGTACCCGGTGGGCAGCGGTCACACGGAGGGGCAGGACCTCACGGGCTGCACCGTCCTCGCCAGCGACGGAACCGTCGGCCACGTCGACCGGCAGGCCGGCCACTTCGGCCTGCGGCACCTGGTCGTCGACACCGGCGTCTGGGTCTTCGGACGCAGCGTCCTCATACCCGTCGGCATGGTCCGGGGCATCGACACCGCGGCCCGCACCGTCACCGTCGCGTGCACCAGGGCCGAGATCAAGGCCGCGCCCCGCTTCCGCACCGACAGCGAAACCCAGGACCGGGGCTATCTGGCGGCCGTGGGCGACTACTACGATCAGTTGCCGCCCCGGGACGCCGCCCAGGACTGAGCCGCGCACAGGACGCCGTACGGCCCGAGCAAGCCAGGGACACCAAGACATGGAACGAACCGGCCAGACCACCACGCCCGCCTCCGGCACCGTGCCGGCCGGCGCGTCCGAGCGGGCCGCCGTGACCAGCGCGGCCGGCGCACGGGCGTACGCGGAGTCGGCGGTGCGCGAGCGATGGGGCGACACGGACCGAGGGGTGCGCGAGGAGGACGTCGTCGACCTGCTGCTCGTGGTCTCGGAACTGGTGACCAACGCGATCCGGCACGGCGACGGGCTGGCCGGCTTCGAGGTCCGGACCACGGACGAGGGCGTGTGGATCGCCGTCCACGACCACAGCCCCGTGATACCCCCGGCGGTGCACGCGTTCCCCACCCGTCATCACGGCAGCGGTTACGGCTGGCCGCTCGTCGCCCGGCTCACGTGCGACGTGGCCGTCGAACGGCGCCCCGAGGGCGGCAAGACGATCAGCGCCCTGGTGCCGATGCGCCCCACCGGCCGCTGACCGGAGCGCTCACCAGGGCAGGAAGACGTGGATGTCCTTGCCCCGGCCGCCGGTGACGACGCTCACCTGGTCGGACAGTGTGTGGATCAGATGCCAGCCGATACCGCCGCCGCCGCTGCTCGGATGGAAGGGGCGCGGTGCGGGCTCCGTGGTGCTCGTGTCGTGCATGACCACGTGCACGCCGTCGAAGGTGCGGCGGAGCCGCAGCTCGAAGGGGCCCGGGGCGTACTGCACCGCGTTGGCCGCCAGTTCCGTGACCACGAGCAGTATGTCGTCCCAGTGCTCGGCCGCCGAGGGCGGTGCCACGCGCGCCAGGTCGTAGAGGAACTCCTCCGCGACAAGGCGTGCACCGGTCACATTGTGCAACTCCCCGGTGAAGCTGGCGGTGCGGCTCGTGATCTCCTCGGAAGCCAGTGTCCTGTCCCAACGCGACTCGGCTGCCATTTCGCCTTCCCGGCCCGGCGTCCGCCGGGCGTCGACCCTTCTTTGCCTCCCCTTCGTTTGTTAGTTCCCGAGTCGGCGGACCCTACGCGCCCGTCCGTGCCGGGCGAGGGCACTTCGCACCGCGGGCGACGCTTCCGGGGCTCACGTCACCGGAAGAAGACGTTGTCCGAGTCCTCCCAGCCGGCCGGGTCCTGCGCCGGCACCCGCGGTGGCCGTCGCGAACGCGCCTCGTACATCGCGTCGATCTCGAAGGCGTAGGTCCGCACGATCTCGTCCCGCCGCAGCTTCATCGACGGGGTCAGCAGCCCGTTGCTCACGTCGAACGGCTCCGGCAGGATGCGGAAGACCCGGATGGACTCCGAGCGCGACACGGCGCTGTTCGCCGCGGCGACGGCCCGCGCGATCTCCTCCCGCAGCGCGTTCTCCTCACGCGCCTCGCGCACCGACGCGTCGCCCTGGAGCGCCAGGGCCGCCCGCCAGTGGTTGAGGAACTCGGGGTCCAGCGTGATCAGCGCGCCGACGCACGGCCGGTTGTCGCCCACGACCACCGCCTGGTGCACGAGCGGATGCATCCGCAGCCGCTCCTCCAGGCCGGCCGGGGCGACGCTCTTGCCGCCGCTGGTGATGATGACGTCCTTCTTGCGGCCCGTGATCGCCAGGTAGTTCTCCTCGTCCAGGTGCCCGAGGTCCCCGGTGGCCAGCCAGCCGCCCGGCAGCACCCGGCGGGTGGCCGCCGCGGCACCGACGTACCCCTGGAACAGGGACGGCCCGCGCACCAGGATCTCCCCGTCGTCGGCCACCCGGACCTCCATGCCGGGCAGCGGCTGTCCGACGGTGCCCGACTTCTCCCGCCCCAGCGGCTGCATGGTGAACCCGCCGCTGGTCTCCGTCAGACCGTAGCCGTCGTGCACGTACACGCCGATGCCCTCGTAGAAGAGGGACAGGTCGCGGCTGAGCGGCGAGCCGCCGCACGTCGCCCGCCGCACCCGGCCGCCCAGGGCGTCCCGCAGCCGGCGGTACACCGTCCGCTCGTACAGGGCGTGCTGGAGCCGCAGATCGAAGCCCGGCCCCGGCCCCCGGCCGAGCCGCTGGCGCTCCAGGGCCGCGGCGAAGTCCCGCGCCGTACCGGCCGCCCGCTCGAACAGTGCCCCCCGGCCCGACTGCTGGGCCGTGCGCAGGAAGTTCTTGTAGAGCTTCTCCAGGACCGACGGGACGGCGTAGAAGTACGTCGGACGGAACGACCGCAGCGCCGAGGACAGCGCCTGGCCGCTCATCGCGGGCTCGTGCGCCATGAGCAGCCCGCCCCGGACGCACAGGCCCTGGATCATCAGCCCGTACACGTGGGAGAAGGGGAGGAACGCCAGGACCGCGCCCTGCTCCCCCTCGGGCGCCGCCGTGCGGCCCCAGCCCGCCAGCAGCGTGTCGCAGGGGAAGGCCATGCTGCGGTGGCTGAGCGCACAGCCCAGCGCCCGGCCCGAGGTGCCGGAGGTGTAGGCGATCACGGCGGTGGAGTCCGGCAGCACGATGCGGCGCATCGAGTCGACCGTCGCGAACGGGATGAACTCACCGCGCGCCACCAGCGCGGCCGTCGCACCCGCGTCCAGCTGCCACACGTGCCGCAGCGACGGCAGCGACGCGCACACCGAGCCGACGGTCATCACGCTCTGCTCGTCCTCGACCACCACGGCCACACAGCCTGCGTCCCGCAGGATCCACTCGACCTGCTCGCGCGAGGAGGTCGGGTAGACCGGGACGACCTCGGCCCCCACCGTCCACAGCGCGTAGCTGAACACCGTCCACTCGTAGCGGGTGCGGGCGAGGATCGCCACGCGGTCGCCGGGCCGGATCCCGGACGCGATCAGCCCCTTGGCCAGGTCGACCACCTCGTCGCGGAACTCGGCGGCCGTCACCTCCTCCCAGACCGCGGAGGACGGCACCGGACGGC
This sequence comes from Streptomyces sp. NPDC032940, assembly GCF_040636935.1. Taxonomy (NCBI): domain Bacteria; kingdom Bacillati; phylum Actinomycetota; class Actinomycetes; order Kitasatosporales; family Streptomycetaceae; genus Streptomyces; species Streptomyces sp. NPDC032940. The sequence continues at coordinate 7,547 of NZ_JBEZVJ010000035.1, read as the reverse complement.
GCGCGAGCATCGGCAGGGCGGGCGTGCGGTACGCCGTCTCGAAGAGACTGTCGGCGAGCCCTCCGGTCAGGGGCGGCGGGGCGGCCGGGGGAGCGAGAGCGAGGTCGCGCATGCGCTGCTCCTGACATGTACGGAGGGTTACTTCGCCGACGAGTACCGTCATCGGCGGCTCGAATCTAGCCGAGCCGCGAGCGACGGGGGGCCGGGACGGCAGAAGTGTTCCCACCCGGTGATCCCGGCGGATCGGGGGACCCGGACGGCATGAGTTACACGAACCCCGATCCCGACCCGGAACGCACCACCGGCCTGGAACCCGGCGGCGGCGTACCGCCCGGCGAGACCCCGCCGGCGGAGAGCAGCCTGCCCGAGGCCGGCCCGTTCGAGGCGCACAACCCCCCGAAGGGCTGGGCCAAGGGACCACTGCTGGCGATCCTCGCCCTCGTGGTGCTGATGGCGGCCGGTTTCCTCGCCTACGCGCTGGCCCTGATCCTCTGAGCGGTCACCGCCGGCGGACGGGCCGGCGGGTCAGGGCCCGCACCGGTCCGGCTGGGTGCGGCGCACGCACTCGGTGACCACGGCCCGCAGGCTGCCGGTGCGCTCCAGCAGCCCGCGCTGCACGCGGGCGCCGTTGCCGTGCCGCAGCAGGTCCTCGGCCAGCGTCTCGGCCCGCTCCAGGTCGCCCGCGTCGGCCAGCGCCTCGCGCACGTGCTCCAGCAGCGCCCGGACCACCGTCTCCGCGGGCATGCGCCGCATCGTCGCGGGGTGCAGCAGTTCCTCCGTCAGCCCGGACCGGGCGGCCCGCCAGGCGGCCAGGCGCAGCAGGCTCACACTGTGCCCGACCGGCTCCACGCCCTCCCGCCACTCGCGGGCGGCCGTCTCGACCAGCGCACGGGCCAGGGCGGCGATCAGCACGGCGGTGCTCGCGTCCAGACAGACGTCCATCACCCGGAACTCGACCGTCGGGTAGCGCCGGGACAGCCGGACGTCGAAGTAGATCATCCCCTCGTCGAGGATGGTGCCGGAGGCCACCATGTCCGCGACCCGCCGGTGGTAGGTCTCCGCCGACCCGAACAGTTCCGTCGGCCCGGCCGACGGCCAGCGCTGCCAGACCCGGCTGCGGTAGCTGCTGTACGCCGAGTCCCTGCCCTGCCAGAAGGGGGAGTTGGCGCTCAGCGCGGTGAGCACCGACAGCCAGGGCCGCACCCGGTCGATCACCGCGACGCCCTCGTCGTCGGAGTCCACGGACACGTGCACGTGGCAGCCGAGGACGAGCTGCTCGTGCACGACGACGCCGTACTGCTCGGCCATCCACCGGTAACGGCGGTTCATGCCGACGGCCGGGCTGACCGGCAGCGGGGAGGTGGCGAGCGCGGCGACGGCGCAGCCGATCCCGCCGGCATGCCGCCCGGCCTCCGCACGGCAGCGCCCGATCTCCGTGTGCAGGCGGTCCATGTCCGCCTGCGGATGCGTGGCGAACTCGAGCATCTGCTCGTGCAGTTCCTTCTCGAAGACGTCCTGCCCGGTATCGTCCTGGGCGACCCGGGCGAGCACCGCGGCGGACAGGGCGCGCGGCTCGCCGGACTCGGGATCGACCAGGAGGAGTTCCTCCTCCACTCCGACGGTGCGCACGTGATGCCGCCTTTCTGCGGGGCCGCGGGTCCCGACGACCGGGTGTTCGGTCGTCGGACCCCGACTGCCCCCGGAAAGGTGCCGGACACCTGGTGACGCCGCTTCGCCCCCGCCGAGCCGCTCAGAGCCTCGACGCCCCGGAGCCCCGGAGCCTCAGAGACCGAAGGGCGCCAGCCACACCGTGGCCAGCGGCGGCAGCGTGATCCGGATGCTGCCGTCCTCCGGCTTGACCGGGTCGGGGTTGGCCACCCCGCTGCCGCCGTACTCCTCGGCGTCCGTGTTGAGGACCTCCCGCCACAGCTCGACGTCGTCGCCGACGGCGAGCCCGTACCCCTGCCGGACCACCGGCGAGAAGTTCGACACCGCCAGCAGCGGGTTGCCCTCCTTGTCGAACCGGAGGAACGCGAAGACGTTGTCCTCGGCCGCGTCCACGGCCACCCAGCGGAAGCCCGCCGGATCGGTGTCGCGCTGCCACAGGGCCGGGGTTCGGCCGTAGCGGGTGTTGAGCTCGCGCACCAGGTCCTGGATCCCGCGGTGGTCGCCCGCCGACGCGTACCCCTCGTCCAGCAGCCACCACTCGGGGCCCTGCTTCTCCGACCACTCGGCACCCTGGGCGATCTCCTGTCCCATGAACAGCAGCTGCTTGCCCGGGTGGGCCCACATGAAGCCCAGGTAGGCGCGCACGTTCGCACGCCGCTGCCACCAGTCGCCGGGCATCTTCGACACCAGCGCCTGCTTGCCGTGCACGACCTCGTCGTGCGAGATCGGCAGCACGTAGTTCTCGCTGTACGCGTACACCATCGAGAAGGTCATCTCGTGGTGGTGGTACTTGCGGTGCACCGGCTCGTGGGCGACGTACTCCAGCGAGTCGTGCATCCAGCCCATGTTCCACTTCAGCCCGAAGCCGAGCCCGCCGGTGTCGGTCGGCCGGGTCACCCCGCCCCACGCGGTCGACTCCTCGGCGATGGTCACCACGCCGGGGCAGCGCCGGTACACGGTGGCGTTCATCTCCTGGAGGAACGCCATCGCCGCCAGGTCCTCCCGGCCGCCGTACCGGTTGGGCTCCCACTGCCCGGAGTCGCGCGAGTAGTCCAGGTACAGCATCGAGGCGACGGCGTCGACGCGCAGTCCGTCGATGTGGAACTCCTCGCACCAGTACACGGCGTTGGCGACGAGGAAGTTGCGCACCTCGGTGCGGGCGAAGTCGAAGCAGTACGTGCCCCAGTCCGGGTGCTCGGCACGCCGGGAGTCCCCGGGCTCGTACAGCGGGTCCCCGTCGAAGCGGGCCAGCGCCCAGTCGTCCTTCGGGAAGTGCGCCGGCACCCAGTCCATGATCACGCCGATGCCGGCCGCGTGCAGGGCGTCGACCAGGTACCGGAAGTCGTCGGGCGAGCCGAGCCGCGCGGTCGGCGCGTAGAAGCCGGTGACCTGGTAGCCCCAGGAGGGACCGTAGGGGTGCTCGGCGACCGGCATCAGCTCGACGTGCGTGAAGCCCAGGTCCTTGACGTACGCGGGCAGCACATCGGCCAGCTCGCGGTAGCTCAGCCCCGGACGCCACGAGGGCAGGTGCACCTCGTACACCGAGAACGGCGCCTCGTGGACCGGCGTGGCGGACCGGGTCCGCATCCACTCCGCGTCGTTCCACTCGTAGTGCGACGCCGTCACGACGGAGGCCGTGTTCGGCGGCTCCTGGGCCGCGCGGGCCATCGGGTCGGCCTTGAGGAACCGGTGCCCGTAGCGGGAGTGGATCTCGAACTTGTACCGGGTGCCCTCTCCGACCCCGGGCAGGAACAGCTCCCACACCCCGGACGAGCCCAGTGAGCGCATCGGGAACGCGGTGCCGTCCCAGTGGGTGAAGTCGGCGGCGACCCGCACCCCCTGCGCGTTGGGCGCCCACACCGTGAACCGCGTGCCGGTGACGCCCTCGTGGGTCATCGGCTCGGCCCCGAGCGCCCGCCACAGCTGTTCGTGCCGGCCCTCGCCGATCAGGTGCAGGTCCAGCTCGCCGAGGGCGGGCAGGAAGCGGTACGGGTCGTGCGTCTCCTGCTCGCCCTCCTCGTACGCCACGACGAGGGTGTACGCGGGGATCTCCGCGAGCGGCAGGACGCCGGAGAACAGGCCATCCTCCTCCGACACCAGGGCGTGGCGCACGCCGTCGACGGCCACGCTCACCTCGCGGGCGAACGGACGCAGGGCCCGGAAGGCGATCCCGCCGGGCACCGGGTGGGCGCCGAGCAGGGCGTGCGGGTCGTGATGGGCGCCCGCCAGCAGGCGCCCCCGGTCGGTGGGGTCCAGGGGCGGCGCCGCCACGGTGCTGCCGGGGGCGGACGGGGCGGGCGCGGACGGCTCGGGGAGCGAGGTGTCGCGGAGGGCCACGGGTCAGTCTCCTCTCACGGCGAGTCGTTCGATCGCCGCCATGGGTACGGGAAGCCAGTCGGGGCGGTGCCGGGCCTCGTACAGCACCTCATACACGGCCCGGTCGGTCTCGTAGGCGCGCAGCAGGCCGTGCTTCTTACGGGGGTCCCACCCGGCTCGGGCGGCGTAACCCGCGCAGAACGCCTCCCGGCAGCGGCGCGCCCACTCGGGGCGCCACGGGCGGCGCTGCCGGGCGGCGTAGTCGAAGGAGCGCAGCATGCCCGCGATGTCCCGGACGGGGGAGTGGGCGCTGCGCCGTTCGGCGAGCGGGCGGGACGGTTCGCCCTCGAAGTCGATGACGAACCAGTCCCGGCCGGCCCGCAGCACCTGCCCCAGATGCAGGTCGCCGTGGATGCGCTGGGCCGGCGGCCCCGAGTCGCAGGTGGTCAGTGCGGCGAAGGCCGCCCGCAGACCGGGCACGAACGGCTGCAGCGCCGGCACGCAGTGCGCGGCGGCGGTCAGCCGCTCGGTCATCGCCGCGGCCGTTCGGCCGTTCTCCCCGGGGGGACCGGCCGGGAAGGCCGAGGCCAGTGCCAGGTGCACGTCGGCCATGGCCCGGCCCAGCTCACGGGCCTGCGCGGTGAAGTCGTCCCCGGAGGACAGCGCCTGGAGGGCGAGGGTCCAGCCGTCGGCCGCGTCGTGCAGGAACGGCTGGAGCACCCCGAGCGTCGCCTCGTACGGATGGGTCGTCCGCAGCCACGCCACCGGCGCGGGCACCCGCCCGCACCCCTGCCGGGCCAGGGCGCTCGGCACCTCCAGGTCCGGATTGACCCCCGGCTGGATGCGCCGGAACACCTTGAGGATGAACTCGTCGCCGTACACCAGCGAGGAGTTGGACTGCTCGGCGTCCAGGATCCGGGGCGCGAGCCCGCCGGGCACCGGGCGCGACGGGTCGCACTCGAAGCGCAGCGGACCCGCCTCGCCGGGCTGCCGCAGCCGTTCCAGGAGCAGTTGGGCCGTCCGGGGGTCGTGCAGCGCGTCGTAGACCGTACGGCCGGCCAGCGGGCCGTCCTGCACCTGCCCGATCAGCGCCCGTCCCAGGCGCGGCGACGGCCGTTCGCGCACCCCGAGCAGCAACTGGTAGCAGTCGCCGGCCGAGGGCGCGCCGCCCGGCGCGGGAACGGGGCCGTGCCCGGTGTGGACCAGCAGATGCAGGCAGCCCGGGAACAGCTCGGTCATCGACAGCAGACCGAGCTCGGCCACGGGCCGGTCCTTGCCCGCGAACCAGCGCTGCTTCGGCAGCCACTCCCGCAGCAGCCCGCCGAGCGAGGCCATCGGCTCGGCGGGATGCGCCGGTCTCGTGCGCAGGGGTGCGGTCTTCGGCATGGTGACGCGTCCTTTCCTCGGCCCGTGCTCACACGCGGCGGCCGATGCGGGATGCGACTCGGGTGAGCCGGAACCAGTAGAAGCCGTGGCCTCCGAGGGTCAGCAGGTACGGCAGTTCACCGATGGCGGGGAAGCGGACCCCGCCGAACAGCTCGACCGGATGGCGGCCGGCGAACTCGCGCAGGTCCAGCTCGGTGGGCTGTGCGAACCGCGCGAAGTTGTTCACGCACAGCACCAGGTCGTCCTCGTACTCCCGCAGGAACGCGAGGACGGCGGGGTTGGACGAGGGCAGCTCGGCGTAGGTGCCGAGGCCGAAGGCGGGGTTCTGCTTGCGGATCTCGATCATGCGGCGGGTCCAGTGCAGCAGGGACGAGGGCGAGGCCATGGACGCCTCGACGTTCGTCACCTGGTAGCCGTAGACCGGGTCCATGATCGTCGGCAGGTACAGCCGGCCCGGGTCGCAGGTCGAGAAGCCGGCGTTGCGGTCCGGGGTCCACTGCATGGGCGTGCGCACCGCGTCGCGGTCGCCGAGCCAGATGTTGTCGCCCATGCCGATCTCGTCGCCGTAGTAGAGGATCGGGGATCCCGGGAGGGCGAGGAGGAGGGCGGTGAACAGTTCGATCTGGTCGCGGTCGTTGTCCAGCAGGGTGGCGAGCCGCCGGCGGATGCCGATGTTGGCGCGCATCCGCGGGTCCTTGGCGTACTCCGCGTACATGTAGTCGCGCTCTTCGTCGGTGACCATCTCCAGGGTCAGCTCGTCGTGGTTGCGCAGGAAGATGCCCCACTGGCAGCCGGACGGGATCGCCGGGGTCTTGGCGAGGACCTCGGAGACCGGGTACCGGGACTCGCGGCGCACGGCCATGAAGATCCGCGGCATCACCGGGAAGTGGAACGCCATGTGGCACTCGTCGCCGCCGGAGGCGTAGTCGCCGAAGTAGTCGACGACGTCCTCCGGCCACTGGTTGGCCTCGGCCAGCAGCACGGTGTCCGGGTACTGCGCGTCGATCTCGCGGCGCACGCGCTTGAGGAACTCGTGACTGGCCGGCAGGTTCTCGCAGTTGGTGCCCTCCTCGGCGTAGAGGTAGGGCACGGCGTCGAGCCGGAAGCCGTCGATGCCGAGGTCCAGCCAGAACTTCAGCGCGGCCAGCATCTCCTCCTGGACCGCCGGGTTCTCGTAGTTCAGGTCCGGCTGGTGGGAGAAGAAGCGGTGCCAGAAGTACTGCCCGCGGACCGGGTCGTAGGTCCAGTTGGAGGCCTCGGTGTCGACGAAGATGATCCGCGCGTCCGGGTAGCGCGTGTCGTCGTCGGCCCAGACGTAGTAGTCGCCGTACGGGCCCTCGGGGTTCTTGCGCGACTCCTGGAACCACGGGTGCTGGTCGCTGGTGTGGTTCATGACGAAGTCGATGATCACGCGCATGCCGCGCTGGTGGGCGGCGTCGACGAACTCGACGAAGTCGGCGAGGTCGCCGAACTCGGGCAGGACGGCGGTGTAGTCGGAGACGTCGTAACCGCCGTCCCTGAGCGGTGACTTGAAGAAGGGCGGCAGCCACAGGCAGTCCACGCCGAGCCACTGCAGATAGTCCAGTTTGGCGGTCAGGCCCTTCAGGTCGCCGACGCCGTCGCCGTTGCTGTCCTGGAAGGAGCGGACGAGGACCTCGTAGAACACGGCTCGCTTGAACCATTCGGGGTCCCGGTCCTTGACCGGGGTGTCCTCGAAGGTGTCCGGTACGGGCTCGTTCACGGTCATGAGGCGGGAGACCCTTCGTTCTGCGGCGCGGCGGAGGACGACCGCTGGACGTGGAAGACGTGCGCGGGGGCCCGGCCCGGCTCGAGGCGCACGTAGTTCGTCCTGCCCCAGTGGTAGGTCTCACCCGTGAGTTCGTCGTGGACCGGCACCGACTCGTGCCAGTCGAGGCCGAGCTGCGGCATGTCGAGGGAGATCGTGGCCTCCTGGGTGCGGTGCGGATCGAGATTGACGACCACCAGGACGACGTCGCTCCCCACGCGCTTGCTGTACGCGATGAGGGCGTCGTTGTCGGTCCGGTGGAAGCGCAGGTTCCTGAGCCGGTGCAGCGCGGGATGCTCGCGCCGGAGGGTGTTGAGCCTGGTGATGAGGGGGGCGATGGTGCGGCCCTCGCGGGCGGCGGCGTCCCAGTCGCGGGGTTTGAGCTGGTACT
>NZ_JBEZVJ010000034.1:20424-63660 GCF_040636935.1 Streptomyces sp. NPDC032940 | reverse complement strand
AGCAGGGGCAGCGGGTCGGAGGTGGTGACCAGTTCGCGCAGCGGATACCGGGCCAGCACCGCGTCCACCTCCGGCGTCAACGCCGCCGCCAGCCGGGTGGCCACCGGCAGCGTGTCGTCGCCGAGCACCGCTGTGGCCGCCAGCACCACGGCCCGCCCCGAGTCCTTCGGGACGCCCGCCGCGGCCCGCCGGAACAGCTCGACGCCCTCCTCCAGGACGAGACCGGTGTCGATGCCCGCCGGGACCTTGATCCGTGCCGCGTGCTTCCAGGTGGCGACCGGGTCGCTCCAGGCCTCCACCCGGTAGGTCCACAGCCCCGGCGCACCCGGGGTGACCTCGGCGCCCCAGCGGTCGCTGCCCGGGGCCAGCTCCCGCATCGGCGTCCACGGGCCGGACCGGCCCTCGGGGTCCTTCAGCACGACGTTGGCGGCCACCGCGTCGTGTCCCTCGCGGAACACGGACGCGGTGACCTCGAACGTCTCTCCCGCCACCGCCTTCGCCGGGCGCCTGCCGCGATCCACCACCGGGTGGACGTCCCGCACCGGGATACGCCCGATCGTCACGGTCGCGCTCATCGGTTCTCACCTCCGTCGTGCTCGAGGCCGGGCCCGGGGCCCGGCCGGATGGGTCAAGCCGCGCCGGAGGGGGTCTTCCGCCCCGACGGGGAGAGCCGCTCCACCACCGGCACCGGCGGCCCGCGGCGGGCCGCCCGGGCGGTACGGGGCCGCTCGTTCTGCTCCTGCAAATAGGTGACCAGGGTCGTCCGCAGATACCTTTCGGCAGCGTCCGCCGCCTCCCGCGCGCACCGCTTCCCCATGAGCACGCAGAGCGTGTAGCCGGAGTCCTCGAAGGTGGCCCGGACGCGTACGTCCGCGGGGGACGCGAGCATCATCCGTTCCCAGGCGCGGTAACGCCGCAGCTGCCGGGCGACTTCTGTCTTCGCAGGAAGCAGCATGGCCGGTCACCTTCCGTGACGGTCCGGTACGGACGATCCAATTCTTCACACATGGTGCACGGACGGTGACGTCCCGTCTTGTTGGATCTTCAACCGCTTTCTCCGCCGGCGTCGGACCCCCGCCGCTCGTGTTGCACGAATGGACTACTGCTCCCACTCTGGAGTGACTCAGAAGCGACCAGTGCTCACGCTTCGTGTACGGGGAGCCCGTCCACCGAGGGACGAGGAGAAGCGAGAGCTATGCGCGGTGAGGAGCCACGACGATGAAGACCGCAGTGCCCTGCTACTACCACCTCGACGTGGAAGTCAGCCCGGAACGGGTCGGACAGGTCAGGCGCATCCTGGCCGCTCACCTCAGGTTCTGGGACCTGGAGAACCTCGTCGAACCCGTCTGCTCGGGCGCCGAGATGCTGCTCCGGGCGATCGACGAGCACGCGAGCGACAAGAACACGTCGATCGAGATGTGGTGGAACCGCCACCACCTCATCACGGCGGTAGGGGGCAACGACCACGCGCTCCGTCCCGACCAGGACCTGCGCACCTGTCTGCAGCACCTCGCCGCCAACAGCGACGGCTGGGGCTGCTGCGCCACCGACACCGGCTCCAAGGTCATCTGGTTCTCGCAGCGCGCCCGCGCCGGCGAACGCGTCCCGCTGGTGCCGACCGCACCGGAGCCGATCACCCAGGAAGGGCTGGAAGTGCCGCGAGAGATCATGCCGGTGGGCCGGGTGGCCAGTCCGGTCAGCACCACCCACGGCGTGCTGGAGGAGGCCCGGTGACCCGCGCCAGGCCGAAGTGGAAGGGGTCGCCCGTCTGGAGCGGGCACCCCTACCCCCTGGGGGCCGCGTACGACGGACAGGGCACCAACTTCGCCCTGTTCAGCGAGGTCGCCGAGCGCGTCGACCTCGTCCTCGTCGACGACGACGGCACCCACAGCACCATCCCCCTGCCCGACGTCGACGGCTTCGTGTGGCACTGCTACCTGCCCGGCGTCGGCCCGGGGCAGCGCTACGGCTACCGGGTCCACGGCCCGTGGGCCCCGTCCGTCGGCCACCGCTGCAACCCGGCGAAGCTGCTGCTCGACCCGTACACACGGGCCGTGGACGGGATGGTGGACAACCACCCCTCCCTCTTCGAACGCGCCCAGGGCAGACCCGACCCGGCGGACAGCGCCGGGCACACCATGCTGGGCGTGGTCACCGACCCGTTCTTCGACTGGGGCGACGACCGCCCGCCGCGGCGACCGTACTCGGAGACCGTGATCTACGAGGCCCACGTCCGCGGCATCAGCAACACCCACCCCGACGTGCCGGACGAACTGCGCGGCACCTACGCCGGACTGGCGCACCCGGCGGTCGTGGACCATCTGACCTCCCTCGGCGTGACCGCCGTCGAGCTGATGCCGGTGCACCAGTTCGTGCACGACGGCGTGCTGACGGACCGGGGCCTGTCCAACTACTGGGGCTACAACACCATCGGCTTCTTCGCGCCGCACAACGGCTACGCCGCCCTCGGCACCCGTGGGCAGCAGGTCACCGAGTTCAAGTCGATGGTCAAGACCCTGCACGCGGCCGGCCTCGAGGTGATCCTCGACGTGGTCTACAACCACACCGCAGAGGGCAACGAGAAGGGCCCCACCCTCTCCTTCCGCGGCATCGACAACGCCTCGTACTACCGCCTGGTGGACGGCGACTGGCAGCACTACTACGACACCACCGGCACCGGCAACAGCCTGCTGATGCGGCACCCCTACGTACTCCAGCTCATCATGGACTCGCTGCGGTACTGGGTCACCGAGATGCACGTCGACGGCTTCCGGTTCGACCTCGCGGCCACGCTGGCCCGCCAGTTCCACGAGGTGGACCGGCTCTCCGCGTTCTTCGACCTGATCCAGCAGGACCCGGTGATCAGCCGCGTCAAACTGATCGCCGAGCCCTGGGACCTCGGCGAGGGCGGCTACCAGGTGGGCAACTTCCCCCAGCTGTGGTCGGAGTGGAACGGCAAGTACCGGGACGCCGTACGGGACTTCTGGCGCGGCGAGGAGCACACGCTCGGCGAGTTCGCGTCCCGCCTGACCGGCTCCTCCGACCTGTACCAGCACAGCCGGCGCCGCCCCCGCGCCAGCGTCAACTTCGTCACCGCGCACGACGGTTTCACCCTGCGCGACCTCGTCTCGTACAACGACAAGCACAACGATGCCAACGGCGAGGACAACCGGGACGGCGAGAGCCACAACCGGTCCTGGAACTGCGGCGCCGAAGGGCGGACGAAGGACCCCGCCGTACGGGAGCTGCGCGGCCGCCAGCAGCGCAACTTCCTGGCCACGCTCCTGCTCTCGCAGGGCATCCCGATGCTCTGCCACGGCGACGAACTGGGCCGCACCCAGCGGGGCAACAACAATGCCTACTGCCAGGACAACGAGATCTCCTGGATCGACTGGCGGCTGGGGGAGGAGCAGCGAGCCCTGCTGGACTTCACCCGGCGCGTCATCGCGCTGCGCGCCGCCCACCCCGTCCTGCGCCGGCGCCGCTACTTCCGCGGGGAGACGGTGACCAACGAGGACCAGCCGCTGCCGGACCTCGTGTGGCTGCTGCCGGACGCGCGGGAGATGACCGACGACGACTGGCAGCGCTCCGACGCCCACGCCGTCGCCGTCTTCCTGAACGGCGACGCCATCGCCGAACCCGACCCGTGCGGCCGGCCCGTCCTCGACGACTCCTTCCTGCTGCTGCTCAACAGCCACTGGGAGCCCGCCCGCTTCCGGCTGCCCGACGCCGCCTACGGCGAGCGCTGGGCGGCCCTGATCGACACCGCCGACCCGGAGGGCGTCCCCGACGAGGCGGAGTGCAAGGCGGGCACGGTGCTGACCGTCGAGCCCCGCAGCCTGGTCCTGCTCTCGCGCCCGTCCCGCACCGGCCGGTGACCCGCTGAGCCGGACCGGAACCGGATCAGTGGCCGAGGCGGCGTGCGGTGACCGTGAACTGCGCGCCGTCGGCGTCCCGGAGCACGGCCTCGTCCTCGCCGAGCGACAGCACGCTGCCCCCGTGCCGCTCGGCGGCTCGGGCGCAGGCGGTGACGTCCTCCACCGCGAAGTGGACCTGCCAGTGGGGCCGCACGGCCGGGTCCGGCGCCGCTCCCAGGGCTCCCGACTCGATGCGCGCCACGACCTGGCCCTCGTGGCGCAGGACCACCTCGTCGCCCTCGTACCGGACCTCGCAGCAGCCCTCCCCCGACGCCCAGTCGAAGATCTCGCCGTAGAAGATGGCGGCGTCGAAGGCGTCACGGGTGTGCAGCCGGATGAAGGCGGGGCGCTTGGTGCGCCAGGCGTCCCAGTCGGAGAACAGCTCGCCCTCCCAGACCCCGAAGGTCGCGCCGTCCCGGTCGGCGAGCAGCGCCGCCCGGCCGGGCGGCAGGGAGATCGGCCCGACCGCGGCCGTCCCGCCGCGCTCGGCCGCCCGCGACACGGCCTCGTCGGCGCTGCGCACGGCGAAGTACGGCGTCCACGCCACCGCCATCTGCCACATCGCGGCGACCGCGGCGATACCGGCGACCGGCACCCCGTCGACCAGGGCGATCCGGAACGGGTCCCCCAGCTTGGCGGGCCGCCACTGCCAGCCCAGCACGGCGGAGTAGAACTCCTCGGTGGCCTTCAGGTCGCGGCTGGTCAGACTCACCCAGCACGGGGCCCCGTACACGGACCGGCTGGAGATGATGCTGTCCGTGCCGGCGGGGGAGGAGGGCATGTCGTGGTTCATGGCAGTCGCGTCCTGGTCTCGTCCACCGGCGGTCACCGCTTGCACACCAGTGTCCGACCGGAACGGCGGGGGGCGCCTGCCGAGTACCCCGGCGGCGCCGCCGAAACGGTGGCGGGTGCGCCCCGCACGGCCCGGTGGCGCGGGGTCGCACATGTGATGACGATGGAGGCGTCGGAGCGGGACCGCGCGGCACGAGCGGCGGTGACACGCCGGATCCGGAGGTGACCATGCCCACGGACGGGGGCCCGGACCAGATATTCCGGCTGCAGGAGCAGATCCGGCAGCTGAAGGAGGCGGTCGTCTCGCACGCGGTCGTCGACCAGGCCATCGGGATGGTCGTGGTCCTCGGCCGGGTGACGCCGGACGAGGGATGGACCGTTCTGAAGGAGGTTTCCCAGCATACGAACATCAAACTGCGCAGCGTCGCGGAACTGATCCTCATCTGGGGGCGCACAGGAGTGATGCCGGTCGAGATCCGGCGGGCTCTGGAGGACGCCCTCGACCGGCACGGTCCCACGCAGGTCCCCGGCGCTCCCGCGGACCGGTGAGGCCGACGGAGCCGTGAGTCAGCCGGCCTCCGCGAGGATCTCCTCGCGGATCCGGTCGAAGCAGCCGCTGAGCAGCCGTGAGACGTGCATCTGGGAGATGCCGAGCTGCTGCGCTATGCGGCTCTGCGTCATCCCGCCGAAGAAGCGGAGGTAGAGGATGGTGCGCTCGCGTTCGGGCAGCGCCTCCAGACAGGGCCGCACGGCCACCCGGTCCACGACCGTGTCGAAGGCCGGGTCCGGACCGCCGAGCGCGTCCCCGAGGGCGTACCCGTCCGTGCCCGGCATCTCCGCTTCCAGCGAGAGGGCGGAGAAGCACTCCAGCGCCTCCATGCCGGTGCGGACCTCGGCCGTGGTCAGCTGCGCGTGCTCGGCGATCTCCTCGATCGTGGGAGCGCGTCCCGGCGTGGTCTGGGCCAGCTCCTTCGCGGCCCGGCGCACCCGGTTGCGCAGATCCTGGATCCGGCGCGGCACGTGCAGCGTCCACATGTGATCGCGGAAGTGGCGCTTGATCTCCCCGGTGACCGTGGGGACGGCATAGGCCTCGAAGGCGTGGCCCCGTTCGGGGTCGTAGTGGTCGACGGCCTTGACCAGTCCGAGGGCCGCCACCTGGTAGAGATCGTCCAGGCTCTCGCCGCGCCCGCGGAAGCGGACGGCGATCCGCTCGGCCATGGGAAGCCAGACCTGGATCAGTTCGTCCCGCAGGGCCTTGCGTTCCGCGCCCTCGGGCAGTTCGGCGAGCCGTTCGAACGCGGCGGCCGTGTCGGGCGCGTCGTCGTGCGGGTGGGGCTTGGTTCTGCTGGCGATACGCATGCGGTGCGCACCTCCCTCAGCAGGGGTGCCGGGTGGACAGGAACGCTGGGGTTCCGGATCCGAAGCAAGTCCTCATATATAGGGACATTAAGCCTTGTGGGCGCAGAGCGCTCGCCCGAACGGCCGCAGCGGCCGTCACCGGGGGGCGCGTGTGCGGGCGCCGGTGCGGAACGTGATGTGCGGCACGCTCGCTGTGATCGTCCGGAGGGCGCGCGGCGGATCGTTCCTGGGCAGCGCTTGATCGCCGATCACCGGGCGCGAAGCCCCTGGCCACAGCGTATTCCGCTCATTTGACAGTGCACTGAGCGCACGGATAGGAAGCAGCTTCGGGAAGTCGAGAGGTGTGCTGTGTACGAGCCGAACGTGGTCGGGGACTGGCAGGAGTACGAAGAACACGCCGGTCTGCGGGTCCGCGTCCACCGTCTGGAGGCGGCCGAGCCGCCGCGTGGGCGTGACGACGCCGCCGACGGGCTGACGTACTTCAGTGTCCGGGTGACCGTCGAGAACCGTGGGAGCCGGCCCTTCTGCGTCCACCTGGAGGACGGGCAGATCGACGTGCGCACCGGCCCCGACGGCGAGGGAGCCTTCCTCGACTGGCGCAACTCCCAGTTCATCGAGGGCTTCGACGTCCACCCGCTGCGCAGGGTCACCGCCGTCCTCTACGCGGCCGGCCCGGAGGCGAGCCTCGCCCAGGTGGACGTCCAGGTGCAGCTGCGGGCGGACGAGGAGTGGGCCGGCCGCCGGCTGTGGAGCGGCGGACTCGGGCTGCACGAGCCGGCCACCGGGCACCTGCCGGGCACGGTGCGCGACGACGGCCTCGCGCACCAGGTGAGCGCCTTCCTGCGGGACCAGGCGGAGGAGGGCACCGCCTGATCCGCCGCCCGGCGGCGCCTCAGTGCGCGATGCCGTCGATGACGTCGCGGGCACCCTGACGCAGCAGCGCCACGGCGACCGACGTGCCGAGCGTGGCCGGGTCGAGCCGGCCCGCCCACTCGTGGGCGTTCAGCCGCACCTTGCCGTCGGGAGTGAACACGCAGGCCCGCAGGGCGAGTTCCCCGCTCCGGTCCACCCGGGCGTACCCGGCGATCGGGCTGTTGCAGTGCCCCTGGAGCACGTGCAGGAACATGCGCTCCGCCGTGACCTCCCGATGGGTGTCCGGGTCGCCGAGGCCGCTGACCGCGTCGATCAGCCCGTCGTCGCCCTCACGGCACTGGAGTGCGAGGACGCCCGCGCCGATCGGCGGCATCATCGTCTCGGGGGAGAGGACCTCGCTGATCACGTCGGCGCGGCCGATGCGCTCCAGGCCGGAGACGGCGAGCAGCAGCGCGTCCGCCTCGCCGGCGGCCAGCTTCGCCAGCCTCCGGTTGGCGTTGCCGCGGAACGGAACGCACGTCAGGTGCGGGTGGGTGGCGGCCAGTTGGGCGACCCGGCGGACCGACGAGGTGCCGATGCGGGTGCCGTCCGGCAGTTCGTCCAGGGTGAGTCCGTCCGGGTGGACGAGTGCGTCCCGGATGTCGTCCCGCTTCAGGAACGCGGCGAACACCGTGCCCGCCGGGAGCGGCCGGTCGGCGGGCACGTCCTTGACGCAGTGCACCGCGAGATCGGCCTCGCCCGACAGCAGTGCGGCGTCGACCTCCTTGGTGAAGGCGCCCTTGCCCTCCACCTGCGACAGGTCGCCGAGCCACTTGTCGCCGGTGGTCTTCACCGGTACGACCTCGGTGCGCACGCCGGGGTGGAGGGCCGCCAACTCGGCCCGGACGCGCTCGACCTGAGCGAGGGCCATGGGGGAGTCGCGGGAGACGATACGGATCAGTTCGGGGGCGGACATGCGGACACGATAGTGCCCTCGGGGGTGTGCGGGGTGCGCGGTCCGCCCGACAGGCCCCTCCGTCAGGCGTACGGGTCGAAGGGGACGCCCGCGGGCAGGGCCGCCGCCAGGTGGGAGGTGAAGCTGCCGTCCTTCAGGCCGAAGTGGGCGCTGCCGAAGTCGTACGCGCTCAGCCTGTCGCGCAGCCCGGCCGGATAGCCTTCCCAGCCCACCAGGGCCGGGTACTGCCAGCTGCCCCGGTGGTTCTCCGGCGGTTCGTCGCCCGTGCCGGCCGGCCGGAAGCAGTGGGTGCCGATGCCGTCCTTGTGGTAGACGACCTTCGCGTGCGTGCCCTCGAAGCGGACCGCCGAACGCGCGTGCACGGTGAACGAACCGTGGTTCGAGGTCGCGACGTACTCGACGCTCCCGTCGCGCACCCACACCACCACGTGCTCCCAGTCGTGCCGGTGACCGCCGAGGGAACTGCCGGGCAGCGCCTGGTCCTTCTCGAAGTAGAGGCCGTACAGGTAGGCGCACCAGCCGTGGTCGCACTTGGCGCGCGAGTAGCTGTTGGTGTTCTCCAGGTCCGAGGCGTCCCGGCAGTTGCCGTTCAGCGCCCCGGTCGGGTTCAGGCCTGCGTTGACCGTGCCGTCGGCGCCGATGGCGGGCGTGGGGTAGCAGCCGTCGGTGTCGTAGTCGAAGGCCGGCTGGTAGGCCCGCTCCGAGCTGGTGGCGCTGCCGGGCAGTCCCGGCGGCGGGGCGGCGAAGGCCGTGGCGGGGAAGGCGACGACGAGGACGAGGGCACCGAGCGGGACGGTGAGCCATCTCCTGCGGCGGGTACGCGCGGTACGCGACGACACCGGGTCCTCCTGGGGGTCCGGGTGCAGCCCAACGGCTGTGGGGGGAAGGGGAGTTCAGGGTCCCGTGTTTTCCCTGCCGCGCCAAGAGGGCACGGGCGTACCGCCGGTGAAGGACAGGCGAACGCCCCCCCGCGCGTCACACCATGTCGTCCGGGAGGTCGGCGGCCGACTCCTCGGGGGCGAGATCCGGGCGGAGCCTCAGCCAGGACGGCTGGCGCAGCATCCCCTCCCGGGTGCGGGTGCTGTAGCGGACCTCGCCGACCAGCCGCGGCACGACCCAGCGGGCCTCCGGCAGCCGCGGCACCGGGTCGAAGGGGCACACGTCCGTCGCGGCGGCCCGCAGCAGCGCGGCCAGCTCGGTGCGCTCGGTCTCGCTCCAGCCGGTGCCGACCCCGCCGACCCAGCGCAGCCGGCCGCCGGCGCGCTGGCCCACCAGCACCGCACCCGGCAGCCCCGTGAGCCGCCCCTTGCCGGGCAGCCAGCCGCCCACCACGACGTCCTCGCTGCGCATGTTCCGGATCTTGATCCAGGCCCGGGAGCGGACCCCCGGCTCGTACACCGAGTCGAGCCGCTTGCACACCAGTCCCTCCAGGCCGTGCTCGCGGGTGGCCCGCAGGGCCTCGTCGCCGTGCCCGATCAGCGCGGCCGGGGTCGACCAGGACGGCCCGTCCAGACCCAGCGCCTCCAGGTGCGCGCGCCGGCGGGTGTAGGGGAGACGGAGCAGGGAGCGGGAGCCCAGGTGCAGGGCGTCGAACAGCACCAGGTGCACGGGGACCTTGGACGCCCGGTGCGCGGCCAGGCCGGGGGAGTGCGCGAGGCCCATGCGGGACTGGAGCAACTGGAAGTCGGCCCGGCCCCGTTCGTCCAGGGCCAGCACCTCGCCGTCCAGCACGGCGGGCGTGGTGCCGAGCGCGGTGCCCAGCGGCCCCAGCTCCGGGTAGGCCGCCGTGATGTCCTGCCCGGAGCGGGCCCGCAGCAGCACACCGCCGTCGCCGGGCAGATAGGCCACCACCCGCTGGCCGTCCTGCTTGGTCTCGTAGGCCCAGCGGGTGTCCTGCGCGGCGGGCGGCAGGGCGCCGGGGGTGGCGAGCATGGGTGGGATCAGCGGCAGCTCCACGGCTCAGTTCTCGACGCGTCCGTGGGCCGTCACGCGCGTTGTCCGCGAGGTTCGCCTGAACGGCGCCGGTGCCCGCCGCGCGGGACCGGCGCCGTCGTGGTCAGCGGACGGGGGCGGGCTCCGCGGCGGGGCCGTCGGCCGGAGCCGTGCCCGGCACCGGGCCGGCGGGGCGGTGCCGGGGGATGAAGGAGGCGATGGCGAAGGCCAGCAGGGCCGCGCCCGCGCCGATGGCCATGACCGCCTTGAACGCGTTCTCGGACGGCAGTGCGAAGCCGCCGAGGTCGATGGTCAGCTGGGCCAGGATCACACCGGCGATGGCACTGGCGACCGACGTGCCGAGCGATCGCATGAGGGTGTTGAGGCTGTTCGCGGCGGCCGTCTCGCTCGGCGGCACCGCGCCCATGATCAGCGACGGCATGGCGCCGTAGGCGAAGCCGATGCCCGCGCTGATGACGCAGGAGACCAGGACCAGGTGCCAGACCTCGGCCATCAGCAGGATGTTCAGGCCGTAGCCGACCGCCACGATCAGGGCGCCGATCATCAGCGTCACCTTCGGGCCCCGGGACTTGGAGACCTTCGCGGAGACGGGGGCGAACGCCATCATCACCAGGCCGGACGGCGCCATCACGAGACCCGTGGTCAGCAGGGAGCGGCCGAGCCCATAACCGGTCGCCTCGGGCAACTGCAGCAGCTGCGGAAGCACCAGGGACATCGCGAACATCGAGAAGCCGATGGAGACGGACGCCAGGTTGGTGAAAAGCACCTGACGGCGGGCGGTGGTGCGCAGGTCCACCAGGGGTTCCGGGGTGTGCAGCTCCCACCAGCCCCACACCAGCAGGATCACCACGGACGCCGCGAACAGGCCGAGGGTGGTGCCCGAGGACCAGCCCCAGTCCCCGCCCTTGGAGATCGCCAGCAGCAGGCACGCCAGACCGGCGGCCATGCCGATGCCGCCGAGCACGTCGAAACGGCCGCCGGTGCGCACCGCGGACTCGGGCACCAGCGCCAGTACCAGCACCAGGGAGACGGCGCCGAGGGCGCCGGAGAGCCAGAACAGCATGTGCCAGTCGAGCTCGTCCGCGATCAGCGCGGCCGCGGGCAGGCCGAGCGCGCCGCCGACCCCGAGGGAGGCGCTCATGACCGCGGTCGCACCGGCCAGCCGCTCGGCCGGCAGTTCGTCGCGCATGATGCTGATGCCGAGCGGGATCACCGCGGCGGACAAGCCCTGCAGGGCACGGCCGGCGACCATCGGGACCAGCGCGTCGCTCAGTCCGCAGACCACCGAGCCGCTGATCAGGAGCACCAGGCTGAGCAGCAGCATCCGCCGCTTGCCGAACATGTCGCCGAGCCGGCCCACGACGGGGGTGGCCACCGCGGAGGCGAGCAGCGTGGCGGTCACCGCCCAGGCCGCGTCCGAGGCCGACGCGTCCAGGAGCTTCGGGAGCTCCGGGATGATCGGGATGACCAGGGTCTGCATCAGCGCGACGACGATCCCGGCCAGGGCCAGTACCGCCACCACGGCGTTCGGCCGTGGCGTGGCGGGGGAAGCGGGCATGGAGGAGCCTTTCGAGCGAGGAGACGGAGTACCGGAACGGCGACCTTTTAAGTCAGTCGCTTGAATTATCCTACGGGCTGAAAAGAGGGAACGCCCGTTCGGGCCGTGCGGTGGTCCGGCGCCGCCGCCCCGTAGGCTTTCGTGACGAGCCGCCGTACGGCGGCGGACCTGCGGCGACTCGAGGGACTGGTCGTCACGGGCGGTACGGAGAAAGTCCCGGCGCGGTGGTGAGCATGGCGGGCAGGGCGGTCCGGACGGAACAGGTCAGCGCGACCCGGCAGCTGATCCTGACCACCGCCGAGCGGCTGTTCGCCGAGCACGGCGTGTACGCGGTCTCCAACCGTCAGGTCAGCGAGGCCGCCGGCCAGGGCAACAACGCCGCGGTCGGCTATCACTTCGGCACCAAGGCGGACCTGGTCCGCGCCATCGCCCAGCGGCACTTCGAGAGCATCGAGGACCTGCGGGCCCGGCAGTTGGCCGCGCTCGGCGACACGCCGGATCTGCGTGACTGGGTGGACTGCCTGGTGCGCCCGCAGTTCGACCATCTGGCGGCCCTGGGCAGCCCGACCTGGTACGCGCGGTTCTGCGCCCAGGTCATGACGGACCCGGTGCTGCGGCAGATCATGGTCGACGAGTCCCGCGCCTCCTCGTCGCTGCGCGAGCTCATCGCCGGCCGCAACCGGTGCATGCCGGCGCTTCCGGACGAGGTCCGGGCCGAGCGGGGCGACATGGCGCGCCATCTCATCGTGCACACGGCGGCCGAGCGGGAACGTGCCCTCGCCGAGGGGAGCCCGACCCCGCGCGCCAGCTGGCGGGAGGCCGCCGACGGGCTCGCCGACGCGATCGTGGGGATGTGGCTCGCGCCCGTCACGCCCCGGCGCGGGGGGTGACGGGCGCGGTCGCGTCGGGTCGGCGGGCGAGGCGGATCCGGGTCGCGGTGTCCTCTGCGGCTCCGGCGCCGGACTTGTCGACCACGTAGGCGACACCGTCGGCGATCTCCACGTGGTTGGGGTCGGCGCCGGTGGCGATGGTCTCCTCGACCATGCCCTTCCTCGGGTCGACGCGGGTGGCGTCGGCGTCGGTGCGGTTGACCACCAGAACGTCGCCGGACCGCTCGTCGGTCGCCACCGACAGGGCGCCCGCACCGGTCGCCACGGACTTGGTGACGACGCCCTTGTCCAGGTCGATCACGGACAGGGTGCCCGAGGTCTGGTCCGCGGTGCAGGCGGTCCGGCCGTTCTCGGACAGCGAGACCGAGAACCGTCGCGATGCCGTGGACGTGCAGCACACGGGCGAGAGTCAGGCCACCGAGGCCCGCTCCGACGATGGCGATGGTCATTGTGACTCCCCTTCGATACGCCGTACAGATCGATACACTGTATCGGGCTGTGTAGGGTGATCGGCATGTTGGTGTGGGAGAGGCCGGAGCCACCGGAGCGACCCGTGCCGGCCCCGCTGAGCAGGGACCGGATCGTGCGGGCGGCGATCCGGCTCGCCGACGCGGACGGCCTGGACGCGGTGTCGCTGCGCAAGGTCGCCGCCGCGCTGGGCGTCGGCCCGATGCGGCTGTACGGCTACATCACCAGCAAGGAGGAGCTGCTCGACCTGATGGTCGACGCCGCCCACGCCGAGATCCGCCCCGCCGGCGACGGCCGCCGGGACGTCCTGCGCTCGCTCGCCGAAGGCATCCGGCACGCCGTGCACGAGCACGAGTGGCTCGCCGACCTCCTGGGCGGCCGGCCCCAGCTCGGGCCGCACGCGCTGGCCACCGCGGAGGCCGTGATGGCCGCACTGGACGGCGTCGACGTGGACGCCGCCA
Source organism: Streptomyces sp. NPDC032940 (assembly GCF_040636935.1). NCBI lineage: Bacteria > Bacillati > Actinomycetota > Actinomycetes > Kitasatosporales > Streptomycetaceae > Streptomyces > Streptomyces sp. NPDC032940. The sequence continues at coordinate 50,434 of NZ_JBEZVJ010000034.1, read as the reverse complement.
TGCCGGTGGTCGCCGCGGTCAACGCGTACGCGATCGGCGCCGTCCGCCGGGAGATCGCCGAGCGGCGGGCCGAGCGGGCCACCGGGATGGACGAGAAGCGCTGGCAGGCCGCGCTCGGCCCCTACCTCCAGCGGACCTTCGCCACCGGCCGGCTCCCCGCACTGGCCACGGTGGTGCGCGACGCCGCACACCTGGACGCCGACCAGACCTTCCGTATGGGCCTCGACTTCCTGCTCGACGGCATCGAGGCCCGCATCGCGGGGTGACGCGCGCACCGGCGCCGCCCTTGCGGACCGGCGGCACCCCTGTGCTTACCGTCCAGTAATATCGCGCGGCAGGCCCCCAGAGGAGGAACCGTGTCCCACCGGTCCGAACGCTCACCCCTGCTGCTCGCCGGCCTGCTGGCCACCGCGGGCGTCGCCCACTTCGCCCAGCCCCGCCCCTTCGACGTGATCGTGCCCCGCGGCCTGCCGGGCCCGCCCCGGGCGTGGACGTACGCCAGCGGCGTCGCCGAACTGGCGCTGGCCGCCGGCCTCGCCGCCCCCCGCACCCGCAAAGCCGCCGCGCTGGCGACCGCGGCCTTCTTCGTCGGCGTCTTCCCCGCCAACGTGAAGATGGCCGTCGACTGGAGGCACCGCCCCGCCCCGCAGAAGGCCGTCGCCTACGGCCGGCTGCCCGTCCAGCTGCCCCTCGTGCTCTGGGCCCGCGGCGTCGCCAAGGGCTGCGAGGGCCGGTCGTGAGCCGCGTCCCGGCCGTCGGCGACACGGTCGACGACTTCACGCTGCCCGACGAGACCGGCACCCCGCGCCGCCTGTCGGAACTGCTCGCCGACGGGCCCGTCGTGCTCTTCTTCTACCCCGCCGCCATGACCCCCGGCTGCACCGCGCAGGCCTGCCACTTCCGCGACCTCGCCGCCGAGTTCGCGGCGGCCGGCGGCCGGCCGGTGGGCATCAGCGGCGACCCCGTCGAACGCCAGCAGGAGTTCTCGGGGCGACACACCCTGGGAATGCCGCTGCTCTCCGACCCCGACGGCACGGTCCGCGAACGGTTCGGCGTGAAGCGAGGGCTCAGCATGGCACCCACCAAGCGCGTCACCTTCGTCATCGGGCCGGACCGCACCGTGCTCGAGGTCGTCCGCAGCGAGCTGCGCATGAACACGCACGCCGACCGCGCCCTCGCCGCGCTGCGCGCTCACCGCGGGTAACACCCCCCGGTCACACCGCCCTGCGGTTGAAGCCGGTCCGTATGGGGTCAATCCTGGACGCCATGGAGCACGTCTCCGCCACGGCGACCCTGGACGCCCGCGGCACACTGACGGGGTGGAGCGAGGGCGCCCGACGGCTGACCGGCTATCCGGCCGAGGAGGTCGTGGGGCGCCCCGCCCGGGACCTGCTCGCCCGTGAGCTGCCGCCCGGCGCCCTCTCGGAGCTGTCGGGCAAGGCGGTGCTCCGCCACCGCGACGGATCCGCCGTGACCGTGCCCCTGCGCGGCTGCCCCCTGCTGGGTGCGGACGGCACACCGGGCGGGTACGCGGTGACCGTCGAGTCGCCCGACGAGAGGCCCCTTCTGCTCACCGGGGAGACCTTCCAGCAGTCGTCCCTGTCGATGTTCGTCCACGACACCCGGGAGCGCTGTCTACGGGCCAACGACACGGCGCAGCGCATGCTGGGCCTGCCCGAGGAGGAGCTGATCGGGCGGCGGCTGCCGGAGGTCGTGGAGGGCGTCGACGCCGACGACTCCGGATTCCTGCGGCATCTGCGGCAGGTCGTCGACACGGGCCGGTCCGTGCGCTACGAGACGCTCACGCCCGCCGCCTCCCGGCTCGGCGAGCACGCCTGGACCATCGAGATGTGGCCGCTGCGCGACACCTCCGGCGAGGTGACCGCGGTGGCCGTGGCGGGGTTCGAGAGCACGGAGCAGCACCGGACCCGCCAGCGCCTGGCCCTGCTGAACGAGGCCGCGACCGGGATCGGCACCAGCCTGGACGTGGTGCGCACCGCCGAGGAGCTGATCGGCATCCTCGTGCCGCGGTTCACCGACTTCGCCACCGTCGACCTGCTCGACTGGGTCCTCGGCGCGGAGGAACCGCTCGCGGTGCCGGCCGAGGACATCGTGCTGCGCCGCGTCGCCCACCGGTCCGCCGCCACCGGACTGCCGAAACCGTCCGTGCGCCCGGGGGACACCGACGTGTACCCGCCCTGCTCCGCACCCGCGCGGGCGCTGCGGGAGGGGCGGCCGGTACTGACCGGCCCGGGCGACCCGGACTTCGACCGCTGGATGCGGACACGCAACGAGCTGTTCCCCGCCGGCCGTGCCTTCCGCGACCGCGTCAGCTCCACCCTGGCTGTGCCGCTGCGCGCCCGCGGCACCACCATGGGCGTCGCGACGGCCATGCGCGTCAGCCCCCGGGGCCCGTTCGGCCCCGAGGACATCGCACTGGCCGAGGAACTGGCCAGCCGGGCCGCGGTCTGCGTCGACAACGCCCGCCGCTTCGCCCGCGAGCGCTCCACCGCGCTCGCCCTCCAGCACAGCCTCCTGCCCCGGGGCCTGCCCGGCCAGTCGGCCGTCGAGGTCGCCCACCGCTATCTGCCCTCCGGCTCGGCGGCCGGCATCGGCGGCGACTGGTTCGACGTGATCCCGCTGTCCGGCAGCCGGGTCGCCCTCGTCGTGGGCGACGTCGTCGGCCACGGCATCCCGTCCTCCGCGACCATGGGCCGTCTGTGCACGGCGGTCCGCACCCTCGCCGACGTGGACCTGCCGCCCGACGAGCTCCTCACCCACCTCGACGACCTCGTCGCGCACCTCGCGGCGGACGGCGGCGACGAGGTCGCCGAACTGGGCGCCACCTGTCTCTACGCCGTCTACGATCCCGTCACCGGCCGCCTCGGCCTCGCCTCCGCCGGCCATCCGCCGCCCGTCCTCGTACTGCCCGACGGAACCACCCGCCTCGTCCCCGTCAGCCCCGGACCGCCGCTCGGCGTCGGCGGACTGCCCTTCGAGGCGACCGAGGCGGTCCTGCCCGAAGGAACCGTCGTCGCGCTGTACACCGACGGTCTCCTCGAAGACCCCGACCACGACGTCGACCGCGCGACGACGGAGCTGTGCCAGGCGCTGACCGCGCCCACCGGCTCGCTGGACGCCCTGTGCGACGGCGTGCTCAAGTCCGTGCTGCCGGCGGACCCCCGCGACGACGTGGCGCTGCTGCTGGCCCGTACCCGGACGCTGGGCACCGGCCAGGTCGCCACCTGGAACGTCTCCCCGGACCCGGCGCAGGTGGCCGACGTCCGGCGGTCCGTCATGGAACGGCTGACGGCGTGGGACCTGGACGAGGCGGCCTTCGTCACCGAACTCGTCGTCAGCGAGCTCGTCACCAACGCGATCCGGTACGGCGAACCGCCCGTCCAGCTGCGTCTCATCCGCGACCACACCCTGATCTGCGAGGTCTCCGACGGCAGTTCCACCTCACCGCACCTGCGCCGGGCGCACGCCTACGACGAGGGCGGCCGGGGACTCCTGCTGGTCGCCCAGCTCACCCAGCGCTGGGGCAGCCGCCAGACGGGTGACGGCAAGACCATCTGGGCCGAACAGACACTGCCCCCGCTGTGAGGACGCCGGAACCACCGGCGTTCAGCGCCCTTCCGCGGCGACCCGGGCCAGCGTACGGCCGGTCCGGACCGACCGGGCCCGCCGGGGATCGGGGGTGCCGTGCCCCCGATGCCCGCCGCCCGCCGTCTTCACGAGCAGCCACGCCTCCTCCTCGCCCCCGCCGTGGCCGCCGCGGAACCGGGTCAGCGCGTACTCCCCGCGCAGCTTGGCACCGTGCAGCCGGAACCGGGCGTGCCCGCGCGCGAGCGACTCCCCGAAGCCGACCGGCCGCCCCCTGCGGTCGTGGCTCAGCGGCTCGTACGTGCCGTGGTCCCAGACGATGACCGTGCCACCGCCGTACTCGCCCGCGGGGATCACGCCCTCGAACTCCTCGTACTCCAGCGGATGGTCCTCCGTCGGCACGGCGAGCCGCTTGTCGCTCGGGTCCGCCGACGGGCCCTTCGGCACCGACCAGGACTTCAGCACGTCGGCCACCTGCAGCCGGAAGTCGAAGTGAAGGGTGCTCGCGTCGTGGATCTGCACCACGAAGCGGGGCCGGCCGCCCTCCCCAAGAGCCCCGCGTCCCGCGGGCTCGGCGGTCCGGTCGAAACGGCGCTTGCCGCGGTACTCCCGCAGCCCGTTCTCCTCGCCCACCTGCGGCCCCCTTCCGGCTCGCGCACCGACGACCGCTGCCGGGTACCCCGCTCAGAACTCCTCGTGCACCTCCGGATCCCCGCCGAGCCGCCGGTGCGCGCGGTCGGTGACGGCGCGCATCTGGGCGTCGTCCAGCGTGAAGCCGAAGACGTCGAGGTTCGCGCGCTGCCGCCCGGGGTCCGCCGACTTCGGGATCGGCACCGCGCCGAGCTGGGTGTGCCAGCGCAGCACCGCCTGGGCCGGCGTCACCCCGTGTGCCTCGGCGACGGCGGCCACGGCCGGGTCGTCGAGCACGTCGCTGCCGCGGCCCAGCGGGCTCCAGCTCTCCGTGCGGATGCCCTTGCGCTCGTGGAAGGCGCGCAGCTCGTCCTGCGGGAACAGCGGGTGCAGCTCGATCTGGTTCACGGACGGCAGGACCCCCGTCTCCTTCTCCAGCCGCTCGATGTGCTCCGCCGTGAAGTTGGAGACGCCGACCGAGCGCACGAGACCGTCCTCGCGCAGTTTGATCATGGCTTTCCAGGAGTCGACGTACTTGTCCACGCGGGGCAGCGGCCAGTGGATCAGGTACAGGTCGACGTACTCCAGGCCGAGCCGGGCCCGGGACTCCTCGAACGAGGCGAGCGTCTCCTCGTACCCGTGGTGCCGGCCGGGCAGCTTGGTCGTCACCACGATCTCCTCGCGGGGGACGCCGCCGGCGGCCACGCCCCGGCCGACGCCGGTCTCGTTGCGGTAGTTCGTCGCCGTGTCGATCAGGCGGTAGCCCGTCTCCAGGGCGGCGGAGACCGCCCGTTCCGCCTCGTCGTCCTTCATCGGCCAGGTGCCGAGCCCCAGGGCGGGGAGCCTGGTGCCGTCGTTGAGCGTGTACGCCGGGATACTGATCACTGCGGGACCTTCCCTCGACTGTGACGACCGTGTGCCGCCCTTCCAGCGTCACGGATAGGGTGGGCAATGATCAACCGGACGGGGCGGGGACGAGGGCGGCCGACGGCATGGACAGCGCCGAGCACAAGCGCACGACGGGCACGGGCCGTCCCACGTCACGGGATGTCGCCCGGATCGCAGGGGTGTCGCACACCGCGGTCTCGTTCGTGTTCAACGGTCGGGCCGAGGGCAATCTCTCGCCGGCCACCCAGGAGCGCATCCGGCAGGCCGCCGCCCAGCTCGGCTACCGGCCCGACCCCGTCGCCCGGGGCCTGCGCCGCCGCCGTACGGCCGTGATCGGCATGGTCACCGACGGGATCGCCTCCTCACCGTTCGCCGGCCGCCTGCTGCGGGGGGCCATGGAGACCGCCTGGGACAGCGGCCATCTGGTCCTCACGGTCGACTCCGGCGGCGACCCGGCCAAGGAGGACGCGGCCGTCGCCGAGCTCCTGGACCGGCGGGTGGACGGCATCGTCTACGCGGCGATGTCGCTGCGCCGCGTCCGCGTCCCCGAGGGCCTGCACCGCACCCACGCCGTGCTGGCCAACTGCCTGCCCGAGGACGGCTCCCTGCCCGCCGTCGTCCCCGCCGAACGCGCCGGCGGCCGTACGGCGGCGCGGCTGCTCCTGGACGCGGGGCACCGCCGGCCGGCCGTGGTCGGCGGGCTGGACGACATCGCCTCCGTCGAGCGGCTGCGCGGCTTCCGGGACGCCCTGCGGGTGGAGGGCGTCACCGTGCCCAAGGAGTGGGTCGTGCGCACGGGCGGCGAGATCTCCGGCGGCCACGAGGGCGCCCTGCGGCTGCTCGACTCCGTGCCGGCCGACCGGCGGCCCACGGCGGTCTTCTGCTACAACGACCGGGTCGCGGCGGGCGTCCTGCACGCCGCGGCCCGGCTCGGGATCACCGTCCCCGACGAGCTGTCCGTGGTCGGCTACGACGACCAGGAGCACATGGCCGCCTTCCTCTCCCCGGCCCTCACCACGGTCGCGCTGCCGCACCGGGAGATGGGGGAGGCGGCGGCCCGGCTGCTCCTGGAGGCCATCGACACCGGACGCACGCCGCCGGCCACCGTACGGCGCGTCGCCGGTCCGCTGATCAGCCGTGCGTCGGTGGGACCTGCGCCCACCCGGTGACTTCGGCACCGGTTCCCGTGACGGCCAGTTCGGCCACGTCGTCCGCCGCCCGGTAGACACGCTCGGTCACCATGGCCCGGTCGCCGGCGAACAGCTCGTACAGCGAACCGTCCACGAGGATCCGCACGGTCAGCTCCGCTCCCGGCGGCACCCGCGCCACGACCGGCGCCGTGACGTCGGCCCCCGGCCGCGGCCAGCCGCCCCGGTCCAGGGTCATCGTGCCCTCCGCCGGGTCCACGCGGACGGTCAGCTCCGCGCCGGACGCGGACCGCAGCAGGCTCACCGTGGTGCCCTCGCGCGCGGTGACCGCCAGGTCGTACGCCTCCGGGAGCGCGGTGCGGTCCGGGGCGGTGACGAACGGCTCGGCGGTGCGCAGCAGCTCCAGTTCCGGGGCCGGGGCGACCCGCAGCGACCCGTCCTCCGGGTGGGCGTCGACGACCCGCGGCGCGGTGAGGACGCCCGCCCAGCCGGCGCGCTCGGCCGACTCCCGGTCGCGGGCCTCCCACGACCAGCCCCACATCAGCGTACGGCCGGTCTCCTGGAGGACGGCCGGCGCGTAGAAGTCGCGTCCCTGGTCGAGGCGTCCGGCATGCCGTGCCGCGAAGCGCAACCCGACCCCGGCGGACCTCTCCAGGCGGCCCGTCAGATACCCGGTGGACTGCGGGTCGCCGTCCCACAGCGACACGACCAGCACCCGCTCCCCGTCGCCGGCCGTGAACAGCTGGGGGCACTCCCAGCCCACCGCCCCGTCGCCGAACGCCGCGGCGGCGACCGGGTCGTGGCCGTCGAGCAGCACACCGAGGTACCGCCAGTCCGTCAGGTCGTCGCAGTCGTACAGCAGGACCGACGGCGTGCCGTCCGCATGCCCCGCGCCGACCAGGGCGTGCCGCCGGCCGTCGTGCCGGAACACGAACGGGTCCCGGAACATCACTACGTCGAGCCCGGCGGGCGGCCCGGCGACCACGGGCTCGGGCAGCGGCCGCCAGTCGGTCAGCGAGGCGTCCGCCGGATCCGCCGCCCGGGCCAGACAGATCGTCCCGAGCCCGGTGTGCTCACGGTCGACGCCCGTGTACACCGCCGTCGGCACCCCGTCGTCTTCGACGACGCAGCCCGACCAGCAGCCCGCCTCGTCCGGACCGCCCGGCGTCGGGGTGAGCGCCACGGCATGGTGCTCCCAGTGGGCGAGGTCGGCACTGGAGACGTGGCCCCAGTGGACGTCCGCGTGCACCGGGGCACCGGGATTGTACTGGTAGAACAGGTGGTACCGGTCCCGCCAGCGGAACGGCCCGTTGGGGTCGTTGATCCAGTTGGCGGGCGGGCGGACCCGGAAGCGCGGGGCGTGCGGATCCTGCGGGGGAGCGGCGAGGCTCAACGGTTGACTCCTGCGGAGGTGATGCCCTCGCGAAGAGGGCGCTGGCCGACGGCGAACACGGCGACGGCGGGGATCATGGACAGCACGACACCGGCGAGGACCACGGAGACCGACCCGGTGCCGAGATTGCCCTGGAGGGAGACCAGGCCCAGCGGCAGCGTGTAGTTCTGGCCGGAGGTCTCGAGGATCAGCGGCCGGAAGAACTCGTTCCAGTGGTAGTTGAAGGCGAGGACGCCGACGATCGCGAGGCCCGGCGCGGCCAGCGGGGCGTACACGGAGCGGAAGGTCCGCCAGGGACCGGCGCCGTCCAGCATCGCCGCCTCGCCCAGGTCCCTGGGCATGCCCAGGAAGTACTGGCGCATCAGGAAGGTGCCGAAGGCGGTCGGGAACGCCGGGACGATCAGCCCGAGCAGCGTGTCGGTCAGGCCCATGGTCTTCAGCACCAGGAACACCGGCACGATCGTCACCTGCAACGGCACCATCATGGTCGCCAGGACCAGGCCGAACAGCGGCTTCTTGAAGCGGAACTCCAGGCGGGCGAAGGCGTACCCGGCCAGACCCGCCGTGACCATCTGACCGACGGCGATCAGCGCGGTGACCAGCGTCGAGTTCAGGGCGAGCAGCCACACGTCGAGCTGGTCGAACACCCCCCGGTAGGCCTCGGCCGAGGGATGGGCCGGGATCACGCTGGGCGGGAGGTCGAACGCCTCGGCGGGCGTGCGCAGCGAGGTGGAGACGGTCCACAGCACGGGGCCGAGGGTCAGCAGGGCGCACCCGGCCAGTCCGGCGATCCGCGCCCAGGGCGCGAGGCCGTGGCGCGCACGCCCGAGGGTCGTCGTTGCTTGGCTCATGTCACTCACCGGCTCACTGGTAGTGGACGAAACGCCGGCTGAGCCGGAACTGAAGGGCGGTGACCGCCATGACCAGCACGAACAGCAGCACGCCCACCGCGGACGCCTCGCCGAACCGGAGCTGCTCGAACGCGGTCTCGTAGATCACCATCACGACGGTGCGGGTCGAGTCGCCGGGCCCGCCGGCGGTCAGGACGTACGGCTGCTCGAAGACCTGGAGCGCGTTGATGATGCCGACCACCGACGCGACGAGCAGCGTGGGGGACAGCAGCGGCAGGGTGATCGCGAGGTGCTTGCGCAGGCCGGTCGCGCCGTCCAGGGACGCGGCCTCGTGGATCTCCTTGGGGATGTTGTTCAGACCGCCGACGAACAGCAGGAACGAGAAGCCGAACTGCTGCCAGACATAGACGAGGACGACCGTCGCCATCGCCGCGTTCTCGGAGGTCAGCCACGGCACCGGAGCGACCCCGACCAGTCCGAGCGCCCAGTTGACCACGCCGAAGTCCTGGTTGAAGAGGTACTTCATCACCACCGAGACGGACGCGGCGGACAGCACCAGCGGGAAGAAGAACGCCGAGCGGAACACGGACCGCAGCCACACCGGCATCCGCCCGTTCACGGCGAGCGCCAGGGACAGCGCGATCAGCAGTTGCAGTGCGACGGCGAACACCATGAACACGAGCGTGTTGCGGAAGGAGACCAGCACGGTCGAGTCGCCGAACACCTCGCGGTAGTTGGCCGCCCCGGCGAAGGACGGGGACTCGATCACGTCCCAGTGGAAGAGGCTGAGCACGACCGACCCGGCGATCGGCACGACCGTGAAGACCACGATGCCGACGACCGTCGGCGCCAGGAACAGCGTGGCCAGCAGCCGGGTACCCCGGTCGCGGGCCGAGCGGCGCGGCACCGCCGCGGCCGGCGTCGTCGCTGCCCGTGGCCGTACGGAGGGGACCTGGGTGTTCGTCATACGTCACGCTCCATGGCCTTCTCCAGGTCGCCCTGCATCCTGCGCAGTGCCGGCCGCACCGCGCCCGGGGAGGCCAGAGCGGCGCCGGTGTGCTTGAGCAGCACCTGCTCGACCTCGGCGACCTGCGGCGGCGCGGGGATCGGCCCGGTGTCGGGGAACCGGTCGAGGGTGTCGTAGAAGACCCGCCAGTTGGCCGGGCCCGTCTCCCGGTAACGGGCCTCGGTGAGCATCGAACGGCGGGCCGGGGTGGTCTGGTTGCCGCGGAACAGCCGCGTCAGGGTGTCACGGCGGGCGGCGTACTTGATGAACTCCCAGGCCGCGTCCTGCATCTTGGAGGTGCGCAGCAGCGCGTAGCCGGCTGCGCCGAACTGGTGGCGGTGCGTGCGCCAGCGGGGGAAGTACTGCACGTCGTAGCCGGCCGGGTCCGTGCCCGCCAGGTGCAGGCCGCCCGACCAGAAGCCGCCCGCCGGGGTGACGCCGACCCGGCCGGTGGAGAACACGCCGACCAGATTGCTGCCGTTGCCGCCCTCCGGGCGGGTGCACAGCCCCTCCTGGATGAGCGAGGCGAGATAGTCGTACACCTCCGTCACCCGGTCGTCGGTGGCCTGCGGCGCGGTCCAGCGGAAGCCGCCGCCGCGCCCGCGCCGCCGGCCGGCCGGGTAGAAGGAGTCCCACAGCCACGAACCGCCGGGCGCCTTCGACTCGGTGAGCAGATTGGTGCCGTTCGCGAACAGCCACGGGACCACGCCGCCCCACAGCCGGTTGGTCCAGAAGTACGGCGTGAAGTGGGAGTCGCTGGCCCCCTTCATCCGGCGCAGCAGTGCGGTGAAGTCGTCCCGGCTCCAGTCCGCGGGCGGGAGATCGGCGTCCGCCCTGCGCAGGACCTGCCGGTTGAGGTAGACGTCGGCCGCGTTGAACTCCACCGGCAGCTGGTAGAGGCTGCCCTCGTACATCATCGACTCCACCAGCGAGGGGTGGACGTCGGCGAAGTACTCGCGCAGTTCTTCCGCGTCCCGCTTCACCCAGCGGTCCAGCGGCACCCCGAGGCGCCGCGCGAACAGCTGCACCCCCTCCGTGGCGACGTAGACCAGGTCGGGGGCGGTGCCCGCGGCGATCTGGGTGAGGATCTTCGCGAAGAAGTCCGACCAGTCGACGGCCTGGACGGCGTTCACCCGCAGCGGGATGTCGGGGTGGAGCTCGTGGAAGCCCTCGCGCAGGGCGCGTACGGCTGCCGGGTCGAAGGCGGAGCCGAGGGTGGCGACGACCAGGGAGCCGTCGTCGCGGCCGGGGATGTCGGCTCCGGTGAGCCGGTCCCAGCTCGCGGCGGTACCGGCCAGGGCGGCGGCTCCCGTGCCGTAGGCGCCGTAGCGCAACAGCGCCCGGCGAGTGAGGTGCGAGGAGGTCATCGAATGGGCCTAACCCGTGTTAGTCGAGGTGCGATGCCCAGATGATGGGAAGCGCGGAGCCGACCTGTCAAGGGCTGCGTTCGCTTGACCTTTAACGAGTTAGGTCTACAGTCCTGGTTCCACGTGAGCCTGTTTCCGAGCCGCTCTCGAACCACCGACGAGAGGAACGACGCAGTGATGCGTGGAATGTCCAGGAGAGCTCTGTTCGCCGGGTCGGCCGCCGGTGCCGCGGCCGCCGTGCTGCCCGCACCGCCGGCCCCCGCCGCCGGTCGTCGCCCCGAGCCCGCCGCCGACTGCGCCCGCTACCGCGCCGCCTACCACTTCACGGCCCCCGACCAGTGGAAGAACGACCCGCAGCGGCCGCTCTGGATCGACGGCGAGTACCGCTACTTCTACCTGTACAACCCGGACTACTTCGCGGGCGGCACCGAGGCGGGGACCGTCTGGCGCCTGGCCACCAGCACCGACCTGGTCTCCTTCACCGACCGCGGGACCGCGGTGCCGAAGGACACCACGCCGAACGGGGACGTGTGGTCCGGTTCGGCGGTCGTGGACACCGGCGGCACGGCCGGCTTCGGCGCGGGCGCGGTCGTCGTCCTGGCCACGATGTCGCCCGACGACGGCCCCACCTCGCAGGCGCAGTACCTGTACTGCTCCACCGACGGCGGACGCACCTTCACCGCCCACGGCACCGATCCCGTGCTGCCCAACCCCGGTGTGCGCGACTTCCGCGACCCCAAGGTGATCCGCGACGAGGAACGCGGGCGCTGGGCCATGGCACTCGCCGAGGGCACGAGGGTGGGCTTCTACCACTCCGCCGACCTCAAGCGCTGGACCTATGCCGGGGACTTCACCGAGGAGGGGCTCGGCGTCCTGGAGTGCCCCGACCTGTTCCGCATCACCGCCGACGACGGCACGGCGAAGTGGGTGCTGGGGGTGAGCGCCAACGGCAAGGCCACGGGACTGCCGAACACCTACGCCTACTGGACCGGCTCCTTCGACGGCAGCGCGTTCACCGCCGACGCCCCCGCCCCGCAGTGGCTCGACCACGGCTTCGACTGGTACGGCGCCGTCACCTTCGAGAGGCGCGACGCGCGCGGCATCCTCGACCCGGGCGTGCGCCACGCCATCGGCTGGCTGAACAACTGGGAGTACGCCAACACCGCCCCCACGATCGACACAGACGGCTTCAACGGCACCGACTCGATCGTCCGCGAGATCCGCCTGAGGCGAGACCCCTCCGGCACCTACTACCTCGCGTCACGTCCGGTGGCCGCGCTCGACGCCCATGTCTCCCGCACCGTGCGGCTCGGTGACCTCACCGTCGACGGCACCCGCGTGCTGGACTACACGGGCACCGCCTACGAGCTGAGCTGCGAGATCAGCTGGGACCGGCTGACCGGCGCCGGCGTGCAACTGCGCCGCTCCGGCGACGGAGGCCGCCACATCGACGCCGGTGTCTGGACGGACTACGCCTTCCTCAACCGCCGGGGCGCGGTCAACCCCGACGCCTCCGGACGGTGGCAGGAGAGCCGCTCCCCGTTCGACCCGTCCGCCCGCGCCGTACGGCTGCGCGTCCTGGTGGACCGCACCTCGGTGGAGATGTTCGTCGACGACGGGCGGTTCACGCACTCGTCCGCGGCCTTCCCGTACCTGATCGACCGCGGCCTCGCCCTGTTCACGGCCGGCGGCCGGGCGGTGTTCCGGAACACGGTGATCCGGGAGTTCACCGTCTGAGCGCCCGCCGGGCCCTGTCGCCAGGCCGGCCGAGGACTGCCACGATCTCCGCAGCAGCCGCATCGGACGACCGACCAACGGAGCGCGCATGACGACGGACAGGGCCACGGTGCAACGCACGGCGACCGAGGCGGCGGGGATCGAGGTGAGACCGGCCGCCGGGCACATCGGCGCCGAGGTCACCGGAGTCGACCTGGCCGCCGGCCTCGACGAGGCGGAGGTCGCCGCCATCCGTGCGGCGGTGCTGCGCTGGAAGGTGGTGTTCTTCCGCGACCAGCGCCTCGACCACGCCGCACACGTGGCGTTCGCACGCCGCTTCGGCGCACCCGTCGTCCTGCCCCGGCGCGGCAAGGCGTCGCCCGCGGACCACCCGGAGATCGAGACGACCGCCGACCGGCTGGAGCTGGGCGGGCGGTTCGGCATGGAGCACGACGAGTGGCTGCGCCGCCGGCGCCACACGCTGCTGCGCGGCTGGCACTGCGACCACGGCGCCCGGGTCGACCCGCCCGCCGCCACGGTCCTGCGCGCCGAGACCGTCCCGCCGTACGGCGGCGACACCACCTGGTCCAACCTCGCGGCCGCCTACGCCGGACTGTCCGCCCCGATGCGGGCGTTCGTCGACGGACTGCGCGCCGAACACCGGCTCGGAGTGGGCTACCAGCCCCGGCCGGGCGACGACGCCTACGTCCGGCATCTGCTGGACCACCAGACCGCGACCGTGCACCCGCTGGTCCGCGTCCACCCGGAGTCGGGCGAGCGGGTGCTGTTCGTCAACGGCTACTACGTCGAGCAGATCACCGGGCTCTCCCGCCCCGAGAGCGCGGCGGTCCTGGAGCTGCTCCTCGAGCAGGCGACCCGGCCCGAGTACACGGTGCGCTTCCGCTGGGAGCCGGGCAGCGTGGCCTTCTGGGACAACCGGGCCACCATCCATCTCGCCCCGAGCGACAACGCCCACCTCGACCACCCCCGGATCATGCACCGCGTGATGCTCGCCGGTGAGGTGCCCGTCGGCGTGGACGGCACCGCGTCGACGCCGCTCACGGGCAGCGTGCCGGGACGCTGGTGACCCGCGGGCGCCCGGTCACCCGAGGGGGATCGTCACCTCGTCCTCGACCGGCGGGTCCACCTCCTGCGCCCGGTTGCCGGTGGCGGCGTGACAGCGCAGCCGCACCGCGTCCGGGGTGACGTCCAGCCGCAGGAAGCACTTGAAGAAGGGCGGGCTGTACGTCGCCGACCCGGGCGAGAACACCTGCGTGTAGAGCTTGCGCACGGGCAGCCGGAACCGCCTGCGGCGATCGGGCCGGCGCCCGGTGCCCAGCAGCCCGGCCACCAGCCGGGTGCGCCGGGTCACCCGCGCCGCGGTGGCCGGCGCGCGGCCCGGGCGGACGCCGAGACGCTCGGTGACCACGGCGGTCGCCTCGTCCTGCGTGAGCGTGAAGAAGCGCCGCAGCCGCAGCCTGCGCCCGTACAGCCCGCTGTAGAAGGCGAGGGAGTCGCCGCGCAGCGGATAGCAGCGGAAGTCGTCCTCGGTGACACCCGCCACCGAGACACGGGGGATGGTGTGGGTGGCGTGCATGAACGCACCGCCGCCGCCCGCGACCACGTACTGGATCGTGCGGCCGCCCACCTCGACCGGATAGCGCTGGTAGTTGTGGATGTCGCCGCCTATCGCCGCGACATAGCGGTGGGCGGGGTCGCGCACGATGTCGTCGACCGTGCCGCCGCCCTCGATGGCGCACGGGTGGTGCTCGCCGTCCACGTACAGCGGCGAGCCGGTGACGAGGATCTTCGGGCGCGGCCCCCGGGACACCTCGCGCAGCCAGGCGCCCTGTTCGGCGTCGACGGTGCCCAGCAGCCCCGTGTCGATGCCGACGATACGCAGCGGCCCGGCGTCGATCGCCCAGTACGGGCCCGGCTGGACGGCCTGCTGGCCGGGCGCGGAGCGCAGCTTGCGGGCCTCGTCCAGATGCCGGCCGTCGTCCGGGCGGGCCCGGTGCCACAGCAGGGACCGCAGCCAGGCGCCGGTGAGGGGACGCGCGGCGGGCTCGGGCGGCAGCGGCGGGGCGTCGTCGCAGAAGACCCGCATGAAGCCGCCGAGGTCCTCGTACCAGTCGTGGTTGCCGGGTATCGCGTAGATCGGCGCAGGGTAGTCCCGGTACGGGCGGAAGAACTTGTCGCCGTAGTCGTCGGCGCTGCCCACCGGATAGATCACGTCGCTGGCGAGCACGGCGAACCGGGTGTCCCGGCCCTCCTTCAACAGCCCCGGCACGACGGCGTACTGAGGCTCGTCACCCTCCCCGGTGTCGCCGATGACCAGGAACGAGAAACGGTCCGGGTCGTCGCGTCGCACGACCTTGTCGGCCGGTGCCCCGGCCGCCGCCCGCTGTGCCGCCCAGCGGGCCCGGGTACGGCCCGTGGGGTCGCCGAACAGGGAGGCCAGCACGCCGTTGCGGGCGGCCCACAGCGTCTTCGGGCTCAGCCAGGACAGCTGCTCGGTGCGGGCCGGCACGAGGGCACGGTAGGTGCCGCGTTCGGCGGCGCCCCAGCCGGCGCCTTCGGCGGTATCACGTGAGGAGTCGGACACCGGGGAACGGTAACAACCGGCCCGACGCGACGAGGATCAGGGGTTCGGCCGCAACCGTCCGCGGAGAGCCAGGCCTTGACGACCGCTCAGCGGAACGCGTGGCCCCGCGCCGGTCACAGGGTCCGCCTCAGCAGGCCGAGCAGCTCCGCCCAGTGCCGCTCGGTCGCCTCCTGGTCGTACGCGGCAGTGTCGGCCTGCGTGTAGCCGTGGTGCGCCCCCGCGTAGACCTCGCAGCGGTGGCGTACGCCCGCCGCGGTCAGGGCCGCCGCCAGACGCTGCTGCTGCTCGGGAGGCAGACCGGGGTCCCGGTCCGCGTGCCCGAAGTACGCCTCCGCGGTGATGTCCCCGGCGACCAGGTGAGGACTCTGCGGCCCGTCGGTCGCCAGGTTCCCGCCGTGGAAGCCGGCCACGGCGGCGACCCGGTCCGGGTAGGTGCCCGCGGTGCGCAGGGCCAGCGCGGCACCCATGCAGTAGCCGGTCACGCCCACCGGGCCGGCGGCGGCGGAGGAACAGCCGGCGAGCCACCGGAGCCAGGCGTCCGCGTCCCGCATCGCCAGGTCCGGCGTCAGCGCCCGCATCACCGGGCCGAGATGCCGGAAGATCTCCGGACGCGACTTTGGGTCGATGAACTCGGGGAGATCGACGACCGGTGCCCGTCCGTGCCGGTAGAACACGTTCGGTACGAGGACGGTGTAGCCCTCGCCGGCCAGCCGGTCGGCCATCGCCCTCAGCCGCGGGCGCAGTCCGAAGGCGTCCATGAAGAACAGCACCGCCGGATACGCGTTCCCGTCACCCGGGCGGGCGAGATAGGCGTCGGCGGTTCCGTCGGCGGCAGGGATGTCCACGGCGCTGCCCTCTACGGCGGTCATGGTGGTGCTGCCCTCTCGGTCGGGTCCCGGCGTCCGGTCCGCCGGGGCCGGACGGACGTCCGGCGTCCGGTGGATCATGGCCATCGTGGCACGCCGGTCCACGGGTACGGCGCCCGCCCCCGGGACCCGCGTCCGGCCCGCTACTCGAACCGCGTCGTGTCGCCGGCGCCCCGGCGCACGATCTCCGCCTCGCCGCCGGAGAAGTCGACGACCGTCGTCGGCTCGGTGCCGCACTCCCCGGAGTCGATCACCGCGTCCACGACGTGGTCGAGCCGGTCCTTGATCTCCCAGCCCTGCGTCATCGGCTCGTCCTCGTCGGGCAGCAGAAGGGTGCTGGACAGCAGCGGCTCACCGATCTCGGCCAGCAGCGCCTGCGTGACGACGTGGTCGGGGATGCGCACGCCGACCGTCTTCTTCTTCGGGTGCTGGAGCATGCGCGGCACCTCCCTCGTCGCGGGCAGGATGAAGGTGTAACTGCCCGGGGTCGATGCCTTGATCGCCCGGAACACGTCGTTGTCGATCTGCACGAACTGGCCGAGCTGCGCGAAGTCCTGGCACACCAGCGTGAAGTGGTGCCGGTTGTCCAGGTGCCGGATCGACCGGATGCGGTCGGTCCCGTCGCGGGTGCCCAGCAGGCAGCCCAGCGCGTAACAGGAGTCCGTGGGATACGCGATCAGCGCGCCCGCGCGGAGACTGTCGGCGACCTGGGCGATGCTGCGCGGCTGGGGGTTGTCGGGGTGCACGTCGAAGTACTTCGCCATTCACCGAGCTTATGCCGCCCCGGCGCCCGGGCCGGGCAGACCCGGTCGACACCACCGCACAGCGCCGGCGCGTCCGCGGCGTACGCCGGTGGCGACCGGGCCTGTGCCGGGATGACCGGGCCCGCCCCCCGGGGGGCCTTGTCGGAGGTCGTGGAACCGTAGCTCCGCAGGTGAGGGGCCGAGCGCCGCCCTGGCCCCGGCCTGCACGCACGACGAGGTCGGCGGGCATGCGGTAACGTCCCTGACCTGGGCCGAAGGCGAGTCGAGGACGAGGAGAAGGCGGACGTGGCGGGCCGCGAGGACGGGACACGGCAGCGGAACGCGAGGACCGGCGGGCCCGCGGGGTGGGCGGAGGAACTCCTGGACCACCTGCGGCCGGCCGCCCGCGACGTACGCCGGGTCGTGGCCTGGCTCGCCGGAGCCGTGGACGCCACCGTGACGCTGCAGGACGGCACCGGCGGCCTCCTGGCCGGCACCCCCGCTCCGCTGGACGCATACCTCGTAGCGGACATCACCGGCGGCCGGATGGCCTCCGCCGCCATCGAGGACCGGGGCCGCCATCTGCGACTGGTCCGGGTGGAGCGGGCCCGCCCTGCCCCGGCCGGCGTCCTCGCAGTGGCCCGCGACCGCCCGTTCGACCGGCGGGCCGCCGACATCGTCACCCACACCGCCCAGGTGGTGGAACTCCTGCTGACGGAGCACGAGTCCACCGTCGCCGGACGGCGGCTGCGGCGGGCCACCGCCGACCTGCGCCTGGCCATCCTGCAACTGCTGATGGTCGAGGACACCGTCTCCGCGCGCCGCGTCGCCGCCGGCCTCTGGCCCGGCCTCCTCGACACCGACACGGCGTGCGTCTACGTCATGGAGAGCGTCCCCGAGGAACGCGACCGCCTCGCCGAGGAGTGCCTGTCGGCGACGGGGGAGACAGCCCTGGTGGTGCGCTGCCCCGCCATGGACGGGCACGTCATCGTCCTGACGCCCCGAGAGGCGGCCGGCGAGGCGCTGCGGTCGCTCGTCGGCCGCACCGACGGCGTCTTCCTCGGCGGCAGCGCCCGGCAGAACCTCGCCCGCACCGCCCTCGCGTACGGGCAGGCCGTGAGCGCCCTGGCCGTGGCCCGGTTCCGTCCCGGGAAGGCGGCCGTGTACGCCGAACGGACCCGCCCCGAGCGCCTGATGGACCCGGCCGCCCTGGCGGACTGGACGGCCCGCGTGCTGCGCCCGCTCGACGGCCTGCCGCACCACACCCGTGCCGAACTGCTCGCCACCACCCGCCTCGGGCTGGAGTTCACCGCAGTCAGCACGGCCAAGGTCCTCGGCGTCAGCCGCAACACGGTCCGCGCCCGCATGGACCGCGTCGAGGGCCTGCTGCACACCGACTTCACCGATCTGACCGTCCGCGCCACCGTCCACCTCGCGCTGAACGCGCAAGCCGCCCTCGACGCCGGGCCCGACGAGAACCCGGCCGGGCCCGGCCGGGCGTGCCTCGACGACCTGCTCGCCGGGCCCGCGCTGCGCACCTGGGCCGGTGACCTGCTCGGCCGGCTGGATCACGACGCGCGCGACGTCCGCCGTACCCTGCGCACCTGGATCGCCGTCGGCGGCAACGCCGAGCGGGCCGCCCGGCGGCTCGGCGTCCACGCCCAGACCGTGCGCGAACACGTGCGCAGCGCGGAGCCCGTCCTGGAGCGCCAGCTGCTCGCCGCCGGCAGCGACCTGTACGAGGTGGTGCTGGCCCATCTGGCCCTGGGCGACCTCGAACGGCCGAGCCTGCACGGGACGAAACCGGGTCATCCGGACTCACCTGTGCACGGGTGAGTCCTCCGGGCCCGGCAGCGGGCACCGAGACGATTCACAACCGGCCGACCGTCCACGTAGGTTCGACGGGCCGCGGGGGCACGACCGGAACGGGGGACCGGTCGCGCCCCCTGCTGCCGTTCCCCCCAACCGGACGGCCGTCCCGGTCAGCCGTGCGGGAGGATCACCGCGCGCCCGTCGACCAGACCCGAGTGCAGCCGCTCGTAGGCGAGCGGGGCGTCGTCCAGGGAGTACGTCTCGGTGTGCACCGACACGGCACCCGAACGGGCCAGGTTCAGCACCTCGATCAGCTCACCGCGGCTGCCCCAGTAGGGCGCGTTGACCGACACCTCGAAGGGCAGCGTCCCGAACCCGACGGGAAGCGACCCGCCACCGATGCCGACCAGCGTGACGTCGGCCTCGACGGCCGCGACGGCCCCGGCGGTCCGCACGGTCGGCGCCGCCCCGACGAAGTCGAACACGGCCTCGGCGCCGAGCCCGCCGGTCAGCTCGCGCACCACGTCCGCCGCCTTCGCGTCGGACAGGACCGCCTCGTGTGCGCCCACCTCACGGGCCAGGCGCAGCTTGTCCTCGCTGACGTCGAGGGCGACGACCCGGGCGGCGGTCAGGGCGCGCAGCAGCTGGATGGCGACGTGGCCGAGGCCGCCGGCCCCGATGACCACCGCCGTCGAGCCGGGGACCAGCTTGGGCAGCGACCGCTTGATCGCGTGGTACGGCGTGAGTCCGGCGTCCGTCAGCGGCACCGCCGCGACCGGGTCGAGGCCGTCCAGCGGGACCAGGTGCCGCGGATCGTCGATCAAAAGGTACTCGGCCATCGAGCCCGGGCGGCCGAGGCCCGGCGGACGGATGCCCAGCTCGTCGGCGCGCAGGCAGTAGTTCTCCTTGCCCTCCGCGCACTTGGCGCAGGTGCCGCAGCCCCAGGGGCCGTACACGGCGACCTCGTCGCCCTCCGCCACGCCCGTCACCCCGGCGCCCAGCGCGGCGACCGTCCCGACGCCCTCGTGGCCGAGGGTGAGCGGCAGCTCGTACGGGAAGCCCTCGGCGGGCCAGCTCATCACCGCGATGTCGGAGTGGCACACCCCGGCGGCGGTCACCTTCAGCAGCACCTGGCCGGGGCCGGGCTCGGGGTCGGGAACGGTGACCACCTCGGGCGGCGCCCCGATGGTGCGGTACTGCAGTGCCTTCATGATCGAACTCCTTTGTCCTGCCCCCGCGACTTCCCCCCGGTGAGTCCCCCCTGTTCTCCCGCGTGACGCCCTCTGCGACGTCCCCCGTGCGCCGCCGGGCTCAGACGGCGGTGTAGGCGCCGTCCACCAGGTGGTAGCTGCCGGCGACGAACGACGCCCGGTCCGACAGCAGGAAGGCGATCAGCTCCGCGACCTCCTCGGAGCGCCCGAGACGTCCGGCCGGGTGCAGGGCGACCAGGCCGTTGTGGGCGGCCTCGTCCATGGTCTTCAGCAGCGGGGTCTCGATGAAGCCGGGGCCGACCGCGTTGACCCGGATCCCCTGGGCCGCGTACTCGGCGGCGGCGGCCTTGGTCAGACCGACCACGCCGTGCTTGGCGGCCACGTAGGCGGGGGAGCCGGCGAAGGCGACGGAACCGAGGATGGAGGCGACGTTGACGATGGCGCCGCCTCGGCCGGCGGCCTGCATGACGGGCAGTTCGTAGCGCATCGAGTAGAACACGCCGTCGAGGTTGGTGCGCACGACGCGCTGGTAGGCCTCGATGTCGTACTCGCCGGTCGGGGCGCTCGGGCCGCCGATGCCGGCGTTGTTCACGGCCAGGTCCAGGCCGCCGAAGGTGTCGACGGTGAAGCGGACGGCGGTCTCGACGGACTCCGGGCGGGTCACGTCCAGTTCGACGGCGGCGGCGCGTATGCCCTCCGCCGCCAGGGCCGCGGCGGCCTTCTCCGCGCCCTCGGCGTTGTGGTCGGCGATGACGACGTTCGCCCCGCCCGTGCCCAGGCGGCGGGCGGTGGCCAGGCCGATGCCGGAGGCGGCGCCGGTGACGAGGGCGGCGCGGCCGGCGAACTCGGCGGTGTGGCCGCCGGCTGCGGGGGTGATGCGGGTGTCGCTCATGGTGTTCTCACTCTTCGGTGGTGCTGTCGGGGGCCGCGGCCGCGGCCTCCGAGGTCAGGGCGTCGTAGGCCTGCTCCACGAGGGCGGCGAGGTCCGCGGCTCCCGGGTCCTCCCCGCTCCCGCGCGCCCACTGGCGCAGGGCGGCGACGAGGACGCCGGCGGCGGCGTCGACGATCGCGGCCGGGCGCACGTCCCGGGCGTCGTCGATGCCGAGCCGGCCGGCGACGATCCGGACCGACTCCTCCTGGGCGTCGACGCGGATGCGCTGGTAGGCGGCGAACAGGTCGGGCTCGCTGTCCACCAGGGACAGCAGCCGGCGCATCCGGGGGCGCACGTGCCAGGCCGGGTCCTCCCGGTCGGCCAGCCAGGCGCACACCGCCCTGCGGTACGCGAGCAGGGGCGGCTCGTCGGCCGGGCGGAGGCGCAGCAGTGCGTTGATGCGGTCGCCGTCACGGCGCACGAAGTCGAGCGCGGCATCCTCCTTGCCGGCGAAGTGCCGGCTGAACGTGCGGCGGGTGACGTCCGCCCGCTCGGCGATGGCCTCCACGGTGGTCCCCGCCGTCCCCTGTTCCAGGATCAGGTCGCAGGCGGCGGTGGCCAGCGCGTCGCGGGTCCGCCGCGCCTTGCGCTGGCGCCGGTCCTCGGGGGCGGACGCGGGGGTCGGGGGCTTCGCTGCCTTCATGTCTGCGAGCGTACACCTGGAATGTCCCAATGAGACATGTGGCTCGCTGGGACACGTGTCGCGGTGGGACGTGGGAGGGGTGGGGTGGGTGCGGTGGGGTGGGGTGGGGTCTCGGTGGGGCGCATGGTGTGTGGGGTGCGTGCGATGGGGGGATCCGTGGGCTCGCTCGGTCGCACCGGTCCGCACGACACCGCAGTCGAAGCCACGCAAACTGGGGTGTGACGGACACCGTGCGCCCGGGTACCCGGGCCGCCCCCATGTGCGCGGCCGACGGCCGCCTCGCTGCTCAGGGCCGCGCGCCCGACGGCGGCCACGAGTCGAAGGAGCCCGCGAACCATGACGGACGTATCGAGCCAGGGTCCCGCACCGGGCGACGACCGGAAGGTGCTCACCAACCGGCAGGGACACCCCGTCTACGACAACCAGAACCAGCGCACGGTCGGCGCGCGCGGCCCCGCCACCCTGGAGAACTACCAGTTCCTGGAGAAGATCAGCCACTTCGACCGGGAGCGCATCCCCGAGCGCGTCGTGCACGCCCGCGGCGTCACCGCGTACGGGTACTTCGAGGCCTACGGAGCCTGGGGCGACGAGCCCATCGACCGCTTCACCCGGGCTAAGCTGTTCCAGGAGCGCGGCAAGCGCACCGACGTCGCCGTCCGCTTCTCCACCGTCATCGGCGGACGCGACTCCGCGGAGACCGCCCGTGACCCCCGCGGCTTCGCCGTGAAGTTCTACACCGAGGACGGCAACTGGGACCTCGTCGGCAACAACCTGGCCGTCTTCTTCATCCGCGACGCGATCAAGTTCCCGGACGTCATCCACGCCCTCAAGCCGGACCCGGTGACGTTCGAACAGCAGCCCCGGCGCATCTTCGACTTCATGTCGCAGACGCCGGAGTGCATGCACATGCTCGTCAACCTGTTCAGCCCGCGCGGCATCCCTGCGGACTACCGCCACCAGCAGGGCTTCGGCGTCAACACCTACAAGTGGGTCGACGCGGCGGGCGAGACGAAGCTCGTCAAGTACCACTGGATGCCCAAGCAGGGCGTGCGCAGCATGACCGAGGAGGACGCGGCCAACGTGCAGGCCCAGGACCTCGGCCACGCCACCAAGGACCTCTACGACGCCGTCACACGCGGCGACTACCCCGAGTGGGAGCTGCTCGTCCAGATGATGGACGACAACGACCACCCGGAGCTCGACTTCGACCCGCTCGACGACACCAAGGTCTGGCCCGAGCAGCAGTTCCCGGCGAAGCCGGTCGGCCGGATGGTGCTCGACCGGATGCCGGAGAACTACTTCGCCGAGAACGAGCAGATCTCCTTCGGCACCGGTGTCCTCGTCGACGGCCTGGACTTCTCCGACGACAAGATGCTCGTCGGCCGCACCTTCTCCTACAGCGACACCCAGCGCCACCGGGTCGGCCCGAACTACCTCCAACTGCCGGTGAACCAGGCCAAGAACGCGCCGGTGCGCACCAACCAGCGCGACGGCCAGATGACGTACCACGTCGACGGCGGCGGCGAGAACCCGATCGTCAACTACGAGCCGTCGGTCCTCGGCGGCCTCCGCGAGGGCCAGCACCCGACGCACGACGAGCAGGGCCCGGAGATCCACGGCCGGCTCACCCGCAAGCGGATCCCGCGCACCAACGACTACCTGCAGGCCGGGCAGCGCTATCTGCTGCTGGAGGAGTGGGAGCGCGACGACCTCGTGGCCAACTTCGTCAACCTCCTCTCCCAGTGCGACCGGCCGGTGCAGGAGCGCATGGTGTGGCACTTCCTGATGGTCGAGAACGACCTCGGCCTGCGGGTCGGCGAGGGCATCGGCATCAGCCCGCAGGACGTCCGGCACCTGGAGCCGCTGGCGAGCCAGGACCTCACCGACGAGGACCGCGAGCGCCTGGCCAACCTCGGCAAGAACCCGCCGCGGAACGTGGAGGGCCTGACGATGACCCACTGCGTCCCGAACGAACGGCACGTCGTGACCCGCTGACGACGCGCCCGTTCACCGCACGGGCCGCCCCGGCTCTCACCCGGCCAGGGCAGCCCGTGCCGTGGAGACGGCCTGCTCGGCGTAGCCGCGGCCGAACAGGACGGCGTGCACCAGCAGCGGGTAGAGCTGGTGCACGCCGACGCGGGCGGCCCAGCCGTCGGCGAGCGGCGCCGCCTGCCGGTACGCGTCCGTGATCCGCTCCAGGTGCGGGCAGCCGAACAGGCGCAGCATCGCCAGATCGGTCTCCCGGTGTCCGCCGTGCGCGGCCGGATCGATGAGCCGGACGTGCCCGTCGGCACCCCACAGCACGTTGCCGTTCCACAGGTCGCCGTGCAGGCGCGCGGGCTGCTCGGCGGGCCCCGCCAGCTCGGGCAGCCGCTCGCACACCCGCTCCACGTGGACCGCCTCCGCGGCCTCCACCGTGCCCGCGTCGACCGCGCGGCGCAGATACGGCAGCACCCGGTGCCCGGCGTACCACCGCGGCCAGTCGTCCCCCGTGACGTTCCGCATCGGGGCGAGGCCGATGTACGCCTCCACCGGCCCGCCCGGCGGGGGCGACCCGAACGCGGGCGCCCCCGCGGCGTGCAGGGCCGCCAGCTCCCGGCCGAACCCGGCCGCCGCCTCCTCGGTCGGCGGCCCCTGCTCGACCCGGTCCGTGACCAGCCAGTCGGCGTCGTCGCCGTGCACCTGCGGGACCCGGACGCCGCCCGCGCTGCCCGCGTCGGCCAGCCAGCGCAGCCCCGCGGCCTCCGCCCGCGCGGCACCCGTGCCCTCGCCGCGCTTGACCATCACCGTGCGCCCGTCGTCGAGGGTCACCTCGGTGAGCGCCCCGGACAAGCGGCGTTCACCGGTGACGGTTCGGCCGGTGAACAGGGTGGCCGCGGCCGATGGCGAGGGTGCGGAAGGCGCGGGAGACATGGCGGTCAGACTACGGCCGGGCGCCGCCGACCCGGTGAAAAACGCGCACGGCGCCGAGGGAAGACCCCGGGAGCGGGGGAGCAGTGGGACTATGACCAGTTCAGCGTTCCATCGCACCATCGTCCTGCCGGCTCCCGTGTGCGAACAGGCCGCCCAGCATCTCGAGCACGCCGTCCAGAAGGCCATCGACGGCGCCGCGACCCCCTGGCGCGCGTTCCGCGGGGCCGACGGCGACGACTTCGCGTTCTCCGTCCCCGTGGTCGAGCAGGCCGCCGGCTGCCTGCTGGTGCTCGCCGCCGAGAGCGCCCAGAGCCTGCGGCCCTCCGCCCTGCGCGCCCTGATCACCGTGGCCCTGCATCTGCGGGACGCCGCCGAGGCGGTACGGCGGCCCACCCTCACCGGCGGAGCGTGGTGACCGCGGACGCGGTGCCGGGACGAGTCACGCTCCGACGAGGCGCAGCATGGCCCACAGCGCGACCGTCGAGACGGCCAGCGTGGCCGGGACGGTGAGCAGGCCGAGCCGGGTGAACCGGCCGAGGTCCGCCTCGACGCCGTGCCGGTGCAGGACGCGCCGCCACAGCAGGGTGGCGAGCGAGCCGACGTAGGTCAGGTTGGGGCCCAGGTTCACGCCGATCAGCACGGCGAGGACGGGGCCCGGACCGGCGGGTGCGGTGAGGGGCAGCAGGGCCAGGACGGCGGGCAGGTTGTTGATGAGGTTGGCCAGTACGGCGGCCACCGTCGCCACGCCCAGCAGTGCCGTGAGCGAGTCTCCCTCGGGCAGCAGGTGCCGCAGGCCCGTGGCCAGGCCGCCCGCCACGACGCCCTGTACGACGACGCCGAGGGCCAGCACGAACAGACAGAACAACGGGGCGGCGGCGCCCACCAGCTCCCGGGGCGTGACATGCCGCCGGGACAGCGCCCGCAGGCCGAGCACCAGGACCCCGGCCAGCGCGGCCCAGGCGGGGTCCAGGCCGGCGGGGGAGGACACGGCGAACCCGGCGAGGGTCAGGGCGAGGACGACGAGGGTGAACCGGGGGACGACGGGATCCGGCGTCGCGGGGCGTGGCGTGGGATGACGCGCGGGGTCGGGCCGGTCGGCGAGGTCGGCTCGGAAGAAGCGGCGGAAGACGACGTACTCGACGGCGATCGCGGCCAGCCAGGGCAGCGACATCAGCGTGGCGAACCGGGTGAAGCTCAGCCCGCTGGCCGTGAAGGCCAGCAGATTGGTGAGGTTCGAGACCGGCAGCAGCAGGGACGCCGAGTTGGACAGGTGCGCCGTGGCGTAGACGTGCGGGCGGGCCCGGACGCCCGACCTCGCGGCGGTGGCGAGGACGACGGGGGTGAGCAGGACGACGGTGGCGTCCAGACTGAGCACGGCCGTGACCGCGGCCGCGACCGCGAACACGCCCGTCAGCATCCGGCGGGGACTGTCGCCGCACCGGCGGGCCACCGCGGCGCCCACGGCCTCGAACAGGCCCTCCTTCGCGCACAGGTACGCCAGCATCAGGACGAGGGCGAGGAAGCCGACGACCGGGAGCAGCGTACGGGTCTGTTCCCAGGCCTCGTGCGGCGTGACGAGGCCGAGCGCCACGGCCAGCGCCGCGGCGGGCACGGCGGCCGTGGCCTCCGGAAGGCCCCGGGGCCGCAGCACGGCGAAGGCCAGGACGGCGAGCAGCAGGGCGACCGAGAGGGCCTCGGGGACGAGGGCGGTACTCAGGGGGTTCTCCTCCGCACCAGAAGCCGGGCGGGCACCCGGTGATCGGCAGGGTCCAAGGATGGCACCTCCGGGCGGGGGCCGGTCGCCTCCGGCCGGCGGTGCCGGGCCGGGTGTGTCCGAGGCCACGCCGTGGAGGCGGTCCGGGCCATGTCGCGTGCGGCCGGCCGCGGGCTACGGTGTGCGCGGGTTTCCGTGCTCCACGTGACGGCCGGAGTCCCTGTCCCCTCGGCAAGCAGTTCGGACGGTCCGGCAGTGCAAGCAGATCTCTCCCCCGTGATCGCGGCGACCACCCAGTGGCTCACGTGCGCCTATCCGGCGTCCGGCGGCGCGCTGGCCTCCGCTCTGTGCGAGGCGCAGGCGCGGCAGGCGGTGACGGTCGCGGCGCGGCTGCGTTATCCCACGACGATGGACGCCGCGCTGATGGCCGTCTCGGGGCCGGGCGGCTCCGCCCGCCTCGACTGGATCACCGGCGCGGACGGTACGGCGGCGGTGGACCTGGAGGAGTACGCCTGGCGGACCTGGGTGGACGAGGTCGTCACGAGCTGGGCGGCCTGTCTGCTGACCGACCCGGAGCTGGCTGCCCTCGCCGTGGCGGCACTCGCCGAGGCCGGCCCGGCCGCCGGGACGCCGGCCGAGTTCCGCCGGCTGCTCGAGCCCGACGAACGCGACCGACGGGCGGCCGCACTGCTGCGCCACCCCGACCTGCTCGCGACCGTGGCCGAACTGCACCTGGACCAACTCCTCGACCGCCTCGGGCCGGGGCAGGAACTGGTCGCCTGAGCGGCGGTGGCGCCGTGCGCGGTGCCTGCGGCGGCCTGTGCGGGTTCGGTGGGGGTGCGTGTAGCGCGTTCGGTCCGGTGGTGGGTCGGGGCCGCGCCGGGGGGTGTCCGTCCTCGGAACGGCGCGAAATCGGTTACCTGGCAGCAGGCGGGGCGTTGACGCGCCAACCGCTGCGGGCGGACACCCCCCGACACGGCCCCTTCTCGCCGTACGCGGCTGTCCGCCGTCCCCCACCGCCCCGGCTGCGCGCAGCCGCGCCGCCGTCCTGGCTGCGGGCAGCCGCCGTGCCGTCGTAGCTGCGGGCAGTCGTGCCTCCCCCAGTGCCTGAACGGCCTGGGAGGTAGCGTCGCCCACAGGGTCAGGCCGCTGTGCCCAGGGCCGGCGTCGGCGTCGCGGTGGCGTCCGCCACCGTCTGCACCGCCCGTGCGGGCCTTCGGCCGTGCAGCACATATCCCGCCCCGATGGTCCCCGCGATGATCAGCCCGCCCGCCATCAGTGCCCCCCGCGCCCCGGCCAGCTCCATCAGCAGGCCCAGCGCCGGCGGCCCGCCGAGGCTCCACACCGTGCCGACGCTGCCCCACACCCCGAGCACCCGGCCCCGCAGATGCGCGGGCGGGTCGGTCTGCAGGACCGCCGTTCCCGCCGTGTCGGAGACGGACTCCACCACCGCCATCGGCAGCACCATCACCAGCAGGACGGCCACCGACGGCGACAGCCCGGCCACCACCTGCAGCAGACCGCCCGCTGCCGCCAGCGCGCCCACGACCCGCACGGAGGGCCGGCGCAGCCGGGCGCCCAGGACCGCGCCGATGATGCCGCCGACCGCCAGGACCGTGGAGACCGTGCCGAAGGAGCCGGCGCCGCCCGCGAGCGGCCCGGTGACGAGCACGGCCAGCGTGAGCTGGTAGTTGCGCCCGAAGACGGCGCTGACCCCGGTCACGCCCGCCAACGCCAGCAGGCGGGGGCGGCGTACGAAGAAGCGCAGGCCCTCGCGCACGCTCATGCCGCTGTCCGCGGTACGCCGGCCGCGCGCCGTGCGCACCGCCGCCCCCGCCGACCGGACGGCCCCGCGGGCCGGGCGGAGGAAGGGGATGACCGACGCCACGAACAGGAACGACAGCCCGTTCGCGGCGTACGCGGCGGCCGTGCCGAGGAAGCCGACCGTCACACCGGCGAGCGCGGCCCCCGTCAGGCGGCCCGCCTGGTGCACCAGCGCACCCACCCCGATGGCGGACGGAACGTCCTCGACCGGGACCAGGTCGTTGCCCAGCAGCGAACACGCCGGGCCGTCGACGGTGGCGATGACGCCGGTGACGGCGGCCAGCACCATCAGTGAGGTGATGTCGAGGCGGTCCAGCGCCACCAGCAGGGCCGTCACGAACGCCACCGCGCCGAGCAGCGCCTGGCTGACCGCGGCGGTCAGCTTGCGCGGCCAGCGGTCGACGGCCGCGCCGCCGAACACGCTGATCAGCAGTGCGGGCGCGGCCTGCACCGACATGGACAGGCCCGTCGCGGCCGCGGAGCCGGTGATCTGCAGGACCAGCAGGTTCTGCACCGTGAGCTGCATCCACGTACCGGCGTTCGACACGAAGTTCGCCACGGACCACCAGCGCATGCTGCGGTGCCGCAGGGAACGCCACGGCGAGCGGGACGCGGACTCGGAGGGAGGCGGAGCGGAGGCCGTCAGGGCTGAGGCAGGAGAGGAAGACACAGTGCGCCACTCGAGGACGAGTCATAAGACCCGGAAGGGACAGGACACGGGAGCGAGAACGCCGGCTGCACTGCGCGGCCACTCCGATGAGCCGGGACACGGCGCCGACCATCGTGGCAGACGGGGTGGGCGAGTCGATGCCGGACGACCCTGCGACGCCGCATCTGCGGACACCAAGTCAGCTCCGCTGCGCATTACTTGGTGGCGCGAGTGTGGTTGATCACAGGGAGCGGGGTGGGCGAGCGGGTGCCGGTGGAGGCGTGACCGCTGCCACAGCCGGTGCTTCCGGGGAAGGGGAGCGGTAGGCGTCAGGTTACGGAAGCCACTCGGTGGGGCACTCGGGGCGCGCTCGTCACGCGTACCGCCGGCGCAGCGCCGGGGAAGGACGGTCTCCTCATGATGCCGATGGCGGCCTTCACCCCGTACGACAGGGCCCGCGCGCCGTGGGACCGGGTCCTGGTGACCGGCGGTGCCGGATTCCTGGGCTCCCACCTCTGCACCCGGCTGCTCGATTCGGGTGCCGATGTCGACTGCCTGGACGACCTGTCCACGGGGCGGGCCGAGAAGGTGGCCCATCTGGCCGGCCGCCCCGGGTTCCGCTTCCTGGAGCGGGACGTCTCCGAGCCCGGTTGCGCGGAGGCCCTCACCGGGCCGTACGACCTGGTCCTCCATCTGGCGGGGCCCGCGTCGCCCGCCGCCTGGCCGGAGCGGCCGGACGAACTGCTGGACGCCGGCAGCCTCGGCACCCGTACCGCGCTGGGCGTCGCGGCACGGGACGGGGCCCGGTTCCTGCTCGCCTCGTCGCCGCCCGACCCGGGGCGCGGCGCCGACCCGGTCGGTCCGCACAGCGCCTGGGCCGAGGCCGTACGGTTCGCCGAGGCCCTGGTCACCGCGCACGCGGGCGCCCACGGCTCGAACGCGGGGATCGTGCGCCTGTTCACCGGCTACGGTCCCGGTATGCGGACCGACGACGGCGGCATGCCGGCCGCCTTCATCGAGCAGGCGCTGGCCGGGCAGCCGGTCGTCGTCGCCGGGGACGGCGGCCTCACGCACCCCCTGTGCTACGTCGACGACATGGTCGACGGCATCCTGCTGGTCGCGGCCGGGCGTTCGGTGCGGCCCGTGGACCTGGGCGGCGACGAGGAACCGACGGCCGTGGAGATCGCGCGGCGCGTGATCGACCTGACCGGCTCCGACTCGCCGCTCGTCTTCGCCGACGCACCGGTCGACCGGCCCCCGCCGCCCCGCCCGGTCACCGGCTTCGCCCGGGAGATCTTCGGCTGGCTGCCGGGCGTGACCTGGCAGGACGGCCTGGAGCGCACCGTCGCCGCGTTCCGCGACCGGCCCGAACCCGTACCCACGGTGACGAGGGAGCGCGCGGGGGAGTGGTGAGTGACGCGAGCAGTCAGCGGAAGGGGCCGCGGGGAGACCCGGCCCCCACCGGCCGCAGAACGCCGGGGGCCCCCCGCCGAA
>NZ_JBEZVJ010000034.1:0-20414 GCF_040636935.1 Streptomyces sp. NPDC032940 | reverse complement strand
CGCTCCCCCCCCCCCGCCGCGCCCCCCGTGCGCGAGCGCGCCGCGGCGCTGTGGGTCCGGCCCGCGCCCCCCCGCCGGCCCGGCGCTCTCGATGACGGGCCCCTTCCGCTGACTGCTCGCGTTCGTCAGCCGGACTTGCCCCGTCCCGTCAGCGCGTCCCGCACCCGGTCGACCATGCCCGCGCCCGGTGCCAGGAGCTTGTTCATCGGAGGCTTGTCCGGGGCGGAGGGGTGCGGACGCGTCGGCGCCGTCTTCTTCGCCTGGCGGACCTTGTCACCCAGCTCGTCAAGGGCCTCCGGCGGGCACGCCTCGCGCAGCCTCGGGAAGAGGTTGCCCTCCTCGTCGGCCACGTGGGAGCGGATCTCGCTCATCAGCCTGCCCATCAGACGGTCGAACTCGGCGTCGTCCGCCTGGCAGCCCTCCAGGTCCTTCATGATCTGCTCGGCCTCGGCGTGGTCCTCGAGCTCCTTGTCGGCGAGGGCGCCGCCGTTCGGCACGTGCTCGCGGACCGCCGGGTAGAGGTACGCCTCCTCCGCCACCGAGTGCCGGACCAGCTCGATCGTCACCTGGTCGGCGTACAGCTTGCGGTCCTTGTGACCGGGCGGCAGCGCCTCGATCTTCCCGAACAGCTCCTCGACCTCGCGGTGATCGGTCGTCAGTTCGTCGATGACGTTTCCACCGTGGCCCATGTTCCACACCTCCAGTCGGATCGTGGCGGCCGGGGGACCGAACCGCCACGGGCGTCGGGTCCCCGCGCAGGCGCCGGGCTAACGCCTCTTCAGCAGCCGAGCCGGGACCGGATGCCGCCTGCCGCCGCAGCGGGGCGTGCCGCGGCGCGGACCGATCGCTGCACCGTGTGGGCCTCGTGCCGCAGGCCCTTGACGGCGTGCCGGCCCCGCCACATCAGCGAGGGCGCGCCCCCGGTGTCGTCCGCGGCGATCAGCAGACCGCCCATCATGGACACGTTCTTCAGGAAGTGGATGCGCTGCTGCGCCCGGTCACCCGGGTCCTCCGCCTCCCAGAAGCGGTGCCCGGCCAGCGTGGTGGGGATGAGGGTCGCGGCGATGGCCAGCGCGGACAGCCGGGGGAACCGGCCGAGCCCGAGCATGATGCCGCCCACCACCTGGACGGCGCCGTTGAGCCGGACGAGTTGTTCGGTGCTGTCCGGCAGCGCGGCCACGCGGTCGGTCACGGGCCGGACGACGGGTTCGGCCGCCGGCGCCACGTCCTGGGGGCGGCGCAGGGAGTGCAGGCCGCCGGCGACGAACATCGAGGCGAGCATCGGCCGGCCGGCCATGCGCAGAAGACTCATGACGCTCTCTCCAGGGTTGCCGAGGGTGTGGTGTTTTATCGGGATCATCAGGTGCCCCGGCCGGGCCGCGCCATTCGGCGTCCGGTGCGGGCCCGGCGCCCGACGACGCCGGACGGCGGGGGCTTGTCGCAGGTCACAGGCTGGTGAGGAGCTGCGGTGACAGATTCTTGATCATGGTGTTGGTCCAGCGCATTTGGCGCAGCGTCTGCGGGTGGCAGGCGGAGGCCAGGTCCAGGAGACCGCTGTCCCTCGACGCCTGGGCGGCTTGGGCGAGCATCTCCCAGTGCAGTGAGTTCTCCGTGGCGCCGAGGTGCAGTTCCCGCAGGTCGCGCAGGAGCAGCAGGCCCGGTTCGGGCCGGTGCGCCGCGGCCTGCGCCGCCTTCTCGCGCAGGGTCGCGAACACGCCGTCCGGCGAGTCGTCCGGCGGGCCGCCGAGGTCGAGGCCGTACCGTCCGGCGGTCTCGGACAGGCGCCGGACGTGCTCGCGCGACCAGCGGGCGAGGTCGGTCGCGATGTGGTGGACCTCGTGCTCGGTGCGGTGCCGTTCGGCGGCGGTCGTCAGGTCGTGCGCCAGGCGCCGTTCGCCCCGGTGCAGGGTGCGCAGGGTCAGGGTGATGCCGTTCACCGGGCTCCTTCCTCACGGCCGTGCGGGAAACGGGCCGGTGCCTGAGCGGTGTACGCCGCCGGTCCGCCCGTCGTGGCCGGCAGGGTGCCGGCCACCGCCGGTGCCGACGCGGTGGTGGTCGGCGCGGGTGCCGGGCGGCCGTCACCGCGTTCGACGAAAGTGATCGCGGCGGTGGACGTCTTGAACAGCGGCTGCTTGGAGACCGGGTCCCAGTCCGTGACCGTCGTCTCGTTCGCGGCCCGGCCGGGGGTGCCCGGACCGGGACCGGAGCCGCCCTCGGTGTCCCAGTAGCCGTAGTGGAACGGCACGAACAGCAGCCCTGGCCGGATGCCGGTCACTCGCAGCCGCCCCCGCAGCGAGCCGCGCCTGCTGGTGACCCCGACCAGGTCTCCCTCGCCGAGACCCAGCCGGTCCGCGTCATGGGCGGAGATCTCCACCCACACGTCCGGGGCCGCGTCGGCGAGCTGCCGGGCCCGGCCGGTCTTCGTCCGCGTGTGGAAGTGGTAGAGCGTCCGGCCCGTGGTGAGCTGGAACGGGTACTCCTCGTCCGGCTCCTCGTGCGGCGGCAGATATGCGGCGGCCTTGAGGACGGCCTTGCCGTCCGGATTGAGGGAGCGGTACTCCACCACCTCGACGGACGCCCCGGTCTCCAGGTCCTTGCCGTAGCTCTCGCACACGTCGGGGTGCGCCCAGGGGATGCCGTCGGTGTAGAGGCGTGCGGTGCCCTCCGGGGCGCTCTCGTCGCAGGGCCACTGGATGCCGCTCGTGCCACGCAGCTTGGCGTAGGTCAGGCCGGTGTAGTCGCAGGGGCGGCCCGCGCTGCAGCGCTTCCACGCCTCGAACGCGGACTCCGGGCCGTGCCAGGTGATCAGCGGGCCGCCGTCCTTGTCCCGGAAGTCCATGCGCCGCGCGTAGTCGAGGAAGATGTCCAGGTCGGGCCGGGCCTCGCCGGGCGGCTCGACGGCCTTCTCCGACAGGTGCACGGTGCGGTCGGCGTTGGTGAGCGCGCCGGTCTTCTCGCCCCAGGTGGCGGCCGGCAGCACCACGTCGGCCAGCTGGGCGGTCTCCGTCAGGAACAGGTCCTGCACCACCGTGAACAGCCGGTCCTGCGTCAGGATCGTGCGGATCCGCGAGAGCTCGGGCAGGGAGACGGCCGGGTTGGTGCCGCTGATCCACAGCATGCGGATCGAACCCTGCTCGGCATAGCGGAACATCTGCATGGCGTGGGTGGGCGGCGCGTAGTGCGGGATGGTCTCCGGCTCGACGTTCCACACCCTCGCCAGGTCGGCGACATGGTCGTCGTTCTGCCAGTTGCGGAAGCCCGGCAGGTCGCCGTCGGCACCGCACTCGCGGGTGTTCTGGGCGGTGGGCTGGCCGTTCATCTGGAGCAGGCCGGCGCCCGGACGGCCCAGCATGCCGCGGATCAGATGGAGGTTGTTGACCTGCACCGCCGCGGCCGTGGCCTGGTGGGACTGGTAGACGCCCTGGAGGAGCGTGGACACCAACGCGTCGGTGGTGCCCACGAGTTCGGCGGCCTCCTCGATCCGGGCGGCGGGGACGTCGCAGATGTCCGCCGCCCACTCGGGCGTGCAGTGGGCGACCCGGTCGGCCAGCTCCTCGAAACCGACGGTGTGCGCGGCGATGAAGTCGCGGTCGATCCGGTCGTGCCGGATCGTCTCGTGCAGCAGGGCGTTGAGCAGCGCCACGTTCGTCCCACCGCGTGGGGCGAGGTGCACGTCGGCGTGCTCGGCGACCCGGGTCGGCCGTGGGTCCACGCACAGCAGACGCGGCGGATCGGCGCCCTCCAGCCGGTCCAGCAGCCGCATCCACTGCACGGGCTGGGTCTCGGCGATGTTGTGGCCGAACAGCGCGATCACGTCGGCGTGGTCGAAGTCGTCGTAGCTGCCGGGCTGCCCGTCGCAGCCGAACGTCTCCTTCAGCGCCTCCGCGGCCGTCGACGTGCACAGCCGGGTGTTGCCGTCCAGGTGCGGGGTGCCGATGCCGGCCCGGGCGAGGACGGCGAGCGTGTAGTACTCCTCCAGGAACAGCTGGCCGGTGGTGTAGAAGCCGATCGAGCCCGGACCCCGCTGCTCCAGCAACTCGCGCGAGTGGGCGGCCACCAGGTCCAGCGCGGTGTCCCAGTCGGTCTCCACCAGGCGCCCGTCGCGCCGGACCAGCGGCCGGGTCAGCCGGTCGGGCGAGGCGTTCGCCTGCCATCCGAACAGGTCCTTCGGGCCCAGCCTGCCCCGGTTGACCCGGTCCGCGGCCCGGCCCCGCACACCCACCATCCGGCCGTCGGCCACGGCGATGTCCATCGCGTCGCCGTCGGAGTGCAGGATCGACGCGGACTGCACCCACCGCTGCACCGAGCCCGGATCCACGCCCTGTGCGAGGAACGTGTCCACCCGGGCCGGCCAGGTCTCGTGCCGTCCGTAAGGCGTCCGGCCGCCCCAGGGATGCGCGATCCGGTCCGTCGACTTCTCCATGCCGGCCTCCACCCGAGTTCCTCCGAACTGCCGGCGCCGGGTACCCGCTGGCCGCCGGCCGACGCACAGAGCTTGTGGGAGCGCTCCCAAACAGGCAGGATGCTGTGGTGACCCCGACTGCCGCCGTACGCCCCTACCGTCCCGCCGACGCCCCGGCCCTGGACGACATCTGCATCCGCACCGCCCACAACGGCCGCGACGGCCGGCCCGTCTACGCCGACCCCGGCATCCTGCCCGCGATCTTCGCGTCCCCCTACGTCCACCTCGACCCGGACCTCGCATTCGTGCTGGACGACGGGCGGGGCCGGGCCGTGGGCTACATCCTCGGTACGGCGGACACCCCGCGCTTCGCCGAGGAGTTCCGCGCGGTCTGGCTGCCGCGGGTCTCCGGCCGCTACCCGGTGCCGGACGGGCCGCCCGGCACTCCGGACGAGTTCATGGCCACCCTGCTGCACGACCCCGAGCGCATGATCGTGCCCGAACTGGCCGGCTATCCCGCCCACCTCCACATCGACCTGCTGCCCGAGTGGCAGGGGCGCGGACACGGACGGGAACTCATGCGCACGTTCTGGCGGGCGCTGCGCGCACGCCGGGTGCCGTCCGTCCACCTCGTCATGGCGACGGCCAACGTGCCCGCCCGCGCCTTCTACGACCGCCTGGGCTTCCACGAGATCGTGGCGGCCGGGCTGGACCCCGCGGACGTCACGTGCCTGGGGCGTACGACCGAGGACCGCGACGGCCGGTGAGGAGCAGTCAGGCCGGGCTCAGGCGGTAGACGTTGAAGGCCCGGCGGATCACCGGCTGGGCCACGTTGCGCACCCGCACCCCGCCCGCCGTCATGCCGTGCTCCGAGCCCAGGTGGGCGTGACCGTGGACCGCGAGGTCCGCGCCGGCCGTGTCGATCGCCTCGGCCAGCAGATAGCTGCCGAGGAACGGATGGATCTCCGGCGGCTCACCGGCCAGCGTGTCGGCCACCGGGGAGAAGTGGGTCAGGGCGACGCGCACCGCGCAGTCCTGGTCGTCCAGTTCCTTCAGCGAGGCGTGCAGACTGTCCGCGGAGCGGCGGGTGGTGCGCACGAACTCCTTCATGACCGGCTCACCGAACTCCCCGGCGCTGCGGCCCACGAAGCCGCCGCCGAACCCCTTGGTCCCGGCGACGCCGACGCGGGTGCCTGCGCACTCCACGACCGTCGCCTCACCCTCGAGGACCCGCACGCCGGCGTCCCGGAGGATGGCGGTGACCTTCTCGGGCTGCTCGTCGTGGTGGTCGTGGTTGCCGAGGACGGCCACCGCGGGCACCGGCAGCCCGCGCACCTCCTGGGCCACCACCCGGGCCTCCTCCGGCGTGCCGTGCCGGGTGAGATCACCGGCGAGCAGCAGCAGGTCCGCGCACTCGGGGAGGGTGTCGAAGGCGGGTCGCAGCAGGCCCTGGCTGTCCAGGCCCATGTGGATGTCGCCGACGGCGGCGACGCGGATCGTCACAGCTCCTCCGCGTGGTCGGGGCGGGTGGTGTCGGCCACCACGAGGTCGCTGTGCACGGTGAGCCCCGCCAGTTCCTCGCCCACGATGCGCAGCAGGGTCTCGCGGCACTGCGCCGAGGGCACCGTGCCGGTGACCGCGACGGCCCCGGCCCGGATCTCGGCCCGCACCCCGAGTTCACCGAGCTCTTCCGCTGCGAGCCGGTCGTGCAGGTGGGCCACGCGGTACTCGATGTTCTCGGCGGCGGGTCCGGGGCCACCGGCGGCGGGCCCCCGGTGTGCGACGGGGTCGCTCATCGGTGCTCCTCCTTCGCGGGGGAGGCCGGGGAGATGATCTCCAGCCGTTCGAGGATGAAGAAGAACGCGGCGGGCATCGGCGCGTCACCGCAGTCGCGGCGCAGCTCGTCCCAGTCGATCTTCTCCCGCAGCGTGCGGGCGATGGGCAGCACCGCCCCGAAGTCGCAGTGGTGCTCCGAGAAGGCGGCCAGCAGGCCGCGCAGCAGGTCGGTGGGCGACAGGACCGGCATGAGCACCGAGTCGACGGAGAGTTCCCGGGCGCGGCCGAGCAGCTCCCCCGTGACCGGCTGGTGCGCCAGTTCGAAGATGAGGTCGACCTGCTGCCCCAGGCAGCCGGCCTTCAGCAGCCAGTCCTCGGGCGGCGTGTAGACCTCCAGGCCCGCTCCGCGCAGCGTGCGGGCGACGGCTTCCGCGTCCTCGGGCCGGATGCAGAAGTCGACGTCGTGCTGGAGGTTCTGGGTGCCGCCGTGCGCGTACACGGCGACGCTGCCGGCGAGGGCGAACGGATGCCCCTCCCGCTTCAGGATCGCGCCCACCTGCTTGGCGGCCTGGAGGATGGCCTGGTTGCGGTCGACCGGGAGTTCCTCACGGAGTACGTCGTCGCCCTCCGGCGGCCGGGCTCCCCCCGCCGCCGGACGAAGCTCCGACACACCGGCGCGCCGATCGAGCACGTGATCGTCGGCGGGCTGCGTCATCGCCGTCCCCTCTCCAGGCTGTCGCCTTCCGCGGACCGGACCGGTCGTCGCCCGTTGCGGGTACCCGGCGCGGCGCCGCCGACACGAGGCGCGGACCGCTCGCCGCCGGTGAGTGCCCGGCCGGTCCGGGGCACCCGGACCACATGGACGAACGGCAGGAACGGCAGGGCGACGCGGAGCGCCGGACCGTCGAGCGGCTGGTGTCGGCATGGCTGGAGGAGACGGCGCGCCACGACCCCGCGGCGGCCCGCACGGCCCGCGCGGGCTGGGAACGGGGAGCGCTGCCGGAGCGGGCCGCGCAGGACCTGGCCACCTGGGTCACCGCGCGGATCACGGACACCGGGTTCACCGAGGACGAGGGACCGTACGTCGAGGGGCCCGTGCGCATCAGCCCGTCGGACAAGGACACCGTGCACGGCTGGCTGCGCGCCCACGGGCACCGGGTGTGAGGGGCCCGGACCGCTCGCGGGAGGCTTCGGCCGGCGCAGACCGGGCACGCGGTCCGTCGGACGACCCCGAGTGCGAAGGAGTGGTGTCCCATGAGCGAGTACGAGCGTTCTCGCACCATGCCCGCCCAGCCCGAGCAGGTCTTCGGCCTGGCCGCGGACGTCGGCCGGCTGGACACCTGGCTCCCGCGGGAGCTGCACGTGGAGATGGAGGAACCGCCCGCCGTCACCGTCCACGAGGACGGCAGCGACCAGGACACCTCCGCGCTGCTGAGCGCCCGGCCCGAGCAGATGCGGCTCGAATGGGGCACCCGCGACCAGGGCGGCTACGCCGGCTGGCTGCAGGTCGCCGGCCTCGACGCCGGCACCAGCGAGGTCACCGTGCACCTGTCGTTCTTCGACGAGACGCACGACCCGGGCGGCCAGGCGGTGGGCGACGCCCTCGACACCAGCCTGCGGCGCCTGGAGGAACAGGTACGGCTGCGCACGGACGACGCGGCCGGCTGACCGGCGCCCGCCCCGCGCCGCCCGCCGTTGCCCGGCGGTGACATCCGGGACGAATCCGTTGCGGAGCAGGAGGGCAACCCATCGCGGTCATGTCGGGTCGAACAGGGGGAAACACCGACCAGCGTCGATGAACCGACATGGGGGAAACATGCCCGTCCGCACCCGACGACTCCGTACCACCGCGGCCGCACTGGCGGCCGGCGCGGCGGTGGCCGTCGCCGCCGTCCCGGCCACCGCCGCCACCCACGGCGCCGGCGCCTCCGGCTCCGCCGAGCCCGCCTTCCTGGAACCGTCCGAACTGCCCCCGCACCCCTCCTCCGACTGGTACGCCGGGCCCGTCACCGCCGGACAGCCCGACCCGCTGCCGATGTGCGTGGGCGAGGCGCTGCCCTCCACCGCCTCCCACCGCCGGTACTGGACCGAGTACGACACCGGCGCCCTCCAGGTCACCGTGGTCGAGCGCAGCACCAAGCGCGCCAAGGAGTTCGCGGCCCTGCTCCGCGCGGACCTCGACGACTGCGCCCGCAAGGTGATGGAGCAGTATCCCGACATCACCGCCACCCAGAAGTACTACGGCCGGCTGAACGTCGAGGACGGCGCCCACGTCTACGGCGTCCACACGGTCTCCTCGTGGGGCTCGTCCGACATCGGCCTGTTCTCGGTCGGCCGGGACGGCACCGCCGTGACCGTCGTGCAGTGGGGGCAGATGGGTACCTTCGAGCACGCGCAGGTGGCCGGCTTCAAGGCCACCACCGTCACGGCCGTGAACAAGCTGTCCTGACACGCGTGGGGCGGGCCGGTCCTCCGGCCCGCCCCTGGTGCTCCCGCGCCCTCTCAGCAGTCCGGCACGCCGGCGATCTTCTCGCCGCCCCGCAGATACAGGTTGTTCACCCAGGCGATGTCACTGCCCGCGAACTCCTGCACCGCCGTCCACCAGCTGTTGCCGCCGACGGCCGGGTCGTGGACGTACTGCCCCTTCTGCTGGCAGACGGCGTCCAGCCAGTAGTGCGAGCGGACCGCCAGCACGTTGGAGTCGGTGGTCGGCCGCTGGCGCAGGTTCACGTCGGTGGCCCAGATGTAGACGTCGGTGAGCGACGGGTCGCCGCCGCTCGGGGCGGCCGGGGCCGCCTCGGCCGTGGCGGTGAGCGCCCCGGCGGTGAGCGCGGCCGTCGCCAGCACGCCGGCGGAGCGGCGCAGCAGTCGCTTCATGTGTGTGTCCCCCATGATGTGATCCCCCATGTGATC
The DNA here is from genome assembly GCF_040636935.1 of Streptomyces sp. NPDC032940. Classification (NCBI taxonomy): domain Bacteria; kingdom Bacillati; phylum Actinomycetota; class Actinomycetes; order Kitasatosporales; family Streptomycetaceae; genus Streptomyces; species Streptomyces sp. NPDC032940. The sequence continues at coordinate 11,323 of NZ_JBEZVJ010000034.1, read as the reverse complement.
GGTGGATGTGCGGGCCCGCTGGACCCGCCGGTCCCGGTCGCGGGCCGCGCCGGTCAGCAGGTCGCGGACGCCGGCAGGTCCCCGTACTGGTCGCCCTTGAGGTAGACGGCGCTCACATAGCCCTCGACGAGCTTCACCCAGACGTTGTTGGTGTAGCCGTGGTCGCTGATGGTCTCGCCGCGGGTCCAGCAGTACGCGCCGCGCGGCTGGCCGGCCGCGACGGAGCCGACCTTGGCGTAGGAACGGGCGGGCCCGGAGCGGACGTTGACGGTCTCGTAGGGTTCGACCGCGTACGGCGCGGCCAGCACCCGGTCGCCGCCCCGCCCGGTGTCGGAGGCGGCGAGGGCCGTGGTGGCGGTGAGCGGGCCGAGCAGCGCCAGCGCCCCCGCCCCGACGAGCGCGATCCTGGTGAACGGGCGAACGGTCATGTGTGATTCCCCCTGTGCTGTTCCGCCGTCCCGGGCCGGCTCGGCCGGCCGCCGGACGGCCTTTCCGTGTGCATTCAGCACTGTAGGGAGAGCGGGCGCGTGAGGGTCCCTGAGAAGTGTCAGGGCAGGCTACGCGGGGCCCGGCCCGTCACTCGCCGGGCTCCACGGCGTCGCGCCGCCCGGTCGTCTCCTTCTCGTCCCGCCGTGCGAGGGCGGGGTGGTGCAGGTCGAAGGCGGGGGACTCCGAGCGCACCCGCGGCAGCGCGTGGAAGTTGTGGCGCGGCGGAGGACACGACGTCGCCCACTCCAGGGAACGGCCGTACCCCCAGGGGTCGTCGGCCCCGACCGGCGTGCCGTAGCGGGCGGTCTTCCACACGTTGTACAGGAACGGCAGCGTGGACAGGCCCAGCAGGAACGCGCCCACGGTGGAGACGGTGTTGAGCGCCGTGAAGCCGTCGGACGCCAGGTAGTCGGCGTACCGCCGGGGCATGCCTTCGACGCCGAGCCAGTGCTGCACCAGGAACGTGGTGTGGAAACCGGCGAACAGCGTCCAGAAGTGCACCTTCTCCAGCCGGTGGTCGAGCATGCGGCCCGTCATCTTGGGCCACCAGAAGCTGAATCCGCCGAACATCGCGAACACGATGGTGCCGAACAGCACGTAGTGGAAGTGCGCGACCACGAAGTACGAGTCGGTGACGTGCCAGTCCAGCGGCGGCGAGCCGAGGATCACCCCGGTCAGACCGCCGAAGAGGAAGGTGACCAGGAAACCGGCCGCCCACAGCATCGGCGGCTCGAAGGACAGCGACCCCCGCCACATCGTGCCGATCCAGTTGAAGAACTTCACCCCGGTGGGCACGGCGATGAGATACGTCAGGAGCGAGAAGAACGGCAGCAGCACCGCACCCGTGGCGAACATGTGGTGCGCCCAGACGGTCGCCGACAGACCGGTGATGGCGATGGTGGCCCCGATCAGGCTCACGTAGCCGAAGAGCGGCCGGCGCGAGAAGACCGGGATGATCTCGGTGACCACCCCGAAGAACGGCAGCGCGAGGATGTACACCTCGGGATGGCCGAAGAACCAGAACAGGTGCTGCCACAGGACCGGCCCGCCGTACCGGGCGTCGAACACATGCGCGCCGAAGTGCCGGTCGGCCTCCAGCACCAGCAGGGACGCCGCCAGCACCGGGAAGGCCATCAGCACCAGGACCGAGGTCAGCAGCACGTTCCAGACGAAGATCGGCATACGGAAGATCGTCATGCCGGGGGCCCGCATGCAGATGATCGTGGTGATGAAGTTGACCGCGCCGAGGATGGTGCCGAACCCCGACAGCGCCAGCCCCATGATCCACAGGTCGCCGCCGAGGTAGGGCGCGCCGGTGCGGCCGCTCAGCGGGGTGTAGGCGGTCCAGCCGAAGTCGGCGGCCCCCTGCGGCGTGAGGAAGCCGGCCAGCACGATCAGGCCGCCGAACAGGAACAGCCAGTACGCCAGCATGTTCAGCCGCGGGAAGGCGACGTCGGGGGCGCCGATCTGCAACGGCATGACGGCGTTGGCGAATCCGGCGAAGGTCGGGGTGGCGAACAGCAGCAGCATGATCGTGCCGTGCATCGTGAAGGCCTGGTTGTACTGCTCGTGGGAGAGCAACTGCAGTCCTGGCCGGGCCAGTTCCGCCCGGAGGAGCATGGCCATCACCCCGGCGGCCAGGAAGAACCCGAAGGACGTGATGAGATACAGGTGGCCGATGCGCTTGTGGTCGGTCGTGGTCAGCCAGGAGACGAGCACGCGCCCCCTGCGCCGGCGCGGTGCCGCCGGGACCGGAGCGATCGGTTTGGTCTGAGTCGCCATCGGACCAGGGCACCGCACGCCCGTCGGGCTGCGTCGATGCCACGTCAGGCACCCACCGATGTAGGGCTGATCGGCTGATCGTTTCTATCCGTCCGGGTGCGTCGTAGGCCCACTGGGGCGAACCGGTCGTCACCCGAATGGCCCCCGCTCGCTACTGCCGGCGGCCGATCCGGTGTCTCCTGGAGTGTGTCAGCGGCGTCCAGGCTGGGAGGCCGGTCATGTACGAAATGTGCGTGGGCCCGGAAAAGACGGGCGGAGCTTTGGTGTGGCACGTGATGGCCAAGCAGGCCGCGGCCACACTGTGCGGACAGAAGCTCCGCGAGCGTATCGAGGCATCCGACGGTGAGAGGGCACGTCACTGCCCTGACTGCATGGCTTCTTTCGAGAGGCTGATGACAGCGACACCGTGCTGACGGACCGTCCGCGACACCGACCGCCCCGCCGCATCCCGCGGCGGGGCGGTCGGTGTGCCGTCCGGCACGGAGCGGCGGGTCCCGGTCGCGAGGCGGCCGTGATGGGTGTCGGCCACCACTGGTTTTGGGTGCCGTCCCCGATGGCCGCCCGGCGGCGCCCCGTGTGACCGTGGAACCGCGCCGCGCCCCGGGACGCCCCGGGCCGCGAACGCCATGGAGGAGCCCGGCCCCGCCGCCCGTTCGCGGGCGGTGCAGGCGGCCGGGTCCGGGACCGCCGGTCACGTCGGGGCGTCGGGGCGCCCGGCGCCGGCCGAGGCGTACCGGCGCGGGCGGGCCGGTGAAGCAGGCCCGGAACCCGGGAACCGGGCCCGGAACTCCGAGGCCCGTGCCCCTCGCCGCCCCGTCCACGACCCCGCGGGTCCGGGAGCGGCGCCGCCTCGCGCCGGCGGCCGAGGCGTTCGAGCGCGGGCCGGCCGGCCACGTCGCACACGCGTCACACACAAAGACGTCGCACACGCGTCGCACACGAAGGAGAACGCGCATCCCTTACCGTCGACACAAGCCCTTCCGGCCTTCCACGCGGTCCGAGGCGGTGGCCCGTGGGACACGCTGACACCCTGCTCGCCATGGGCGGCGCCTTCCTCGCCGCCGCGTTCCTCGCCCGCCTCGGCGGCAGGATCGGACTTCCGACGATCCCCCTGTTCATGCTGGCCGGCATCCTGCTCGGCCCCCACACACCCGGCTTCGTCCTGGTCGAGGACGCGCACGACTTCGAGATGCTCTCCGCGCTCGGACTGGTGCTGTTGCTCTTCTACCTGGGGCTGGAGTTCCACGTCGACGACCTCAAGAGCGGCGGCAGACGGCTGCTGACCGCGGGCGGCGTCTATCTCCTGCTCAACGTCGGCGCCGGCCTCGGCTTCGGCTTCGTACTGGGCTGGGGGGTGCGGGAGGCGCTGGTGCTCGCCGGTGTCCTCGGGATCTCCTCGTCCGCGATCGTCACCAAGATCCTCATCGACCTGGGCCGCATCGGCCGTCCCGAGACACGTCTCATCCTCGGCGTCATCGTCGTGGAGGACATCTTCCTCGCGCTGTACCTGGCCGCGCTCCAGCCGATCATCGCGGGCGCCCACGGGGTCGCCGAGATGGTGCTGCAGGCCGGCAAGGCGTTCGGCTTCCTGCTGGTGCTGGCCGTCGCGGCCCGCTGGGGCACCCGGCTCGTGGGGCGCCTCATCGAGACCCGCGACGACGAACTGCTCGTCATCAGCTTCCTCGGTGCCGCCGTCCTCGTCGCCGGCATCTCCGAACTCCTCGGCGTCGCCGACGCCATCGGCGCCTTCATGGTCGGCCTGATCCTCGCCGGAACCCCGTCGGGGCCACGGATCAGGGAGTTGGTGCATCCGCTGCGCGACGCCTTCGCGGCGATCTTCTTCTTCGCCTTCGGACTGGCCATCGACCCCGGGGACCTCGCCTCCGTCGCCGGACCGGTCGCCGCGGCCGCGGCCCTGACCCTCGTCATGAACGTCGTCGCCGGACTGTGCGTGGCCCGCGTCTACCGCTACGGCGCCGAACCGGCGGCGGAGATCGCCACCACCCTGGTGGCGCGCGGGGAGTTCGCGCTGATCCTGGCCGCCATGGCCGCCGGCGCGGGACTCGACCCACGGCTCGCCCCCTTCATCGCCGGGTACGTCCTCGTCCTCGCCGTCCTCGGCCCCGTCGTCGCCGGACGGGCGTACGTGCTCGCCGGCGCGCTGCGGGCCGGGCGCGGGCTCCTGCCGGGCAGCCGTACCCCGGCGCGTCCCGCACGGGACCGGCCCGCTGAGGGCGCACCGGCCGACGGCCCCGCATCGGTCCCTGCCCACGCGGACGCCGAACGCTAGGACCGGCCACGGCACCGGGGCCCGGTCCACCCGGAGGGGCGCGGGAACCGCGCGGCCGGCTCCCACCGGCCCGCGGCCGGAGGACAAGCCGCGCCGGTGGGACAATCTGCCCGCAGGGACGGCTCCGTGGTCGTGGCCGTCCGGGAGCGGAAGGAGCCGTGCGCATGATCGAGTGGGTGCCCCTGGGCAGCGGTGCCAGACCCGTCCCCCGGCCGGTCTCGGCTCCGCTGGTGTGGGCCGGAGCCTTCGCCGGCGCGCTCGTCCTGGTGGCGCTGCTCAACGGCACCGTGGGCGCCGGGCGTCCGGGACTCGCGCTGGCCGTGCTCTCCCTCCTGGCGGCCCTGCTCGGGCTGTGCGCCCGCTTCACCGCCGCCCCGGGCACGGCCGTCCTGTGCTGGCTGTCCCTCAACGGCTTCGCGATACCGCCCGCCGGCGTGCTCACCTGGGCCGGGCGCCGGGACGCGTTCTGGCTGGCCTGCCTCTTCGGCGCGGCCCTCGTGGGCACCGCCCTGGCCCGGCTGGTGCACGCCCGCGCCGCCTACCGCCGGCTCTCGGCGGAACCCGGCGACATGTGGCACGACGGCAGGTGACGCGCCTCCGTCCGGTACGGGAAGGACCCCGCCGGGTGTCCGGCGGGGTCCTGGTGCCGCCGCGTCCGGCTCAGGCCGTGTGCAGGGTCAGACCGTAGCGGTTCAGGATCTCGTTGACCGGCTGGAACCACGTCTCCCCGCCGCCGGAGCAGTTGCCCCAGCCGCCGGAGGTGACGCCCTGCGCCTGGTCGCCGCTGATGAAGGAGCCGCCCGAGTCACCGGGTTCGGCGCAGACGCTGGTCTTCGTCATCTGGTGCACGGCGCCCTGGCTGTAGTTGACCGTCTCGTTCTTGGCCAGCACGGTGCCGCAGTGCCAGTGGCTCGTGGAGCCGGAGCGGCAGATCGAGGCGCCGACCGGGGCCTCGCCGGAGCCGCGCACCAGCTGGTCGGAGACCGTGCCCCAGCCCAGTACGACCGGCACCGTCCACCAGCCGCTGCCCACACTGACCCAGGCGTAGTCGTTGTCCGGGAACGACGAGCCCTGGAAGGTGCCGATGTACGACCCGTCCCAGCCGCTGACGCCGGCCCCGGCCCGGCCGCAGTGTCCGGCGGTGACGAACCCGCCGTGCACCGAGAAACCGATGGAGCAGCGGACGTTGCCCGTGTAGTACGGGTCGCCGCCGACCGTGCCCGCCGCGAAGGTCCGCGGGGCGGACGCGACGGTCCGCACGGTCACCGGGCCGGCCGCGCGGGCCCGGTCCAGGAAGCGCTGGACATCGTTGTCGGCGTGGTCGTCGCCGACCACGTCGACGACCACCTTGTTGGCGGCCGGGTCGACGTGCCAGCCGCTGACGCCCGCGGGCGCGTCCAGCCGGTCGACGCGCTCCTTGGCCGCGTCGAGCTGCCGGGCGCTGTGCGTCACGGTGCGGACGTCGGCGCCGGTGGCGCGGACGGCGCGGACCGTGGCCGGGGAGGCGTCCGAGGTGACGGCCACGGTCAGCCGCCCGCGGCCGGCGTCGAACCACGAGCCGCCGAAGGCGTCCCCGGCGGCCCGCCGAGCCGTGGGGGCGAGGCCGGTGGCGTGCCGTTCGGCCGCGAGCCGGGCCTCCGCCTGGGCCGGGGTGAGGCCGAGGTCCCGCTGCATGGCCTCGAGGAGGCCGGCGGAGGCGGTGGGGGAGTCTGAGGCGGAGCCGGCGGACGAGCCGGTCGCCGCGGCGGGCAGGGTGCCGGCCGCGGCCCAGCCGCCGAGGACGAGGAGGGTGGCCAGGCCACAGTTCCGGAGTCTGCTGCGTCTCACAGGGGTGCCCTTCGTCGTTCCAGCGAGGTGGGGGTGGAACAACCGCGGTCTGAGAGCGCTCTCATCGGGTCGTGTCGAGCTTAGCGATGTCTCTTTATCAGGTCCATGCCAATGCAGCGCTTTTCCGAAGTGTCCCGTCCGCCCCGGTTGGCCCGTCGCGGGCGGGGCACTCAGTGCTGGGTCCTGGCCGAGTTCTCGGACGTGGAGGCGTGCGTGGCGGTACGGCATCGGTTGATCAAGACGACCCCGCAGGCGGTGTGGGAGGTCCTCGCGGACGGCACCCGGTACGCGGACTGGGTCGTGGGCACCTCGTCGTCCACCCCCAAGCGGGGCCGGTGGCCGCGGGTCGGCGCCGCGATCGGTTACGAGGTGTGCGTCGGACCGCTCCGCCTGCACAACGAGACGGTCGTCCGACGCTGCGAGGAGGGCTCCGTGCTGGAGCTCGAGGCGATCGCCGGCCCGCTCGGCACGGCGCGGATCGCCATCGAGCTGCGTCCCTGGGGCGAGCAGTGCCTGGTGATCGTGGACGAACACCCCCTGCGCGGCGCCGGCGGACTCCTGCACAACATGGGCGTCGAGGCGTTGATCCAGCTGAGGCACCGGGCCATGCTGGCCCGGCTGGCCCGGCTGTGCGAGGAAGGAGCCGGTGAGCGGAGCCGGCCGGACCCGGCCCCGGCACCCGAACCGGGAGCCGGCCATGCCTGACGCCGTCGTGATCGGCGCCGGCCCCAACGGACTGGTCGCGGCCAACCTCCTCGCGGACGCGGGCTGGAGCGTGGAGGTCCTGGAGGAGCAGCCCGGACCGGGCGGGGCCGTGCGCCACGACTGCGAGGTCGCCCCCGGCTTCGTGAACGACCTGTTCAGCTCCTTCTATCCGCTCGCCGCGGCCTCCCCGGTACTGGCCGGCCTGCGGCTGGAGCGGCACGGCCTGCGCTGGGCCCACGCGCCCCATGTGCTCGCCCACCCCCTGACCGACGGCACATGCGCGGTCCTCGACCGCGACGTCGCCACCACCGCCGCCTCCCTGGACGCCTTCGCGCCGGGGGACGGCGCCGCCTGGCAGCGACTGCACGACGTCTGGGACCGCTACCGGCCCGACATCCTGGACGCCCTGTTCACGCCCTTCCCGCCGGTGCGGGCCGCCGCCCGCCTGGCCCTGCGGCTGCGCGGCGCGGGCGGGCTGCGGCTGGCCCGCACCCTGGTGCTGCCGGTGCGCCGGCTCGGCGAGGAGGAGTTCCGCGGCGAGGGCGGCAGACTGCTGCTGGCGGGCAACGCCCTGCACGCCGACCTCGCACCCGAGGCCGCGGGCAGCGGCGGCTTCGGCTGGTTGATGTCGATGCTCGGCCAGACCTACGGCTTCCCCGTGCCCGTCGGCGGCTCCGGCGCCCTCACCGAGGCCCTCGTGCGCCGGCTGCGCTCCCTCGGCGGCACCCTGCGCTGCGGGCAGCGCGTCGACCACGTCGTCGTCCGCGACCGGCGCGCGCTGGGCGTGCGCACGGCCGCCGGGGAGACGGTCGCCGCCCGCCGCGCCGTCCTCGCGGACGTGTCCGTGCCCTCCCTGTACGGGACCCTCGTCGACCCGGCGGACCTGCCCGCCCAGGTCCTCACCGACCTGGAACGCTTCCAGTGGGACTTCGCCACCTTCAAGGTGGACTGGGCGCTGGACGGCCCCGTGCCCTGGCAGTGCGCCCCGGCGGCGGGGGCCGGGACCGTGCACCTGGCCGACGGCGTCGACGAACTGACCCGGTTCGCCGCCCAGATCGCCATGCGGCAGGTCCCCGACCGCCCCTTCGCGCTGTTCGGCCAGATGACGACCGCCGATCCCGCCCGCTCACCCGAGGGCACCGAGTCCGCCTGGGCGTACACCCACGTCCCGCAGGACGTCCGGGGCGACGCCGGTGACGAGGGGATCACGGGCGCCTGGGACGCCAAGGAGCAGGAGCTCATGGCCGACCGGGTCGAGCGGCAGGTGGAGCGCTTCGCCCCCGGCTTCCGCTCGCTGATCCGCGCCCGCCGCGTCCTCGCCCCGCCGACCCTCCAGTCGATGGACGCCAATCTCCACGGCGGCGCCATCAACGGCGGCACCACGGCCATGCACCAGCAGCTCTTCTTCCGGCCCGTGCCCGGCACCGGGCGGCCGGAGACACCGGTCGCCGGCCTCTACCTCGCCTCCGCGGGCGCCCACCCAGGCGGCGGCGTGCACGGCGCGCCCGGCGCCAACGCCGCCCGGGCCGCGCTGCGTCAGCACCGGATCGCCGGGCTCACCCGGGTCCAGCGGGCCCTGACCGGCCGCGACCGCGCGGGTGACCGGCGATGAACGCCCCCGGGCAGCGTGGGGGAGGGCGGCCGGTCACGGGCAGCCCGCTGCGTGACCGTACGGTCGTGATCACCGGGGCCGCGCGCGGACTCGGCGCCGCGCTGGCCGGGGAGTGCGCCCGCAGGGGCGCCCGGCTCGCGCTGCTCGGCCACGAGAAGCCCCGCCTGGACGCCGTGGCGGCGGCCCTGCCGGGCCCGGCACTCGCCCTCGAGGCCGACGTCACCGACGCCGCCGCGCTGGACGCCGCGGCCCACGAGGTGCGTACGCGCCTCGGACCGCCGTCGGTCGTGGTCGCCAACGCCGGCATCGCCGAGGGCGGTCCGTTCGCCGGGTCCGACCCCGCCGGATGGCGCCGCGTCGTCGACGTCAACCTCACCGGCAGCGCGCAGACCGCGCGGGCCTTCCTGCCCGACCTGTTCCGGACGCGCGGCTACAGCCTTCAGATCGCGTCGACCGCGTCGCTCGGCGCCGCCCCCATGATGAGCGCCTACTGCGCCTCCAAGGCGGGCGTGGAGGCCTTCACCCACGCCCTGCGCGCCGAGGTGGCGCACCGCGGCGTCGCCGTGGGCATCGCCTACCTCAACTGGATGGACACCGACATGATCCGGGACGCCGACCGGCACGCCGTCCTGCGCGAACTGCGCGCCCACATGCCCGCCCCGGCCCGCCGCACCTACCCGGCCGACGTCGTCGCCGCCCGCCTGGTGCGCGCAGTGGAACGCCGCAGCAGGGCCGTGTACGTGCCGGGCTGGCTGCGTCTGGCCCAACTGGCACGCCCCGCACTGCCGGCCGCGGTCATGCGGGTGTCCCGTCGTGAGCTGCCCGGGCTGGAGGCCGCGGGCGGCATGAACGCCACCGGCCCGCTCGGCGAGGGCGGCAGGGCCGACCGCAGGGCGGGGGAGTCCGGGCGGTAGTGCCGTGCGCGGCGCACACGCCGTCAGCGTGGCCCGTACCGCCGGGCCAGCGCGCGCAGCACGGCGGACCGCCCCCGGTCGGGGACCGTCCACAGCGGCTCGCCGCGCACCCCCCACCGCTCCAGCAGGGCGTCGGCGGCGAGGAACCCGGACGTGGCGGCGCGCTCCATCAGAGCCACGGGCAGGCCCGTACGGACCAGGTCACCGGCGACGACCAGCGCCGGGTCGGGGGTGCGCACCGTCGGCCGGCCTCCGTGGCCGCCGACCGTGAACAGGGGGCAGTCCGCCCGCCACTCGTGCCGCGCGGCGACGACACGGGCCTCGCGGGTCTCCGGGTACACCCGGTGCAACTGCCCCACGAGGCGCTTCTCCTCGACGTCCCGGACCGCCGTCGACGGCACGGCGTAGGCGTGGAGTTCGACCACCGATCCGCCCGTGCGGGCCGCCCAGCGGACCGCCTCGCCCTCCCAGCGGTTCAGCACGCTGACGTTGTCCAGCGAGCCGAAGCCGCTGGTGCCGAGGAAGCCGGGACGGCCGGCCGCGACGGGGCGGTCCAGCCACAGCCGCGACACCAGGAACGGCGGCGCCGTCCGCAGCCGGGCCACGCTCGCACGCCAGGCGGCGTCGCCCAGCTCCGGCGAGCGTCCCACCACCGCCCGCAGACCCTCGGTGTCCAGCGCCAGTACGACCGCGTCGTACGCCCGCGCACCGGCGCCGTCGGCGACCAGGTGGCCCCCGGACGGGCCGGGGTGGACGGCGTCGACGGGAGTGGCGGTCCGCACCTGCACCCCGCGCCCGGTCAGATACCCGGCCAGGGGGTCCCACAGCGCCTGCGGGAACGGCTCGCGGGGCACGTCGAAGAGCAGGCCCTCGCTGGAGCCGAGGAAGTAGATGTGGAACATCAGGGCCATCTCGGCGGCCGACAGCCGGCGGGGGTCCGCGAAGAAGCTGCGGGAGAACACCTCGAAGGCCAGATGCCGTGCGGCGGCGGGGAATCGCAGGGTGTCCAGGAAGTCGTGGGCGCTGACGCGGTCCAGGTGCTCGTACACACGGCGGGTGCGCACGTCCAGCAGGGGCAGGGCGGCGGCGGGCCGCAGGGCGAGCAGGTCGCGCGGCCGGAAGCTCGGGCTGAGGAGGGCGAAGCCGAGGGCGCTCCACGGAGGTGTGCGCGGCACCCGGCGGAAGCCGTCGCGCAGGCCGCTGCCGTGCAGCAGCGGGTAGTCGGGCAGCCCGGTCAGCATGTCCAGCCCGGGATCGGTACGGCGCAGCAGGGCCCGCAGGTTGTAGTACTGCCGGAAGAACGCGTGGAAGCCCCGGCTCATCGTCGCCGGCGTCCCGTCGGGCAGGGTGACGGGCCATCCGGACACCCGCCCGCCGAGCACCGGTTCGCGTTCGTGGAGCACCACCCGCACGCCCCGTTCGGCGAGCACGGTCGCCGCCGCGAGGCCCGCGACGCCGCCGCCGATCACCGCGACCGACGGCGGGTCACCGGCGATCCGGTCCCGGCCCGGCCGGGGTGGGAGGAGCCGGGCCCGCCGGTCCCGCCCCGGCACGCGGGCATCCTCGCGCCGGTTCACCGGACGCCGCCCGACCGCTCGGCGGCAGCACGCCGGCCGGGGAGGGTGCGGGTGCCTGGTTCCGGTGTGGATCGGCATGGTGCGTCGCAACTCCCTCGGAGTGCGGGGTCCTGTCGCGGCACGAGGC
>NZ_JBEZVJ010000033.1:0-71087 GCF_040636935.1 Streptomyces sp. NPDC032940 | reverse complement strand
CGGGCGAGGGGACCTTGCCGTCCTTCTCGTACTCGACGCCCTTGTGGACGAGGAGGGTGGCGTCACCGCCGTCGTCCAGGATCATGTTCGGGCCGCCGGTGGGGGTGTTCGGCCAGGTCAGCGCCTGCTCCGTGCACCACCAGTACTCCTCCAGGGTCTCGCCCTTCCAGGCGAAGACGGGGACGCCCTGCGGGTTGTCGGGCGTGCCGTTCGGGCCGACGGCGATGGCGGCGGCCGCGTGGTCCTGGGTGGAGAAGATGTTGCAGGAGGCCCAGCGGACCTCGGCGCCGAGCGCGACGAGGGTCTCGATGAGCACGGCGGTCTGCACCGTCATGTGCAGGGAGCCGGTGACGCGGGCGCCGGCCAGCGGCTGGGCCTCGGCGTACTCCTTGCGGATCGCCATCAGACCGGGCATCTCGTGCTCGGCGAGCGTGATCTCCTTGCGGCCGAACTCGGCCAGGGAGAGATCGGCGACCTTGAAGTCCTGTCGGTGGTCGACAGTCATTACGGGCTGCTCCTCGGGTTGGGATCGAGGTGGTTACGGCTGACCTGCGCGGCGGCGGACACAGGGGTGCCCCGAAGAGGACACAGGCATGCCCGCGTACGCGCAGCGCAGTCCGTCGGAGGCCCTCTCTCCCTCGGACGGTCCGTCCGGGACCGCCCGACCGCCATCAGCAGCGACGTCTGGCTCCGTCCCAAGCTACACCGCGGAACCCGTCGTCCCCAGTCCGCCTCCGTACACTTCCGGCCGTTCCGTGCGGGCGTGACGTACGGAACGGCCGGGTGGGTGGGTGGGTCAGTGGGCTCCGGTGGCGGGGCCGCCCGGGGTGGCTTCGCGGTCGGGGCCCTTGGCCGCCTCGGTCTCGCTGTAGATGTCGGGTTCCAGGTAGATGACGCGGGCGATCGGGACGGCCTCGCGGATGCGGGCCTCGGCGGCGTCGATGGCGGCGGCGACCTCGGTGGCCGTCTCGTCGTGCCGGACGGCGATCTTGGCGGCGACGAGGAGTTCCTCGGGGCCGAGGTGGAGCGTGCGCATGTGGATGATGCGGGTGACGGTGTCGCCGTCGACGGTGGCCGCCTCGATCTTCTGGACGGCCTCGGGGCCCGCGGCCTCGCCGAGCAGGAGGGACTTCGTCTCGGCGGCCAGGACGAGCGCGATCAGGACGAGCAGGACGCCGATGCACAGGGTGCCGATGCCGTCCCAGACGCCGTCGCCGGTGAGCAGGGCGAGGCCGACGCCGCCGAGGGCGAGGATCAGGCCGATGAGGGCACCGAAGTCCTCGAGGAGGACGACCGGCAGTTCGGGGGCCTTGGCGCGGCGGACGAACTCCGTCCAGGACTGCTTGCCGCGCAGCGCGTTGGACTCCTTGATGGCGGTGCGGAAGGAGAAGCCCTCGGCGATGATCGCGAAGACGAGGACACCGACGGGCCAGTACCAGTGCTCCAGCTCGTGCGGGTGCTTGATCTTCTCGTAGCCCTCGTAGAGGGCGAACATGCCGCCGAGCGAGAAGAGCACGATGGAGACGAGGAAGGCGTAGATGTAGCGCTCGCGGCCGTAGCCGAAGGGGTGTTGCGGAGTGGCCTCGCGCTGGGCCTTCTTGCCTCCGACCAGCAGCAGGGCCTGGTTCCCGGAGTCCGCGAGCGAGTGCACGGACTCGGCGAGCATCGACGACGATCCGCTGAAGAGGAACGCCACGAACTTCGATACAGCGATCGCGAGGTTGGCGCCGAGTGCCGCCACGATCGCTTTGGTGCCGCCTGACGCGCTCATGTGTCGCGTTGTCCCTTCGCCTTCGCCTGCGTGTGTACGCCGCTGGGGAGGGGCGGGGCCGGTACCGGCTTTGCCCGTCCTTTGCGGTGGGTCATTGTTGCAGCCCGGCCGGGCGCCGGTGCGCCGGACCGGGTTGCCGCATTGCCGTCAGACACGCACGGTGGCGCGGAACAGGGTGCCGTTGCCGGACACTTCGGCCTTTTCGCCCGCCGGGACGAAGACGGACCGGCCCGGGGTGAGGTCGTGCTCACCGGCCCGTACGGAGCCGGCGGTGCAGAGCAGGATCTGCGGGGCGGCGAGGGTGAGGTCGTGGCCGGTGGTGCCCTCGGGGAGGACGTAGCGGGAGAGGCGGAACTCGTCGGTGGGGGTGTCGTAGACCTCTTCGCCGTCGGGGGACGCCTCCGGGCGCAGGACGCCGGGGTCGCCGGGCTCGAAGCGGACGATGCGCAGGAGTTCGGGGACGTCGACGTGCTTGGGGGTGAGGCCGCAGCGCAGGACGTTGTCGGAGTTGGCCATGATCTCGACGCCTAGGCCGTTCAGGTAGGCGTGCGGGATGCCGGCGCCGAGGTACAGCGCCTCGCCGGGCTGGAGCCGGACGTGGTTGAGGAGCAGGGCGGCGAGGACGCCGGGGTCGCCCGGGTAGTGGTGGGCGATGCCCGCGTAGGGCGCGTAGACGCCGCCGAGGCGTTCGCAGGCGGCCGCGGTCTCGGCGACCGTGCGGGACATCTCCTCGGGGTCGGCGGCGAGGACCGCGGTGAGGACCTCGCGCAGGGCGGCGTCCTCGGGGTGGGCGCGCAGCAGGTCGACGTAGGGCTTGAGGGAGGCGACGCCGAGGCCGTCGAGCAGGTCGGCCGTCTCGGTGGGGGCGCGGAAGCCGCACAGGCCGTCGAACTCGGTGAGGGCGCAGATGAGTTCGGGCTTGTGGTTGGCGTCCTTGTAGTTGCGGTGCGGGGCGTCCAGGGGGACACCGCGGCGTTCCTCGTCGGCGTAGCCCTGCTGGGCCTGTGCCAGGTCGGGGTGGACCTGGAGGGAGAGGGGGGCGCCGGCGGCGAGGAGCTTGAGGAGGAACGGCAGGTGCGGGCCGAACCGGGCGACGGAGGCGGCGCCGAGTTCCTTCTCGGGGTCGGCGGCGACGAGGTCGGCGAGGGTGCCCCGGCCGGTGCGGGAGGGGGCGCCGGGGTGGGCTCCCATCCACATCTCCGCCTGCGGTTCGCCGGTGGGCTCGGTGCCGAGCAGGGCCGGGATGGCGGTGGTGGAGCCCCAGGCGTAGGGGCGGACGGTGTTGTCGAGGCGGTCCATGGGCTCTCTCTGCCGGTGCGTGCGTGGTGCGTGTCCTGGTGTGTGCCGTGTGGGTACGAGATCAGGCGCCGGAGGCGAGCGCCAGGTAAACGGCGGCGAAATCCGTGATGGCGATCAGTTCGGCGAGGGTCTCCAGTTCACCGCCCGCCTCCGGTTCGAGCTCGCTGATCGGCGTGTCGTGGCCGAGGGCCAGGTCACGGGCGGCAGGGGCGGCGGTGAGGCCGCCGCTGGGGCGGTCGCGCAACAGCACTACGCGCGCGTGGAGGGCGGGCGCCTCGTCGACGCGGTCGCGGAAGAAGTCGTCGGGGTCGGCGGCCGCGGCGAGGCGGCCGGCGAGCAGGGCGCTGTGTGCCGCGAGCGCCTCGGGCAGTTCGGCGACGACGGCGGGGGCGCCGGAGAGTTCGGCGAGCGCGGCGGCGAAGCGGCGGCCCGCCGGTCCCGCGGAGGTGCCCTCGGTCCAGATGACGGGGAGCGACTCGGCCAGCTCGGCCGCCAGGGTCTTGGCGGGGTTGCTGTACGTCACGATGGCGGGCCCGCAGCGTTCGGCGACCTGGTCGAGGCGGTCGGCGATCTTCTCCACGGCCTCCGGCGGTGCTTCCAGCAGGCCGGTGCGGTCCAGGAGTGCGAGCAGCGGGGTGAGCAGCGCCCACAGGACGCCGGGGGCTGCGCCGGCGAGGGGCTCGTCGTGGTCGTAGGGGGCGGTGGCCATCGGGATGAACAGGCCGTGGGAGCCGTTCACCGACTCGCTGAGCGGGGAGCGGTCGGGGGCCACGGCGACGACGGTGCAGCCGCGCCGGTACGCCTGTTCGGCGAGGAGGGAGAGGCCCGGTTCGGTGCCGTCGGGGGTGGCGATGAGCAGGAGGTCGACGGAGCCGGCCCAGCCGGGGAGTTCCCAGCGCAGGGCGCCGGCGGCGGCTGCCACGCCGGTGGGGGCGAGGCGGGTGACGGGGCTGCCGGCCCCGGCCAGGGTGCCGAGGAGGTCGGCGGCGTGGGTGGCGGCGGCTCCGGGGCCGGCGATGAGGACGGCGCGGGGGCGGCCGTCCGGTTCGAGGTTGCCGACGCCTGCCTCGGCGGCGCGCCGGGCGGCGGTGCGGACGCGGGCGCCTGCCTCGGCGGCGCCGCGGAGCAGGCCGCGGCGGTCGGCCTCGGCGAGGCCCTCCGGGGCGTCGAGGAGCGATTCGTCGAGCATGGCGGCAGTCTCCGATCGCCGGGGCGTTCGTTCGGTCGCGGGCGTGGCGCCTGGCCGGCGGTTACTCGGGGCGGCGGGCCTCGTCGACGAGGAGGACGGGGATGCCGTCGCGGACGGGGTACGCCAGGCCGCAGTCCTGGCCGGTGCAGATCAGCTCCGCGTCCTGCTCCTTGAGGGGGGCGTGGCAGGCGGGGCAGGCGAGGATCTCCAGGAGGCCGGCTTCGAGCGGCATGGGGGGGTCCCTTCTGGGGTGGGTGGGGCTTGTGTGGATGTGCTGGTCAGGGTACCGCCGGTTGTGGGGGCGGTGTCGGGGAGCGGGAGGAGAGGGCGGGCGAGTCTCAGGTGGGGGTCGGGGCATCCGGCGTCGGGGCGGGGGGTGGGTTGCGTGGACCGGCACAGCGGGGTGGGCGGCGTGAGTGTGATTGCGCGGCCCGGCGCCGACGGGGTGCCGCTTGCGGCGCCGGGCGGGGGCGGGGTGGCGCTGCCCGGCGCCGGCAGGGTGACCGGCGTGAGTGCGGGGTGGGTTTGGGCTGCCCGGCGTGGCGGGGTGCCTCCCCCGCTCTCGGCTGCTCCCCCACGCTCGGCTTCGCTCGCGCGGGGGGACCCCCATGAGCGGGGGGACGACCCCCCATCGCCCCTGGGGGTACCTCCCAGGCCGTTGGGCACTGGGGGAGGCACGACTGCCCGCAGCTGGGACGGCCGGGCGGGCGACTGCCCGCAGCCGGGACCGCCGGGCGCTGGCGGGGCCTGGCGGCGGCTGGGGCTAGGTGCGGATCAGGGTCAGGGCCTCGTCGCGGATCTTGGTCATCGTTGCCTCGTCGCGGGCCTCCGCGTTCAGGCGGAGGAGAGGTTCCGTGTTGGACGGGCGGACGTTGAACCACCAGTCGGCCGCGGTCACGGTCAGGCCGTCGAGGTCGTCGAGGGTGATGCCCTCGCGGCCCTCGTACGCGGCGCGGATCGCGGCGAGGCGGGCCTGCTGGTCGTCGACCGTGGAGTTGATCTCGCCGGAGCCGGCATAGCGGTCGTAGGCGGCGACGAGGGCGGACAGCGTGCCGTCCTGCTCGCCGAGCGCGGCGAGGACGTGGAGGGCGGCCAGCATGCCGGTGTCGGCGTTCCAGAAGTCGCGGAAGTAGTAGTGCGCGGAGTGCTCGCCGCCGAAGATGGCGCCGGTCCTGGCCATCTCGGCCTTGATGAAGGAGTGGCCCACGCGCGTGCGTTCCGGTGTGCCGCCGTTCTCGCGCACGACCTCCGGCACCGACCAGGAGGTGATCAGGTTGTGGATGACCGTGCCCTTGCCGCCGTTGCGGGCGAGTTCGCGGGCGGCGACCAGGGCGGTGACCGCGGACGGGGAGACGGGGTCGCCGTTCTGGTCGACGACGAAGCAGCGGTCGGCGTCGCCGTCGAAGGCGAGGCCGAGGTCGGCGCCCTCCTCGCGGACGCGCTTCTGGAGGTCGACGAGGTTGGCCGGGTCGAGCGGGTTGGCCTCGTGGTTGGGGAAGGTGCCGTCCAGCTCGAAGTACATCGGCACGAGGTCGAGGGGCAGGCCGGCGAAGACCGTGGGGACGGTGTGGCCGCCCATGCCGTTGCCCGCGTCGACGACGACCTTGAGGGGGCGGATGGCGGTGAGGTCGACCAGGGAGCGCAGGTGGGCCGCGTAGTCGGTCAGCGTGTCGCGCCGGGTGACCGTGCCGGGGCGGGCGACGGGCTCCGGGGCGCCGGTGTCGCTCCAACGCTCCACGAGGGCGCGGATCTCCGCGAGGCCCGTGTCCTGGCCGACGGGCGCCGCACCCGCGCGGCACAGCTTGATGCCGTTGTACCGGGCGGGGTTGTGCGAGGCCGTGAACATGGCGCCCGGCAGGTCGAGCGCGCCCGAGGCGTAGTACAGCTGGTCGGTGGAGCACAGGCCGATCTCGGTCACGTCGGCGCCGTGGGCGGCCGCCCCGCGCGCGAAGGCGCCGGACAGGCCCGGTGAGGAGGGCCGCATGTCGTGGCCGACCACGATGGCGTCCGCGCCGGTCAGCTCGACGAAGGCCGCGCCGAACAGCTCGGCCAGCGATTCGTCCCACTGGTCGGGGACCACACCGCGCACGTCGTACGCCTTCACGATCTGCGACAGATCAGCAGCCACGGCCAACCTTCCTGAAAGTCCTGTCGGAGCCCACAAACTACCCGTAGGCCCCGGCAGGGGTCAGGGCAGCATCCAGCCCAGGACCGGCGTGGACTGTCCGACCACGATCAGGCACATGACCAGCAGCAGGCCGAGGCTCCACGGGAGCACCTTGCGCAGCAGGTCGCCCTCGCGGCCGGCGAGACCGACGGCGGCGCAGGCGATGGTGAGGTTCTGCGGGGAGATCATCTTGCCGAGCACGCCGCCGCTGCTGTTGGCGGCGGCCAGCAGCTCCGGGGACAGGCCGGACTCCCGCGCGGCGGTCACCTGGAGGGCGCCGAAGAGGGCGTTGGCGGAGGTGTCGGAGCCGGAGACGGCGACGCCGAACCAGCCGAGCACCGGGGAGAGGAAGGCGAGTCCGGCGCCGGCCGCGGCGACGAAGTGGCCGATGGTGGCGGCCTGCCCGGAGAGGTTCATGACGTAGGCGAGGGCGAGGACGGAGGTGACGGTGAGGATCGCGTACCGCAGTTCGTGCACGGTCGCGAGCCACTCCCTGACCGCCACGCGCGCGTGGACGCCGAGGACGACGGCCGTGGCCAGCCCGGCGAACAGCACGAGCGTGCCGCCGGTGGAGACGATCGGCCAGGAGAAGACGTTGCCGCCGACGGGCTTGCCCTGCGGGTCGGCCACGTCAAGGAAGGGCCAGTCGTACGCCTGGGTCGCGCCGGCCAGCCAGTCCTTGACGGCGGGAATCTGTGCGACGGAGAAGACGGCGACGATCAGGGCGTACGGGGCGTAGGCGCGCAGCACCTCGCCGCGGGGGTCGTCCTCGTCGAGTTCCTCGCTGCGGGCGCCGGTGAGCACGGACGCCCGGACGGGCTCGGCGGCCGGTCTGCGGGCCGCCGGCACGGCGACCAGGGCGCCGGCGCCGATGAGGGCGGCGGCGATGTCGGCGAGCTGGGCGGAGACGTAGTTGGAGGCGACGAACTGGGCGACGGCGAAGGCGACCCCGCAGGCCAGCGCGGGCGCCCAGGTCTCGCGCAGTCCGCGTCGCCCGTCGACCAGGGCGACCAGCAGCAGCGGGACGACGAGGGCCAGCAGGGGGGTCTGGCGGCCCACGACGGAGGCGACGTCGTCCAGGGGCAGGCCGGTGACCTGGGCCAGGGTGACCACGGGGGTGCCCATCGCGCCGAAGGCGACCGGCGCGGTGTTGGCGACCAAGGAGACGACCGCCGCCCGTACGGGGTCGAAGCCGAGCGCGACGAGCATGACCGAGCAGATCGCGACGGGCGCCCCGAACCCGGCGAGGGCCTCCAGCAGGGCGCCGAAGCAGAAGGCGACGACCAGCGCCTGGATGCGCGGGTCGTCGGAGAGCCGGCCGAAGGAGCGGCGGAGGATGTCGAAGTGCCGGGTGCGGACGGTCATCCGGTAGACCCACAGGGCGTTGACGACGATCCACAGGATGGGGAAGAGCCCGAACACGGCGCCCTGCGCGGCACTGGAGACCGTCTGGTCCAGCGGCATGCCGTACGCGAGCCAGGCGACGAGTACGGCCGCCAGGAGGCCGATGAGGCCCGCCAGGTGCGCCTTCATGCGGACGCCGCCCAGCAGGACGAGGACGATCACCAGCGGCAGGGCCGCCACGAGGGCGGACAGGCCGAGGGAATCGGCGAGGGGTTCCAGTTCCTGGACGTACACGGGTGCCTCCCCGGATTCCGCCATGCGAAAGGGCGTTCTCGTGGCTCCCGGAATGGTCGTGTCCGCGACAAGACGACGTCAATGGGTGTGCGGGAAATGGATGTTCGGGAGTGGCCACCGGTGACGGTGGGGCGGCGACGGGACGGGTCGGACCGGCCTCAGTTGTCCGGCGAGCGCAGGACGCGCAGGTGGCCGCGGCGCGCGACCTCCATCGGGTCGGCCGATCGCGCCCCGCCGGCTCCCGCCGCGCGCTCCTGGGGGCGGGCCGCCTCACGCACCGCGTTGGCGAGTGCTTCCAGGTCGTCGCCGCTGGGGCGGGCCGGGGCCGAACCGTCGAGGAGCCGGACGACCTCCCAGCCGCGCGGGGCGGTGAGGCGCTCGGAGTGCTCGGCGCACAGGTCGTAGCAGTGAGGTTCGGCGTAGGTGGCGAGCGGGCCGAGGACCGCGGTCGAGTCGGCGTAGACGTACGTCAGCGTCGCGACGGCGGGACGGCCGCAGGCGGTGCGCGAACAGCGACGTACAGGGCTCACGATGTTGGACGGTACCGCACTCTTGAGCGGGCCGCGACGATCCCCCGCCAGGTCACACCACCGTGTCGCGATGTGAGACGGACCGTCACCACCGCCGGGCGCACCCCCCTGACCTGCGTCGACGCCCCTTTTCGAGATACCGGACGGATATGAGGGCGGTCATAAGCTGATACAAACAGCGACATTTGCCATGAGATCCATGGTCACGGAGAGATACGGAATCGAGCCCGACCTTGGCCGGAATGGTCATCAGATGACATGCGGTCCGGCGCGCCGCGGCGCCGGCCGGTGTGTCGGGCGGGCCCGGGCGCGCGGAGGCGGCGGGGACTACCCTTCACCAGTGATGGACAACCCCGTGACGCCCCGTGAGGCCGGCCGCCCAGGACCCCGCCGTCGTGATCGCCACGGCCGGGGCATGCGCGGCCCGATCGCACCGCCGCAGGTGCCGCTGGCCGCCAGCCGTGCCGACCTGTTCGCGGATCTGGTGCAGGACTCCGTCGAGCGCCTGGAGCGGCGGTGGCCGCAGCTCGCCGACATCGATTTCCAGGTCCTCGAGGTGCCGCGGCTGGACGGGGCCGGGCAGTCCTGGAACGACGAGGCGGTGCCGCTAGGCGGCACGGTGCCCGCGCGGGACGGCGGGCGCGGTCGGGTGGTCGTCTACCGGCGGCCCGTCGAGATCCGCACGAAGGGCCGGGACGAGCGGGCGGCGCTGGTGCACGAAGTGGTCGTCGAGCAGGTCGCCGAGCTGCTCGGGCTCACGCCGGAGACGGTGGATCCGCGGTACGGGGAGGACTGAGCGGCGGGCCGGCCCGCCTCCCCGGCCGTCGGCCCGCCTCCCCGCCGCGGACGCCGTCACTTCTGCAGCACCGACAGGTTCTCCTCCGCCTCCGGGACCGCGACCGTGCCCCGGTCGTCCGGGAGGGTCTGCACCGTGAACGCCGCCACGTCCTCGTTCTCCGGGTCGGTCAGGGTGCGGGCCGCGTACACGGGGCCGCCGGAGACGGGCTCGACCGTCAGCGCGTAGGTGCCCTTCAGACCCGCCGGGACCGGCAGCCCGACGTCCTGCGTGGTGCCGGCCTTGATCGTGTACGTCCGGGACGCCGTCGTGCCGCCCTCGCTGCCCGCCGAGGCCGTGACCTTCACCTGCGCGGCCTCCTGGGGCGCGGTCAGGGACAGGGTGGTGCCCTTGGCGCGGTTGTCCGCCGCGGTGGCGCGGGCGCCGACCGGGCCGGCGGCGGGGATGAACGCCGTCTCCTGCTTCTCGCCCTTGCCCCGCACCACCCGCAGCGCGGCCACGACCGGCACGGACCGGTCCGCCGGCGTCAGCACCAGCGACCCCGCCTCGCCCCGCGTGAGCTCGCCGAGGTCGACGCCCGTCGTCATGCCCGCCTTGACGCGCACCGTCTCGTGCCCGGCGGGCGTGATCAGCCCGGTCGGCGAGGCGAGCCGCACCTTCAGGTCGGCGTCGCTGTCACCGGGCGTGAACAGCACCAGGCGTACGGCCGTGGCGTCCTTGGGGATGCCCGGCAGCACCAGACTGCCCGCCGGGTCCGTGGCCGCGGCCAGCCAGTCGCCGCCGGTCTTGTCGCTCAGCGCCTGCACCGCGGCCCCGACCCGCCCGCTGCGCACGCCGACGTGCACGGTCAGGTCGGCCTCCTGCGTCTCGACGAGCGTGGACAGCAGGATCGACTCGCTGCCGTGCGGCGGCACCGTGATGCCGTCGCCCACCGAGGACTTGACTGCGCCGTCCTTGCCGTAGAGCTCGATGTCGACGACGGCCGCCGAGTCGTCGGGGTTCGTCAGGTGCACGTAGTCGGTGCGGTCGGCCGTCGTGGCGGCGCCGGGGAACCAGAACTGTGTGTCCGGGGCGGTGCAGTCGACGCCCAGCAGGCCGCGGCCCGTGCCGGCGGCGACCTCCGTGGTCTGCTGCACCGTCCAGCCGGGGGCGTAGCTCCCCTCGGCGGTGCCGACGAACGCGGGTGTGTCGGCGCCGGTCGTCGTCCCGGTGACCGGGGTGCCGGGGGCCTTGGGCTGGACGACGGGCTTGGCGGCCTTGGCACCGCCCTTCGCGTCGTCCTTCTCGCCGCTCTCCTCGCCGTCCTCCGTGTCGGTCCTCTCCTCGTCCGCCACGTCGTCCGTGCTGTCCGACTCCGCCGTCACGGGCGCGAGTTGGGCCTTGCCCTTGGCCTCGGTGCCCTTGGTGACGGGCGTGAACGACGTGTACGTCGTCTCGGCCAGGTCGGAGGTGCTGGGCGCCGGGCACAGCAGGCTGGTCCGCTCCACCGGAAGCCGCGTGGCCGCGGCGCCGGCCGGATCGGCGCCGGAGGCGTCCGGTGTGGACAGCGCCGCGAATCCGGTGACGGCGGCGAGCGCGGTGGCGCCGGCGATCAGGGACAGGGTGGTGCGGTTCACTGCTGGCTCCCGTCGGGACGCTCACTGTCCGTGCCGTGGGGCTGGTGGGCCTGGGAAGGGTCGTACGGCGCGTCGTATCCGCCCTGGCCGTACGCCTGGTCGTAGGCCGGGTCGTACGTGCCGGCCTGGCCCTGGTCGCCGTAGACGTACGGGTCGTACGGGGCGCCCTGGTAGGCGTCCGTGCCGTACGGCTGCCGGTCGCCGTAGCCGGCGGGGTCGTACTGCTGGGCGTCCTGGTACTGGTCGCCGCCGTACGTGCCGTAGCCGTACCCGGTGTCGGGGTACCCGGCCGAGTCCCAGGCGTCGGCCGCCTGCTGGGGGACCGTCACGGGCGGCTCCGGCGGCGGGGCCGGAGCCTCGGCGGGGAACGCCGCCCCCGCTTCGGGGCCGGAGCCGGCGTCCGCCTCCGCCTCGGCCTCCGCCTGGGCGCGCAGGCGCCGGGCCCGGCGTCCCTCGCCGGCGACCGCCTGGGCGGGGACGACCGGCTCGTCGGGCAGGTCGTCGTCGACGTCGCGGCGCCGGCCGGGCAGGGCGAGGACCACCAGGACGACGGCGAGCAGGCCCTGGGCCCACAGCCAGGCGGTGTGGGTGAACGGGTCGTCGTAGGTGACGTCCAGCCTGCCCCCGGAGGCGGGGAGTTCGAAGCCCTGGGCCCAGCCGTCGACCGTGGTGCGGGTGAGCGGCTTGCCGTCGAGGGTGGCCGTCCAGCCCTCGGCGGCGGTGTCGGCGAGGCGCAGCACGCGCCCCTCGGCGCCGGACGGGATGTCGGTGTGGATCTCGACGGGCCCGGCGGCGACCGGCTTTGGCTCACCGCTCGCGGCGTCGCTGCCGGACACGATGGTCGCGCGGGCGACGTCCCGGTCCACCTGCCACAGACCGCTGCCGTCCTGCTGGCTGAGCCGCCTCAGACCCGGGGTGGCGTCCAGGACGCGGACGATGTCGTGGGGGGCGCCCTTGTGCACGAGGACGTAGCGCACGGCGAAGCCGCCGAGCTGGTCGGCCTGGTCGGCGCCGGAGCCGGCCACGAGGTTGGCCACGACCTTGTCCAGTCCGCCGTTGCCCCCGTCGGCGGCCAGTTCGCCGTCGCCGAGGCGGGCCCCGGCGCCGCGGACCAGCGTGTAGCTCACATGGGCGGCGGAGTCGCTGTCGAGGACGAGGGTGCGGGCCTGGTCGCGGGTGATGCCGTCCTCGGCGACGAATGCGGGGACCTGCACCGGGTCGCGGCACTCCAACGGCCCGTCGGCGCCGTCGATCATCCAGCCGGCGGCGGCGATCAGCGGGCCGACGGCCGAGGCGAGGGCGATGAGCGCGGCGACCGGCTGGCGCCAGCCGAAGCTCTGCTCGGCCACGCGCGAGCGTGCGCCGTCCGCGCCCAGAGCGGCGGCGGACAGCAGGGCGAGGCCGTAGACCAGGGTGGCCGGGCCCGCCCAGGCGGAGCGGTTCGAGAGGACCGCGAGGACGAGGGCGACCAGGGCGACGGCCCAGGCCGTCCGGATCGCCCGCTGCCGCTCGGAGCGCAGCAGGGCGGCCAGTGCGGCCAGCACGATGCCGATGAGGACCAGGCCGCCGACCGTGCCGGGGCCGCCGGGGCTGGCGCCGAGCAGGTCGAGCGCGGAGGCGGCCGAGGAGCCGTACTCCAGGCCGGCCTCGTCGAAGAAGCCGAACGGGAGGAGCGACAGCGACCAGGGGGCGAGCAGCAGCAGGGGCGTGCCCAGCTGGGCGAGGAGACGCAGCCCGTAGGCCGTGATGTCGCCGCGGCGCAGGATCAGGACGCCGATGCCGAGCAGCAGCGCGATGGGCCACACGACGGGGGTGAAGGCGGTGGTGACGGTCAGCAGCAGCGCGTACGCCCAGGTGGCGCGCCAGCTGCCGCGCGCGCCGGACGACCCGGTCAGGCCGGCTGCCGCGACGCCCGCGCGCGCGGCGAGCGGGAGCAGCACGGCGAGGACGGCGGTGCCGATGCGGCCGCCGGCGAGGGCGCCGGTGGCGGCGGGCAGGAAGGCGTAGGCGACGGCGGCCCACGCGCGCAGCAGCCGGGACGGCACGAGCGGGCGGGAGGCGAAGTACGCGGTGACGCCGGCGAGGGGTACCGAGCAGACCAGCAGCAGGGTGACGGCCAGTCCGGTGGAGCCGAGCAGGACGGTGGCGAGCGTGGCGACGATCGCCAGGTAGGGCGGAGCGGAGGCGGTGCCGCCGGTGCCCACGGTGTGCCAGGCGTCCGCGTACCGCGACCACAGCTCGCCGGCGCCGGCCGGGGCGGGCAGCAGCGCGCCGCCCGCCAGTGCGCCGGCGCCGAGGAGGGCGCGGCAGGCGGCGAGGGAGACCAGCAGCAGCACCAGGAAGAGCACCGGGCCGGGTTTGCGGGCGATGCGCTTGAGGCGGGCGAACTGTTCGATCTCCAGGAAGTCGGCGTCGTCCCCGCCCGGTCCGGACTCGATGCCGCCGCCGTGCCGCCCGGCGCCCGGCGCCGCTTCGGCGTCGGAGCTGCGGACGAGACTGGCCGCGGCCTGTTCGACGGTGACGCGGATGGTCGCGCCGGGGGGCGGGAACAGGGAGCGCAGTTCGTCCTTCTCGACCTGCGGGCGCCCGCGTTCACGCCGTCCCGCGATGATGCGCTCGGGCCGCAGCAGGACGCCGAGGAGGCCCCGGATCTCGTCCAGGGCCTGGCCGGGGACCTTGCCGACGAGGTAGGCGAGGGTGCGCAGCAGCGTGCCGACGACGAGGCGCAGCAGCACCCAGGGCAGGGCGGCGGTGCGGACGTTGACGAGGAGGGTGTGGACGGCGCCGGCCTTGTCCACCTTGTGCGGGGAGGCGGTGGTGCGGCCCGCGCAGTCGACGGCGCGGCGTTCGCGGGAGGCCGCCTCGGCGTGGCGTACGACCGCCTCCGGGGCGACCAGGACGCGCAGCCCGGCGGCGTGTGCGCGCCAGCACAGGTCGACGTCGTCGCGCATCAGGGGCAGCCGGCGGTCGAACCCGCCGAGCCGTTCGAAGACGTCACGCCGGATCAGCATGCCGGCGCTGGACACGGACAGCACGGACCGGACGTGGTCGTGCTGGCCCTGGTCCTGTTCCCGGCGGTCCAGGCCGGTCCAGCGGCGGCCGGAGTTGGCGATGGAGACGCCGACCTCGAGCAGTTGCCGGCGGTCGTACCAGCCGCGGAGCTTGGGGCCGACGACGGCGACGTCCTCGCGGCCGAGTTCGTACTCGTTGTCCACGACGCGCAGCAGCTGTGCCAGGGCGCCGGGTTCGGGGGCGCAGTCGTCGTGCAGCAGCCACAGCCACTGCACCGGTTCTCCGTGCGGGAGTTCGGGAAGGTCGTAGGCGTCGTCGCGCCAGCTGCGCGTGACGGGGTCCCAGCCGCTGGGCCGCCGCAGGTACGCCAGGTCCTCGGGGGTGAGGACCGGCGCGATGCGCGCGGCCTCCTCGACGGCCTGGCCGAAGCCGGTGCGCCGGGCGAGATGCAGCACGCGGTCGTCACCGAGGGCCTCGGTGACCAGCCGGGCGGAGTCGTCGGCGCTGCCGGTGTCGGCGGCCACGGCGTACTGCACGGGGCGCTCCTGGCCGAGCAGACCGGCGAGCGCGTCGGGCAGCCAGCGGGCTCCGTCGTGGGAGACGAGGACCGCGGTCACCACGTGGCGCGGGAACTCAGGTGTGGCAGCGAGGTCTTGCTGGGCTGCCGTGTGGCTGTGCACGGACATCGAGGTACGGGCCCCGGTTCGATGGACTGCGGTGGACACCCGCGCCGGTGGGTAACGGCAGGGCGTCTCGGACGAGCGCCCACACTATCGGCTGGGCATGACGACGGCCCCACGCCTGTGGACAACCCACCTGCGAGGGGCCGTTCATGCCCTTCATGTCTGTGCGGAGTGCGCCGCGGGGCGGACGCCGGGTCAGACGGCGGCCTTCTTCAGGCGGCGGCGTTCCCGCTCGGACAGACCGCCCCAGATGCCGAAACGCTCGTCGTTGGCGAGGGCGTACTCGAGGCACTCGGAGCGGACCTCGCAGGCGAGGCAGACCTTCTTGGCCTCCCGGGTGGAGCCGCCCTTCTCAGGGAAGAAGGACTCGGGGTCGGTCTGGGCGCACAGTGCGCGCTCCTGCCAGCCGAGCTCCTCGTCCGCGTCGTCGACCAGCAGTTGCTGCACCAGCTCGGTCATGTGCGCCCCTCGTCCGTCCTTCGCGTCCCCGTGATCCAGCCGTTATCGATCCCGGCTGAACGACACGAGTGAAATTACAAGTGTGCTGCTCCGGGCGAGTCAAGCCGAGATCTGCTATTGGGCCCCTTATTCACTCTGCAGAACCAAGGCCATGCAGAAAGTGTTCAAATCGCCATAACCCCTGACACGCCGACGGGGCAGCAGGAGCCTCCGACCCCGCACAGAGCCTGTACGGAGAAGGACGTCCCGCCGTTCGTTCTCGTTCCGACACACGCGCCGAGGCGAACCTGATCACATTCGGATCACGGGATCGCAACAGGGGTTGTGCGCCCGGCTTGTGCCGCATGTGTCCCGGAACCCGTATGAGCAAACCTTTCGCCTGCGACATGAACCGGATGGGGTGAAACACGTCCCACATCACGGGCAGGAAGTTGACACTGCCGGTGTGAGCCGCTCTCCTTGTGGGCATGCTCGCGAACTTGGCACTCGCCTCGACCCGCACCGCCGGGTCCCACGGTGCTGCCCGCGCTCGCTGTAGCTGTTGCCGCTGTTCCAGCTGTTGAGCCACCCCGCTCCGGCTGCCCCGGGCCGACTCGACCCGGCCGAGTGATCGCTGCGTGATCCCCGCCCCGACCGGGGCGTTCTCCGCGCATCGCGCCTCCCGCGCTCACCGCACCCGCACACCTCCGCACTCCCCCGCACTCTCCCGCCGAGGAACCACCGCACCCATGAACAGCGACAGCGACCTCCAGATCGCCGGCGACATCCTCGAAGTCCCCCACCTCCTCCAGGCACCGCGCGAGCACCCGGCCACGGTCGCCGAGTTCGCCGGGCTGCTCCGCGCCCTCGCCGCGGACCGTTCGCAGTGGGAGCACCTCGTCGAGTACGACGCCACGACCCGCTGGTACCACCGGCTGCGCACCGGCCCCGGCTACGAGGTCTGGCTGCTGTCCTGGCTGCCGGGGCAGGGCAGCGGGCGCCACGACCACGGCCCCTCCTCGGGTGTGTGGACGGTCCTGGACGGCACCCTGACCGAGCGCACGGAGCGTGGCACGCGCGCGCTCGGCGCGGGAGCGGAGAAGGTGTTCGCACCGGGGTACGCGCACGAGGTCGTCAACGACACGCTGGAGCCGGCGGTCAGCCTGCACGTCTACTACCCGGGGCTCACCGAGATGCCCATGCACTCCGCGCGCTGCTCGGCTGTGACGACTGGCTGACGCAGTGTCGTACCGGCCTGCGAGGATGGGCGCATGCGCATTGTGGTTCTGGCAGGCGGCATCGGCGGTGCACGGTTCCTGCGTGGTCTCAAGCAGGCCGCGCCGGACGCGGACATCACGGTCATCGGCAACACCGGCGACGACATCCACCTCTTCGGGCTGAAGGTCTGCCCGGACCTCGACACGGTGATGTACACGCTCGGCGACGGCATCAACGAGGAGCAGGGCTGGGGGCGGGCCGACGAGACCTTCCACCTCAAGGAGGAGCTCGCGGCCTACGGCGTGGGGCCGGAGTGGTTCGGCCTGGGCGACCGCGACTTCGCCACGCACATCGTGCGGACGCAGATGATCAGCGCCGGGTATCCGCTCAGTGCGGTGACCGAGGCGCTGTGCGACCGCTGGAAGCCCGGCGTGCGTCTGCTCCCGATGACCGACGACCGCGTGGAGACGCACGTGGCCGTCGAGCTCGACGGCGAGCGCAAGGCCGTCCACTTCCAGGAGTACTGGGTGCGGCTGCGGGCCTCGGTCCCCGCCGAGGCGGTGGTGCCGGTCGGCGCCGAGCAGGCGAAGCCGGCGCCCGGCGTCCTGGAGGCCATCGGCGAGGCGGACGTGATCCTCTTCCCGCCGTCCAACCCGGTCGTCTCGGTCGGCACGATCCTCGCCGTGCCCGGCATCCGCGAGGCGATCGCCGACGCCGGGGTGCCGGTGATCGGCCTCTCCCCGATCGTCGGGGACGCGCCCGTGCGCGGCATGGCCGACAAGGTTCTCGCCGCGGTCGGCGTGGAGTCCTCGGCCGCGGCCGTCGCCGAGCACTACGGCTCGGGTCTGCTCGACGGCTGGCTGGTCGACACGGTCGACGCGGAGGCCGTGACGCGGGTCAAGGCGGCCGGCATCCTCTGCCGCGCCGTGCCGCTGATGATGACCGACGTCGACGCCGCGGCCCAGATGGCACACGAGGCACTGGCGATGGCGGAGGAGGTGCGTCAGGCGTGAGCGACGGTGCTCCCGGCTACCGGGTCCGGGCGGTCCCCGGCCTGCCGGAGGTCCAGCCGGGCGACGACCTGGCCAAGCTGATCGCGGCGGCAGGGCCCGGGCTGGCCGACGGGGACGTGCTCCTCGTCACCTCAAAGATCGTCTCCAAGGCGGAGGGCCGGATCGTGCGGGCCGCCGACCGGGAGGCCGCGATCGACGCCGAGACGGTGCGGGTGGTGGCCCGGCGCGGGGCGCTGCGCATCGTCGAGAACCGGCAGGGCCTGGTCATGGCGGCGGCCGGCGTGGACGCCTCCAACACCCCCTCCGGCACCGTGCTGCTGCTGCCCGAGGACCCGGACGCCTCCGCGCGGGCCATCCGCGACGGCCTGCGGGACCTGCTCGGCGTCGACGTCGGCGTGGTCGTCACCGACACCTTCGGGCGTCCCTGGCGGGCCGGCCTGACGGACGTGGCGATCGGTGCCGCGGGCGTGCGGGTCCTCGACGACCTGCGGGGCGGCACCGACGCGTACGGCAATCCGCTCGGCGCCACGGTCGTCGCCACCGCCGACGAGCTGGCCGCCGCGGGCGACCTGGTCAAGGGCAAGGCCGCCGGGCTGCCCGTCGCCGTCGTGAGCGGCCTCTCCCGGGTCGTCACCGGGGACGAGGGCGAGGGCGCGCGGGCCATGGTGCGGGGGGCGCGCGACGACATGTTCCGGCTCGGCACGTCGGAAGCCGTGCGGCAGGCGGTCACCCAGCGGCGTACGGTGCGGGCCTTCACGGAGGAGCCGGTCGACCCCGGTGCCGTGCGCCGGGCCGTGGCCGCGGCGGTCACGGCGCCGGCGCCGCACCACACGACGCCGTGGCGGTTCGTGCTGCTGGAGTCCGCCGAGTCCCGTACCCGGCTGCTGGACGCGATGCGGGACGCCTGGATCGCCGACCTCAGACGGGACGGCAAGAGCGAGGAGTCCGTCGCCAGGCGGGTGCGGCGCGGGGACGTGCTGCGCAACGCGCCGTATCTCGTCGTGCCCTGCCTGGTCATGGACGGCTCGCACACCTACGGGGACGCGCGCCGCGACGGGGCCGAGCGGGAGATGTTCGTGGTCGCCGCCGGCGCGGGCGTGCAGAACCTGCTGGTCGCGCTCGCCGGGGAGCGGCTGGGCTCGGCGTGGGTGTCCGCGACGATGTTCTGCCGGGACGTCGTGCGGGAGGTGCTGGGGCTCCCGGACGACTGGGATCCGATGGGGGCGGTGGCGGTCGGCCATCCCGCGGAGGAGCCGAGGCCGAGGCCGGAGCGGGACGCGGGGGCGTTCATCGAGGTGCGGTGAGAAAACCGACGGCGGGTGCGGTGAGAAGCGCGGTGACCTTTCCGGACGAGGCTCTACCCTCGTAGGGGCTTCCGCAGGTCTCCGGCCGGCCCCTCTTCTTCTCTCAAGGACCTCACCCGTGGCAGGACGTTTCGCTCCCCGGCCCACGCGTACGACCGTGCGCGGCGGGGAGACCGTCGTACCCGCGGCGGGGGCGCCGGTGCCGCGGCAGGCAGCCGCTCCCGGGAAGGTGCGGGTGTGGGTGCCGGACGGGCCGCTGGAGCTGGGGCTGGTCCTCGGGCCGCTGCGGCGCGGGCCGGCCGACCCGACCTTCCGTACGACACCGGACGGCTCGGTGTGGCGGGCCAGCCGCACGCCCGCCGGGCCCGGCACGCTGCGGGTCTTCGCGCGCGGCGGCGAGGTGCGGGGCGAGGCGTGGGGGCCGGGCGCGGAGTGGCTGCTGGAGCAGCTGCCGCGGATGCTGGGCGCCGACGACGACCCGTCCGCGTTCGTGCCCCGGCACCGGCTGCTGGCGCACACCGCGCACCGGCGGCCGGGGCTGCGGCTGACGCGGACGGGGCTGGTGCTGGAGTCGCTGATCCCGTCGATCCTGGAGCAGAAGGTCACGACGCTGGAGGCGTACCAGGCGTGGCGGATGCTCGTGCGGAAGTTCGGGGAGCCCGCGCCGGGGCCCGCGGCCGGACGGATGTACGTGATGCCGGCGGCGCGGACGTGGGCGCTGATCCCGTCCTGGGAGTGGCATCTGGCCGGGGTCGACGACAAACGGGCGTCGGCCGTTCTGCGGGCGGTGCGGGTCGCCGCGCGGATGGAGGAGGCGGCCGGGATGGAGCCGGAGGCTGCGCGGGCGCGGCTGGAGGCCGTGTCGGGCATCGGGCCGTGGACGTCGGCGGAGACCGTGCAGCGCAGTCACGGTGCGGCCGATGCGGTGACCGTGGGGGATCTTCATCTGCCGGGGATCGTGGGGTTCGCGCTGGGTGGGGACCGGAATGCGGACGATGCGGTGATGCTGCGCCTGCTGGAGCCTTATGCCGGGCAGCGGCATCGGGCGGCTCGGCTGGTGTTGCTGAGTGGGCGGGTGCCGGGGAGGCGGGCCCCGCGGATGGCTCCGCGGGGGATTGAGCGGCTCTGACCTGTCTCGGCGTCGCACGTCCCGGCGTCGCCCTCGGTGACCGTGCTGGGGCTGGGCCGGGGTGGGGTGGGGCGCGTGGCCCGGCGCTGGCGGGGTGCCTCCCCCGCACTCGGCTTCTCCCCCACGCTCGGCTTCGCTCGCGGGGGACCTGTCCCGGACCCCCATCGCCCTGGGGGCACGTCCCAGGCCGTTCAGGCACTGGGGGAGGCACTGCTGCCCGCAGCTGCGACGGCTACGCGTCTGAGGAGAAGCGGACGGACGCCGGGGGTATGTGGGCGTTGCACCAGACTCGGACTCCTGAGCGGAGTTCGTTGTCGGCGCCGATGACCGCGTCGTCGCCGATGACCGTGTCCGTGAGGACCGAGCGGGTGCCGACGCGGGCGCGGGTGCCGATGAGGGAGTCGGTGATGACGGCGCCCGGTTCGATCACCGCGCCGGGCAGGATCGTGCTGCCGAAGACCCGCGCCCCCTCCGCGACGAAGGCGCCCTCGCCCACCACCGTCCCGCCGGTCAGCTTGGCGTCGGGCGCGACGGTGGCCGTGGGCAGGATCAGGCGGTCACCGCAGCGGCCCGGTACCGCCGGGGACGGCGCGCGGCCGAGGACC
The DNA here is from genome assembly GCF_040636935.1 of Streptomyces sp. NPDC032940. Taxonomy (NCBI): domain Bacteria; kingdom Bacillati; phylum Actinomycetota; class Actinomycetes; order Kitasatosporales; family Streptomycetaceae; genus Streptomyces; species Streptomyces sp. NPDC032940. Next base: position 50,679 of record NZ_JBEZVJ010000033.1, on the reverse strand, counting down.
AGGTCCGCCGAACCGCGCACGAAGGCCGCCGGGGTGCCGAGGTCCAGCCAGTAGGTGGAGTCGACCATGCCCTGCAGGTGCGCTCCGGTGGCGAGGAGTTCCGGGAAGGTCTCCCGTTCGACCGAGACCGGGCGGCCCGCCGGGATGGTGTCGATGACCGAGCGGCGGAAGACGTACGCCCCCGCGTTGATCTGGTCGGTGACGATCTCCTCCGGCGTCTGCGGCTTCTCCAGGAACGCCAGGACCCTGCCCGTGTCGTCCGTGGGGACCAGTCCGTAGGCCCTCGGGTCGGTCACCTTCGTCAGGTGCAGGGAGACGTCCGCGCCCGTCGTCTCGTGGGTGCGCACCAGCGCGCGGATGTCGAGGCCGGTCAGGATGTCGCCGTTGAAGATGAGCACCGGCTCGTCGGGGCCCGAGTGCAGCCGGGACGCCACGTTGCGGATCGCGCCGCCGGTGCCGAGCGGCTCCTCCTCGGTGACGTACTCGAGGTGGAGGCCCAGGGAGGAGCCGTCCCCGAAGTACGGCTCGAAGACCTCCGCCAGGTAGCTCGTCGCGAGGACGATGTGCTCGACGCCCGCCGCCTTCGCCCGCGCCAGCTGATGGGTGAGGAACGGCACCCCGGCCGCCCGCACCATCGGCTTCGGGGTGTGCACCGTGAGCGGGCGCAGCCGCGTGCCCTTACCGCCGACCAGGAGGATCGCTTCTGTCACCTGTCGTCTCTGCTTCCTGCCGGGACCGGCCGAACTGTCTTTCGGCGGGCCAGTGTATGCAGACCGTGCCGTGGCGCCTTCGATGACCGTGCGGTGTCGCGTCCTCAGCGGCCCTGGTACTTCGCCGCCGAGGAACGGGCCGTGCGGAGCTTGCCGTAGAGCTGCTTGCCGGGGCAGCTCGTGGCGAAGCCGTCGCGGTGACCCGAGATGACGTTCAGTCGTACGTTCTTACCTTTTCGGTAGAGATTGCCACCGGCGGACCTCAGGTATGTCTTGCCGCGCGGATTCACGCCGTGGAGGCCGAGCTTCCACGCGGTGAGCCGGGCGACGGCCTTGACCGCGGCGGACGACGGCTTCTTGGCGCTGTACGTGCCGAGAACCGCGATTCCCGTGCTGTTGGCGTTGAACCCCATGGTGTGGGCGCCCAGTACCGGCTTCGACACTCCCCCGGCCCGGCCCTCGTAGATCTTTCCGCACTTGTCGACGAGGAAGTTGTAGCCGATGTCCCGCCAGCCCATGCTCGTCACGTGGTAGCGGTGGATACCGCGAATGACGGACGGGGCCTGCGAGCAGCGGTAGTCGTTGCCGGTGTCCGAGTGGTGCACGAAGGCCGCCTTGACCTTCCTCGTGTACGTGGCGTTCCTCGCGCGGAGGTTCTCGTCCGCGCCCCAGCCGTGGCGCGTGACGATGCGCGGGCGGGGGCCGGTGTGCGGTCCGGCCTTCCGCTGTTCCGTCGGGCTGCCGAGGGCGGGGAGTTCGTTCTCGGTCCGGGTCCGGTTCGGTGCGGGGGTCTCGGTGTCCTCGCCGGGGTCGACCAGTTCGAGGTGCATGCCGGTGGGGAGGGGCGTGACGTCGTACTCGTCCGCCGCGTGCACCCGCGCCTCCACACCGTCCGAGTCGCCCACCCACAGCGGTGCGGTGGCGCCGCGCACCCGGCCCGACGTGCCTTCGGCGGTGCCCGGGTCGGCGGCATGGTCGGCGTTGTGCGTCTCGAGGTCCTGCCAGTCGGACCAGGCGCCGGTGGTCGTGGCGCGGGTGCGGACCTGGACGCGGCCGTGCAGTGCGGTGGCCGGGTCGTCCCAGACGACGCCGACCAGGGAGAAGTGCCGGGTGCTCCGGCGGGGGACGCGCTGTTCGGCGGCGCCGGGGGCGGTGCCGGGAGCGGTGGCGGTGCGGTCGCCGGGGCTCGGCGTGAGGGGGAGCGACTGGGTGCTGCCGGGGGTGGGTGCCTGGGCCGGTGCCGCTCTCGCGGGGGCCGTCGTCGCCGTCGTCGGCTCGGTGGTGAGCGGGAGGGTCAGTGCGGCCGCGCAGGTGACGCCTATCGAGGACGTGAGGAAAGCATGCATGCCCCTGATCCTTGACATGACGTGACAAAGATGTCCATACGGGATGTGACGGGGCGTAGGGTTTTTCGCCCGATCCGGTGGTGGTGAGGTGTCCCGTCCGCCACGGGCCCGGCTTTCGGCCCGCGTACGCTTGCGCGGGTGAACGCGACCGACCGCACCCCTGCCGACCTGCTGAGTTCCGCGCTCGCCGCGGACCCGGGACGCCCCCTGGTGACCTTCTACGACGACGCCACCGGCGAACGCGTCGAACTGTCCGTTGCCACCTTCGCCAATTGGGTGGCCAAGACCGCCAATCTGCTCCAGGACGAACTGTCCGTCGAACCCGGCGACCGGGTCTCGCTGCTGCTGCCCGCGCACTGGCAGACGGCGGTGTGGCTGCTGGCGTGCGCGTCGGTGGGTGTCGTCGCCGACGTGGCCGGTGACCCGGGGGCGGCGGACGTGGTGGTGAGCGGACCGGAGCCGGAGTCGCTGGAGGCGGCGCGGGCGTGTTCGGGCCCACGGATGGCGCTGGCGCTGCGGCCGCTCGGGGGGCGGTTCACGCCGGCCCCGCCGGTGGGCTTCGCCGATTACGCGGTGGAGGTGCCGGGGCAGGGGGACCGGTTCGTGCCGTACGCGCCGGTGGATCCGGAGGCCCCGGGGCTGATCGTCGCGGGGCGGGAGTTCAGCGGGGCGGAGGTCGTGGAGCGGGCCCGGGCGGAGGCGGCGGGGCTGGGGCTGACGGGGCCGGGGGCGCGGATTCTGTCGGGGCTGCCGTACGACACGTGGGAGGGGTTGAACGCGGGGTTGTACGGGCCGTTGGCTTCCGGGGGATCGGTGGTGTTGTGCCGGCATCTGGAGCGGGCGGCGGAAGGTGTGGTGGATCAGCGGATCGAGGCGGAGCGGGTTTCGGCCACGGCGCGGTGAGGTTTTTCGGGGGTGTCGGTGGTCCGGCGTTGGTGTCGGGGTTGGGGTGGGTGAGGTGGCCCCGCGCTGATGGGGCGCCGCTGCTCCGTGGGTGACGTGGGCCGGTGCGGGTGGGGTGCCCGGCGTGGTTGCGGGGACGCGCGGACGGGTGCGCGGCCCGGCGTCGCGGGGCACCTCCCCCACTCTCGGCCGCTCGGCTTCGCTCACGCGAGAGGCCCCCATGAGCGGGGGATCTCCCCACACAGCCCACCCGTGCCGACCTTCGGGGCACCTCCCAGGCCGTTCAGGCGCTGGGTGAGGCAAGGACTGCCCTCAGCCAGGCAGTGATGGCGGCGGGACGCGGCTTCGGTGGGTGTTCTCCTGACCGAGGGGACCCGTTCGGCTCAGTCGGGGCCGGGGGTTCGTGGGGGTTCGGGTCATGATCGGGGGAGCGCGGGCGGGCAGGGCACGCTCGTACGGCACGAGGGGTTGAGGCTGACGTGAGCGACAGCGCAGGCGCGTCCTCCGACCGGGCCGGGACCCTGGGGCCGGGGGCGGGGGCGTCCGCGACCGGCGACGGGTTGCGCCGTCGGCGGCGCCGGCGCCTGCTGCGGAACTCGGGCGTCGCGGTCGCCCTGCTCGGCGTCGCGGCCGTGGGCGTCGGCTGGGCGGTCTACGCCAAGCTCAGCGGGAACATCACCGCCGACGAGGCGGCCGCCGCCGAGCTCGCCCGGTACGAGAAGGAGCGGCCCACCTCCCTCGTGCGCGGCGCGCAGAACGTGCTGGTGATCGGATCGGACTCGCGCTCCGGCGACGGCAACGCGCGCTACGGCCGGGACACCGGGACCGAGCGGTCGGACACCACGATCCTGCTGCACCTCTCGGCGGGCCGGGACAGCGCCACCGCCGTCTCCCTCCCCCGCGACCTGATGGTGCGCGTGCCCCGCTGCCACCGCCCGGACGGCTCCGGCGCCGGGCCGGTGTTCACCCAGCTCAACTACGCCTTCGAGGCGGGCGGTTCGGCGTGCACCGTCCGCACGGTGGAGAAGCTGACCGGCATCCGGATCGACCATCACGTGGTCGTCGACTTCCAGGGCTTCAAGAAGATGGTCGACGCCCTCGACGGTGTCGAGGTGTGCCTGCGCAAGCCGGTCGACGACAAGGACGCCAAGCTGAAGCTGCCCGCCGGCCGGGTGACCCTCGACGGTGAGCAGGCCCTCGGATACGTCCGGGCCCGCAAGTCGCTCGGCAACGGCAGCGACACCGACCGGATCGACCGGCAGCAGCGTTTCCTCGGGGCACTCGTCGATAAGGTGCAGAGCAACGACGTACTGCTGAATCCGGTGAAGCTCTACCCCGTGCTGGACGCGGCCACGTCGTCCCTCACCACCGACCCGGACCTGGCCAGTCTGCGGGGTGTGTACGACCTGGCGCGCGGCCTGCGGAACATCCCCACCGAACGGGTGCAGTTCCTGACCGTCCCCCGGGAGGCGTACGCGCGCGACGCCAATCGCGACCAGCTCGTCCAGCCCGACGCGGAGAAGCTGTTCACCCGTCTGCGGACCGACGAGCCGGTGGCGGTCGCCGCGCCCGAGCGGCGGACGGAAGACGGCGACGGGAGCTCGCCCGAGCCCCGGGACGGGGATTCGCCACAGCCGACGTTCAGCGGGAACACCGCCGCAGAGCACGTCTGCGAGTAAAGCGCGTTCCAAGACGGCGCAAGACGGGGCCAAGTCATGCGCGCTACGGCGGACACTTGTCCAGGAAAAGGGCTGGATTGACCGGTTGTAAGGATCGTGGAATGTGTCACCGGCGTCGCCGCAGGCCGAATCGGGCCGTTAGTGTGAGCGATCCGGTGTGCCCGGCCACGAGGTTCCGTCATGGTTCCGTTCCGCGGTCGCGCACTGAGTGACCGAGACCGGGCGCCTGGAGGGGAGGGCGCCGCGTGGCCCCGACGGAGGATCGGACGACCGTGGACGCGCAAGGCCGTGGGCGGGCGGGGGACATCGACCCCGCAGACCAGTGGGTACTCAATCCGGACACCGGCGATTACGAACTGCGACTACCCCCTTCCGCACCGCAGTCGACGCCCCCCAGGGCCCCCGGCCCCCGCGGTGCCGGCGCGGCGCGCACCCGCACCCCCCAGGCGTCCGCGCCCGCGACCGCCCCGGGGCGCGCGGTCCCCGGTCCGCGCAAGCGGCGGGCGGCGCCCGACGAACCGCCTCCCGGGCGTCGGGGCCGGCGGCGTCCGGCGAAGAAGAGGTCGACGGCCAAGAAGGTCCTGATGTGGACCGGCGGGACGATGGCGTTCGTCGTCCTCGCCGCGGCGGCGGCGGGGTACCTCTATCTCGAGCACCTCAACGACAACATCCAGTCCGTCGCCGACGACGGCGCGAGCACCGGTGGCTTCCAGAAGGACAAGGCCATCAACATCCTGCTCATCGGCACCGACAAGCGCACCGGCTCCGGCAACGAGGGCTACGGCGACGCGGGCAGCGTCGGCCACGCCGACACCACGATCCTGCTGCACGTGTCGAAGGACCGCTCCAACGCGACCGCGCTCAGCATCCCCCGCGACCTGATCGTCGACGTCCCCGACTGCCCGACCACACAGCCGGACGGGTCCACGAAGGTCATCCCCGGTTCCACCGGCGTCCGCTTCAACACCAGCCTCGGCCAGGACGACCGTACGCCCAGCTGCACCATGCGGACCGTCACCGAGCTGACCGGGGTCACCCCGGACAACTTCATGGTCGCCGACTTCAACGCGGTCAAGACGCTGACCTCGGCGGTCGGCGGCGTCGAGGTCTGCCTGGCCAAGGACATCGACGATCCGGACTCGCATCTGAAGCTGTCCGCGGGCACGCACACCATCGAGGGCGAGCAGGCGCTGGCGTTCGTGCGCACCCGGCACTCGGTGGGCTTCGGCGGGGACCTGAGCCGCATCCAGATACAGCAGCAGTTCCTCAGCGCGCTGATGCGCAAGCTGAAGTCGAACGACACGCTCACCAGCCCGTCGAAGATGGTGAAGCTGGCGGAGGCGGGCACCAAGGCGCTGACCGTCGACTCCAAGCTGGACAGCATCGGCAAGCTGAAGGACCTCGGTCTGGAGCTGGGCAAGCTCGACACCAAGAACCTGACCTTCACCACGGTGCCGGTGGTCGACAACCCGGCCGAGAAGGTCAAGGCGACGGTCGTCCTCAAGGAGCAGCCCGCCGCCGAGGTCTTCAGCATGATCCAGAACGACATCTCGTTCACCGAGGTCAAGCAGCAGCAGAAGAAGGAGGCCGCCGCCGTCGCGGCCCGTCTCAAGGGCACCAAGTCCGACCCCTCCGAGGTCCGCGTGCGCATCCTCAACGGCGGCGCCCCGGGCGGCAGCGCCGGGAAGGAACTGCTCTACCTCCAGAACGAGGCCGGCGTCACCAAGTCCGAGAACGCCGGCAACGCCCCCGCCGAGGTCGCGAAGACCACCCTGGAGTACGCCCCCGACCAGGCCGACCAGGCCCGCGCCCTCGCCGAGATCCTCGGCCTGTCCGGCGCGGCCATGAAGCCCGGCCGGAGCGTCACCAACTCCCAGGGCCTGCCCACCATGACACTCACGCTCGGCAAGGACTTCAAGGGCGCGGGAGTCAAGCTCAACGCCACCTCCGGGAAGACTCCGGACGGGGTGGACAAGTCCACTGCGGACAAGGTCCAGTGCGCCAAGTGACCTGACGGCCCCTTCTCGCGTCTTACCGGGCGGCCGTGTTCCGCAGGGGCGGAAACGATCCGTCGGCGCGGCCGTACAGCCAACGGGGCGGTCCAGGCGTCCAACTGTGCGAACAGAACGCGCCCATGGGCCCATCGGCCGGCGCGAGGGGTGGGGAAGAGGGACATGACGCAGAGTGATGTACGCGAGCAGGGAACACGATCCGGTGCCGCCCGGCACGGCGCGGGCCAGGGGAACGGCGGCGGGCACGGCCGGCGGTCCGGGCGGCGGCGGGCGGGGCGCGGGCGCCGGGTGCTCAGGTGGTCCGCGTCGACACTCGCGGTCCTGATACTCGGCACGGCCGGCGCCGGATACCTCTACTACCAGCACCTGAGCGACAACATCGAGAAGGGCGAGCGCAACAGCGGCGACTCCAAGGCGCACAAGACCGAGCCCAACGCGGCCGGACAGACGCCCCTGAACGTCCTGCTGATCGGCTCCGACAGCCGCGCCTCCGACGCCAACGTGGCGCTGGGCGGCGGCAAGGACCACCGCGACAACCCGCCGCTGGGCGACGTGCAGATGCTGATCCACCTCTCCGCGGACCGCAAGAGCGCCGCCGTCGTGAGCATCCCGCGCGACACCCGCGTCGACATCCCCGCGTGCACGGACCCCAAGACGGGCGAGAAGTTCCCGGCGACCAACACCATCATCAACGCGTCCCTGGCCCGCGGCGGCGCCGGCTGCACGCTGGCCACCTGGCAGAACCTCACGGGCGTCTACGTCGACCACTGGATGACGATCGACTTCGCGGGCGTCGTGTCGATGGCGGACGCCGTCGGCGGGGTCGAGGTCTGCGTCAACCAGAACGTCGACGACCGTGTGAAGCCCGGCAGGGACGGCGGCTCGGGCCTGTACATGACGAAGGGATCGCACAAGGTCAAGGGCAAGGAGGCCCTCCAGTGGCTGCGCACCCGGCACGCCTGGGGCAGTGACCAGATGCGGGCGCGGGCCCAGCACATGTACATGAACTCGATGATCCGCACCCTGAAGGACCAGAACGTCTTCACCGACGCCGGCCGGCTGATGGACCTGGCGGAGGCGGCCACGAAGTCCCTGGGGGTCTCGAAGGAGATCGGCACGCCCAAGAAGCTGTACGACCTGGGGACACAGCTGAAGACGGTGCCGACGGACCGCATCACCATGACGACCCTGCCCACCGTCCAGGACCCCGAGGACGAGAACCACCTGCTGCCGGACGGCGCCAACGCCGAGAAGATGTGGGCGATGCTCCGCGACGACGTGTCCTTCGACGACAAGGGCGCGAAGACCGGCGGCAAGGGCGCGGGCGACGGCAAGGACGCGGGCGCGAGCGGCACGGACACGACCAAGGACCCGGCCGCCGCCGACGCCGAGATCGGCGTCCTCGTGCAGAACGCCACCCGCTCCGACTCGCTCGGTCCGGTCAGCGGCCGCGCGGGCACGATCACCGACGCACTGACGGAGAAGGGCTTCGCCCGGGCGACGAAGGACACCTCGGCGGCGCTCTCCGAGGAACGGACCGTCGTCCGCTACCCGACCCCCGACCTGGCCGGCGACGCGCAGCGGGTCGCGGCCGCGCTGGGCATCCCGGCGAACGCGGTGCAGAAGTCCGCGGACGTGTCCGGGGTGACGGTCGTCGTCGGCTCCGACTGGCGCTCCGGCACGGCGTATCCGAAGCAGAAGACGCCCGAGGCCGGCGACCTGCCCGACAACAGCGACGCCCTCAACGGCGCCGACGAGGACAAGTGCATGGACGTCTACGAGCCGTACCGCTGGTAGACGTTCCCGGGAATGGGGCGGAATGCCCTGTTGTAGGAAAGTCGAATTTGTCACCGGTGTCGTTCGACGCTGAACTGGGCGGATAGTGTGAGCGCTCCAGTGCCCCCGCCGCGAGGTCCGCCCTGGCGTCGTGCACTTGTTGACCCTTTACCGGGCGCCTTCGGGGGAAGGCGCCGCGTGGCCCCGACGGAGGACTGGGAGACCGTGGACGCGCAAGGACCTGGGCGGGCGGACGACATCGACCCCGCAGACCAGTGGGTGCTCAATCCGCGGACCGGCGAGTACGAGCTGCGGATGCCCTCTTCCGCGCCGCAGCCGGCCGTTCCGAGGCCCCGCCGGAGCTCACCGGACGGCACCGGCGGCGAGACCGGCGGGCGCGGCCCCGGCGGCGCGGCCCAGGGCCGTACGAAGACCCCCGGCCGTGAGGTGGTCCCGCCCCAGCGGCGCCGCCGTCCCGCAACGGAGGAGCCGGCGCCCGGGCGACGCGGTCGGCGGCCCGCGAAGAAGAGGTCGACGGGCCGGAAGGTCCTGCTGTGGACCGGCGGCACGACGGCGTTCGTCGTCCTCGTGGCCGGCGTCGGCGGCTACCTCTACCTCAAACACCTCGAGGGCAACGTCTCGACGACGGACGTCGGCGGCGCGGGCAGCAGCGACTTCAGCAAGGACGAGGCCTTCAACATCCTCATCATCGGCACCGACAAGCGCACCGGTGCGGGCAACGAGGGCTACGGCGACAAGGGCAGCGTCGGACACGCGGACACCAACATCCTGCTGCACGTGGCCGAGGACCGCTCCAACGCGACCGCGATGAGCATTCCCCGCGACCTGATAGTCGACATCCCCGACTGCCCGACCGTCCAGGAGGACGGGACCGAGAAGGTCGTTCCGGGCCTGCAGGGCGTGCGCTTCAACCGGAGCCTCGGCGAGAGCGGCCGGGACGCGGGGTGCACCATGCGCACCGTGAAGGAGGCGACCGGCATCTCCGTCGACCACTTCATGATGGCCGACTTCAACGCCGTCAAGACGCTGACCACCGCCGTCGACGGCGTCGAGGTCTGCGTGGAGCACGCGGTGAACGACAAGAAGTCCAAACTCGTCCTGCCCGCGGGCAAGTCCAAGGTGGAGGGCGAGCAGGCCCTCGCCTTCGTCCGCACCCGGCACGCCTTCGGCAACGAGGGCGACCTGGACCGCATCAAGGTGCAGCAGCAGTTCCTCGGTTCGCTCATGCGGAAGATGTCCTCCGGGGACACCCTCACCAGCCCCACCAAGCTGGTGAAGCTCGCCGAGGCCGCCACGAAGGCGCTCACCGTGGACAAGCCCATCGGGGACGTCGGCACGCTCAAGGACATAGCCCTGGAGCTGAAGAAAGTGCCGACCAAGAACATCACGTTCACCACCGTGCCGGTGAAGGACAACCCCGCCGAGAAGATCCCGGCGACGGTCGTCGTGGACGAGTCGAGGGCGCCGCAGGTCTTCGACATGGTCCGGAACGACATCTCGTTCACCGAGGTCAAGCAGCAGCAGAAGAAGGAGGCCGCCGCCGTCGCGGCCCGTCTCAAGGGCACCAAGTCCGACCCCTCCGAGGTCCGCGTGCGCATCCTCAACGGCGGCGCCCCGGGCGGCAGCGCCGGGAAAGAACTGCTCTACCTCCAGAACGAGGCCGGCGTCACCAAGTCCGAGAACGCCGGCAACGCCCCCGCCGAGGTCGCGAAGACCACCCTGGAGTACGCCCCCGACCAGGCCGACCAGGCCCGCGCCCTCGCCGACATCCTCGGCCTGTCCGGCGCGGCCATGAAGCCCGGCCGGAGCGTCACCAACTCCCAGGGCCTGCCCACCATGACACTCACGCTCGGCAAGGACTTCAAGGGCGCGGGAGTCAAGCTCAACGCCACCTCCGGGAAGACTCCGGACGGGGTGGACAAGTCCACGGCCGACCAGGTGCAGTGCGCCAAGTGACCTGACGGGCCCGTCCCACGTCTCACAGGACGACCGCGGACACCGGACGGGCACGCGGCACGGCAGCAGGGGTGGGGAAGGACGCGGAAGTGACGCAGAGCGGAGTGCAGGGGGAGGACACGCGGCAGGCTGCCGTGGCGGACTCCCCCGAGGCCGACGAGACGGTGACCGGCGAGCAGGACGACGAGGGCGAGGACGGCGCCGAGGCCGGTATACGCCGGCCCCGCCGAGGGCTGCGGATCCTGCGCTGGACCGCGCTGACCCTAGCCGTGCTCCTGATCGGCACGGCCGGTGCCGGATACCTCTACTACCGGCACCTCAACGGCAACATCGAGCAGGACGTCCTCAACCTGGGCGACAACAAGGTCGCCGCGCCGACGCCGAACGCCGCCGGGCAGACCCCGCTGAACGTCCTCGTCATCGGCTCCGACGCCCGGGACAGCGAGGAGAACCAGCAACTCGGCGGCGCCCGCGAGACGTTCGGCTCCACGCCGCTGGCGGACGTGCAGATGCTGGTGCACCTGTCCGCCGACCGCAGCAACATGTCGGTCGTCAGCATGCCCCGCGACACCCTGGTGAAGATCCCGAAGTGCACCGACCCGGACGACGGGACCGTCTATCCGGCGAGCGAGGGCCGGGTGATGGCCAATCAGAGCCTCGGACACGGCGGACCCGGCTGCACGGTGGCCACCTGGCAGGAGCTGACCGGCATCCACATCGACCACTTCGTGATGGTCGACTTCGCGGGCGTGGTGTCGATGGCCGACGCCGTCGGCGGCGTCCCGGTCTGCGTCGACGCCAACATCCACTCCCGTGACGACGAGGGCCACGGCTCCGGCCTGAAGCTGGCGGAGGGCACCCACCCGGTCAAGGGCGAGCAGGCACTGCAGTGGCTGCGCACCCGCTACGGCTTCGAGGACGGCAGTGACCTGGCCCGCGCCAAGGCCCAGCACATGTACCTCAACTCGATGGTCCGGGTGCTGCGCGAGAACGCCACGCTCTCCAGCCCGGGCCGGCTGCGCGCCCTCGCCGAGAAGGCCACCGAGGCGCTCACGGTCGACCCGGGCCTCGACACCGTCAAGAAGCTGTACGACCTCAGCGAGGAACTGCGCACGGTGAAGCCGGAGCGCATCACCATGACGACGATGCCCAACCGGTATGTGGGCGCGCGCGTCGAGCCGACCGAGGACGCCGAGCAGCTGTTCCGGCTGGTGCGCGAGGACATCGCGCTGGACGGCAAGGACGCGAAGAAGAAGGAACCCGAGCCCGGCCCGGCGTCACCGAGCCCCGCCGACCCGGCCGCCGCCGACGACGAGATCGCCGTGCAGGTCCGCAACGGCACCCGCACCGAGGAACTCGCGGCGGCCCGCGGCCGCGCCGACGCGGTCGCCGGGCTGCTGGTGGAGCGGGGCTTCGCACGGGCCGTCGCCGACCCGTCGGTCCTGCCCAGCGAGGACCGTACGGTCGTCCGCTACCCGAGCGCCGACCTGGCGGGCGACGCGCGGCGGGTCGCCGAGGCGCTGGGGATCCCGGCGGGTTCGGTGCAGCGGTCGACCGAGGTCTCGGGCGTCACCCTCGTCGTGGGCGCGGACTGGCGCGAGGACACGGCGTACCGGGTGCCCGAGGAGGACGACACGACCCCGGAGTCCGCCCAGGCCCTCAACGGCGCGGACACCGGCGCCTGCATGCATGTGAACCCGGCGTTCACCTGGTCCTGAGGGGCCGTCAGCGGGCATCGTGACGGCGTCCGGCCGGACCGCCGGGCACCGCGCGGCGCCGGCCTTGCCGGGCATGATCGCGGAAACCGCGGGCAGCCGCACGTCGGACCCGGCGTTCTTCGCGGCTCACGTTACCGCGAACGGGGGACACGGGTGCGCGCCGCGAGGGCCACAGCCCCGGGCAGCAGATCGTATGGGCCTACGGTGCTCACGGATCCCACGTCCGGCCCCAGGTCCCGCCCCCGCGGAGGTGTCACCTTGCCCACGCCGCCCCGCTCCCCCAGGGTTCCGGCCTCGCCCCCACAGGGCGGCCCCCCACCGCAGCGCACCCGTCCACGGCCCTCCCGCCGCCGGCCGGGTCCCGCCGTCCGGCGGAAGAAGCCGCGCTGGGCCGTGCGGGCGGTGACGGCGCTGTCGGTGGTGGTGCTCGCCTCCGCCGGGATCGGGCACGCGGTGCTCTCGGGTCTGGACGCGGACATCGCCCGCGTCGACGCCTTCAAGGACATGAAGAACCGTCCGCGGGGCGGTGACGGCATGAACGTCCTGCTGGTCGGCACCGACGGCCGCGACCGGATCAGCGAGGCGGAGCGGCGCAGGTACCGGCTCGGCGGCGCTCCCTGCCACTGCACCGACACGATCATGATCGTGCACATCTCGGAGGACCGGGAGCGGGCGAGCGTGGTCAGCCTGCCCCGCGACTCGTACGCCGTGACGCCCGACCACACCGACCGCACGACCGGCGAGCACCACCGGGGGCACCCCCTCAAGCTGAACGCGGCCTACGCCGAGGGCGGGCCCCAGCTGACCGTCCGCACCGTCGAGAGCATGACCCATGTGAAGATCGACCACTATCTGGAGGTCGACTTCACCAGCTTCATGAAGACGGTGGACGTGCTCGGCGGCGTACGGATCTGCACCGTCCAGCCGCTCAAGGACCGCTACACCGGGCTCGACCTGAAGGCCGGCACTCATCAGCTGACCGGCGGGCAGGCCCTCCAGTACGTCCGCGCCCGCCATCTCGACGGGGCCTCGGACCTGAGCCGGATGAAGCGCCAGCAGCGCTTCCTGGCCGCGCTGATCGACCGGGCGACCTCCTCGGGGCTGCTGCTGAACCCGCTCAAGTTCCGCGACGTCACGCGCGCCGTGCTGGGTTCGGTGCGGGCCGACAAGGGGTTCGGCACCGACGAGCTGCTGGCGCTGGGGCGGGCGATGCGGGACTTCTCGCCGTCGTCCTCCGAGTTCACCACCGTGCCTATCGGGCAGATGGGCTACAACGTCAAGGGCGTCGGCTCCACCCTCAAGTGGGACCCCGCCGAGTCCAGGCGGATCTTCGACGCGCTGCGCAAGGACGAACCGCTGGCCCCGCCCGGCCCCAAGGCCGAGGGCCCGGCGCCGGTACGGGTGCCCGTCGACCCGAAGCAGATTCGGGTGCAGGTGGAGAACGGCACGCACACCGCCGGTCTTGGCCGGCGCGTGGACGCCGCGCTGGCCGCCGCCGGCTTCCTCACCACCCGGATGCCGGTGAACGCCGCCGACCGCGCGGTGGCGCGGACGGTGGTCGCCTACGACCCCCGCTGGGACAACTCGGCGAAGTCGCTGGCCGCCGCGCTGCCCGGCAGCGAGCTGAGGGCGGTCAAGGGCCAGGGCGGGACACTGAAGGTGATCGCGGGCGCCGACTTCCGCGAGGTGCGGAAGGTCCGGCCGGCGGACCCGCCGCAGGAGTCGGGCACGGTGGTCCGCGGCGACGAGGTGGTGTGCGGGCAGCGGTGACCGGACGCGGTGTCAGTTGCCGGAGACGGTGACCTTCTCGTCGTTCCTCAGCTGCTCCACCAGCTTCTTCACCTTGGCGTCGTCCCACTTGAGGTTTCCGCCGACGCTGCCGGAGACCGGCATGTTCATCGAGGTGCCGTCACCGCCGCTGACGCTCTTCATCGCCCAGAACATGCCGGCCAGGTCAAACAGGCCCATGTCCTTGTCGACGATGAGGGAGTCCAGGCCCGCGCCCATGGTCGGGTAGAGCTTGAAGGGGTTCAGCACCGTCGACGGCGTGGCCACCTGGCTCGCCAGGGCCGACAGGAACTTCTGCTGGTTCTTCGTGCGGTCCAGGTCGGAGCCGGGCAGCGCGTACCGGGTGCGGACGAAGGCCAGGGCCTCCTCGCCGTTCAGGGTCTGCTTGCCCTTCTTGAAGTCGGCGCCGGACTTCTTGTCCTTGATGTCCTGCGGGATGTCGATCTCGACGCCGCCGACCGAGTCCACGATGTTGGCGAAGCCGGCGAAGCCGATCTCCACGTAGTGGTCGATGCGCAGCCCGGTGTTGAACTCGACGGTGCGCACCAGCAGCTCGGGGCCGTCCTCCGCGTAGGCGGCGTTCAGCTTCACGTGCCGGCCCGTGCCCTCGTACTTCTTGCCGGACTCCGAGCCGACGAAGCTCGGGATCTCGACGTCCGAGTCGCGGGGCAGCGAGACCAGCGTCGACCCGTTGTCCCCGGTGTGGAGGATCATCATGGAGTCGGTGCGCTTGCCCTCGGCCGAGCCGGTGTGCAGGTCCTTCTTCTGCTCGTCGGTCATGCCCTCGCGGCTGTCGGACCCGACGATCAGGTAGTTCGTGCCCTCGCCCGCCGACGGCCGGTCGATGACCTTGGACAGGTCGACCTCGCGGTTGAGCTTGGAGTCGGCCCAGAAGTAGGTCCCGACGGTGGTGACGACGAGCACGGTCACCACGGTGATCGCGGTCCACTTGATCCGACGCCGCCAGTCCGGCGCGGGACGCCCACCGCCCGCTCCCGGCCGCGCGGGGCCGCGCCCGCCGGGGCTGCCGTAGACCTGGCCGGTGTTGTAGCCGCTGTCGTAGTCGTCCTGGCCGCCGTAGCCCTGGCCGTCGACGTACGACGGCTGCGACGGCACCCCGCCCGCGTACGGCGGGGCCGACCGGCCCGGTCCGGGCGGCGGCGCAGCGCCGCGGCGGACCTGCCGCATCACGCGGGCGCTCTCGGGCTGTGCGCTCGCGCTGCCGCGTCCGTACCGGCCGCGGTCGTCACGGGGTCGTCCCTGGGGCCAATCAGTCATGCGGACCAGTGTGCAGGTCCGGACGGCGCCGCTGACAGGGTCGTCGGAAAATAGGGGCGGCGCTGTTGCGAAGCTGACACAAATTACTCGGATGTCGTCCCGGCATAAGGTGGAGGGCATGACAGACCAGGCAGAACAGGCCTCGGCCGCGGAGTCGGCGACACCGGAGATCCCGGGCAAGCCGACCTCGGCCTCCCGCACCACCCTCAGCCACATCATGACGCACAGCGACACCAACCTTCTGGGGACGGTGCACGGCGGCGTCATCATGAAGCTGGTCGACGACGCGGCCGGCGCCGTGGCCGGACGGCACTCGGGCGGTCCCGCCGTCACCGCGTCCATGGACGAGATGGCGTTCCTCGAACCGGTCCGCGTCGGCGACCTCGTCCATGTGAAGGCGCAGGTCAACTGGACCGGCCGGACCTCCATGGAGGTCGGTGTGCGAGTGCTGGCCGAGCGCTGGAACGAGTCCGCCCCCGCGACCCAGGTCGGCTCGGCCTATCTGGTGTTCGCCGCGGTGGACGCCGACGGCAAGCCCCGCTCGGTGCCGCCGGTGGTCCCGGAGACCGAGAAGGACAAGCGGCGCTACCAGGAGGCCCAGATCCGCCGCACCCACCGGCTGGCCCGCCGCCGCGCCATCATGGAGCTGCGCGAGCGCCGGGTGGCCGAGGGCTACGAGGACTGAGCTCCCTGGGCGGGGCGTCACCCGGCCAGCAGTTCCGGTCGCAGGGCCAGTGCACGCAGCTGCTCGCGGGTGAGGGGCGGGGACGTCAGCAGGGGGCCGAGCGCACCCTGCCCGCGGAAGCCGGTGCTGTCCCTGACGAACAGCGCCCGGCCGTCGGGGAGCACCAGCCGGGCGGCGAGTTCCTCACCCCAGGACGGGGCGCCGGCGTCCCGCTGCGCCGGCCGCCGCCAGATGGTCAGCACCCGTCCGCCGGGCAGCTCCTCACGCACGCAGTCGGCGCGGTCCTCTTCCGCGGCCGGCTCGCACAGGTCACCGGCCGCTCCCGCTCCGCCCGTCCTGGCGTCGGTGTAGGTCCGGTTCATGAGCGCGATGCTCAGGAGGCCGACGCCGCCGGCCCTGCGGACGGCGTAGTCGCCGTCCAGGGGGCCCTCGGACTCGTCCCGGGTGGCGGCCTCCACATCCGCGTGCTTGGTCATCACCGCCAGGGAGACCTCCTCCGCCTTTCCGGCCCCGGCGGGCAGCAGTGCGGCCAGCCTCTGCTGCCGTCCGGTCCCGCCGGTCAGCTCCGCCTCCGAGGACGAGGCCGCCGCCGGAACCCGGTCCGTCCCGCCGGAGAGCACGCCGGGCATCGTGAGCACGCCCGCGGTGACGAGGGCCAGCGCCACGCCGCCCAGCACCGCCCGGCGCCGACGGCGTACCCGGTGCGCCGCCGCGAAGACGGCGTCCGTGCCGACGGAGGGGCCGCCGGTGCCGCCCTCCTCGAGGGCCCGCGCCAGCAGTTCCCTCACCTCGGCGCCCACCTCGGCGCCCACATCGTCGTTCGCACGAGTCGGACGAGTCATACGCGCTCCCTCCCCACCTCGGCGCGCAGCGCCGCCAGTCCGCGAGCCGTGTGGCTCTTCACCGTGTTCTCCCGCATGCCGAGGACCGCGGCGGTCCTCTCGACGCTCAGGTCCTCCCAGTAGCGCAGCACCAGCACCGCCCGCTGCCGGGGGGTGAGCCGGGCCAGGGCCGCCCGTACGACCAGCCCCGTCTCCGTGTCCGGCTCGGGACCGGCCCGGTCGGGCACCTCTCCGTACGCCTGCTCGCGCCGCCAGAAGCGGCGCCGCCCGGCGATGAAGGTGTGGTACATCGTCCTGCGGGCGTAGGCCTCCACGTTGTCCAGGCCCTGCAGGCGCCGCCAGCCGAGGACCACCTTGACCAGCGTCGTCTGGACCAGGTCCTCCGCCTCGTCGCGGTTGCCGCAGATCAGGTAGGCGCTTCGGAAGAGCGCCGGGCGTCTGCTCTCGACGAAGTCGTGCAGCGCGCCGTCACCGCGCTTCATCCCGCCCCTCTTTCCCGGTCCGCGCACACAGACCGTCTCCTCCCTTAGTGCGCCGGCCGGTCCTCGGGGTTGCAGCACCCGCGTGACGGATATGGCCCGGACCGCAACCTCACGCGCTTGCCGTCGCACTGACAGGGGTGCAGAGACCGGCACCGAGCAGAAGCACCGAGAAACAGGGAGTGCTCAGCATGAGCGCAGTACGCGTACGGATGAGAACGGCCGCCGTGGCCCTGGCCGCCGCCGTGGTCGGCGTGTCGTCGGCCACGGCGCACGCCGGCGCGCAGTGGACCGCGGCGGAACTGCCGGACACCGGGACCGCCGCGCTGACCGGCATCACCCGCGTGGACGGGGACACCACCTGGGCCTACGGGATCAGGGTGACCCGGGAGGGCAAGGTCCAGCGTTCGGCGCCCCTGCTGCTGGCCCGGGACGACGGCCGGCGGGACTGGCGGGAGATGCCGATGCCGCCCTTCACCCAGGGCTTCGACCAGATCGACGAGATCAGCGCCGTGTCGCAGGACGACGCCTGGGCCGTCTCCCTCTACGACGCCGCACGCGGGGCCTTCCGCACCCAGCACTGGGACGGCACCGCCTGGCGGGTGATCGACGCACCGGCGCCCGAGGGCGTGCCGCTCGCCGGCGGCGGGCTGCTGGACGTGTCCGCCCGGTCCGCCGACGACGTGTGGGCGGTCGGCTGGGTCCAGGTCGTCGACAGCGAGACGCCTACCCCCGACAAGCCCGGTGGAACGACCCAGGAGTCGCACAACGAGGCGCTGGTCCAGCACTGGGACGGCGACGCGTGGCGCATCGTGCCCGTGCCGGGCGCCGCCTCCCTGTCGGTCGAGTCCGTCGCGGCCGTCGGCGCCGACGACGTGTGGGTCTCCGGATACACGGAGGAGGACCAGCCCGTGACGCTGCACCACGACGGCGGCATCTGGACGCGCGTGCCGGTCCCGTACGACGGCGTGAACGGTGAACTCGTCGACCTGGAGGCGCGCGGACCCGGCGACATCTGGGCGGCGGGCCGGAAGCTGAACGACGACGAGGACACCGGACACGCCCTGGTCGCGCACTGGAACGGCCACGCCTGGCGCCAGGTCCCGGTGCCCGCGGCCGCCGGCCGGGTCAACGACCTGACGCTCACTCCCGGCGGGGTGGCGGTGGCCGGGGAGCGGCCGGACGGCGGGGCGTACGGGATGCGGCTGCTCGAGGGCCGCTGGTCGTCGCTGAGGCTGCCGTCGGGCGAGCCGGTCGGCAGCCGGTACCTGAGCGGGCTGGCCTGGACGGCGCGGGGGCTCGCGGTCACCGGCCACGACGAGTCGGAGACCGGACTGCCGAGCCCGGTCCTGCTGACCGACGGCCGCTGAGGAAGCGAGGAAACCGCGCGGCCGGAAGCCCCGGTCCGGCCGGACCGGGGCTTCAGCGGCTCGTCACGGCAGGTTGCGCGCCATGACGATGCGCTGGACCTGGTTCGTGCCCTCATAAATCTGGGTGATCTTGGCGTCGCGCATCATGCGCTCCACCGGGTAGTCACGGGTGTAGCCGTAGCCGCCGAGCAGCTGGACGGCGTCCGTGGTGACCTCCATGGCCACGTCCGAGGCGAAGCACTTGGCGGCGGCGCCCTGGAAGGTGAGGTCGGCGTCCCCGCGCTCGGACTTCGCCGCGGCGGCGTAGGTGAGCTGGCGGGCGGCCTCGATCTTCATGGCCATGTCGGCGAGCATGAACTGGACGCCCTGGAAGTCGGCGATCGGCTTGCCGAACTGCTTGCGCTCCTTGACGTAGCCCTTGGCGTAGTCGAGGGCGCCCTGGGCGATGCCGAGGGCCTGGGCGGCGATGGTGATGCGGGTGTGGTCCAGCGTCTTCATCGCGGTGGCGAAACCGGTGCCCTCCTCGCCGATCATGCGGTCGGCGGGGATGCGGACGTTGTCGAGGTAGACCTCGCGGGTCGGGGAGCCCTTGATGCCGAGCTTCTTCTCCGGGGCGCCGAAGGAGACGCCCTCGTCGGACTTCTCGACGACGAAGGCGGAGATGCCCTTGGAGCGCTTGGTCGGGTCCGTGACGGCCATCACCGTGTAGTACTCGGAGACGCCCGCGTTGGTGATCCAGCGCTTGACGCCGTTGAGCACCCAGAAGTCGCCGTCGCGCACGGCCTTGGTCTTCATGCCGGCCGCGTCGGAGCCCGCGTCGGGCTCGGAGAGGCAGTACGAGAACATGCCGTCGCCCTTGGCGAGCGGGGCCATGTACTTCTTCTTCAGCTCCTCGGAGCCGGAGAGGATCACGGGGAGCGAACCGAGCTTGTTCACCGCCGGAATGAGGGAGGAGGACGCGCAGACGCGGGCCACCTCCTCGATCACGATGACCGTGGCCAGGGCGTCGGCGCCCGCGCCGCCGTACTCCTCGGGGACGTGCACGGCGTGCAGGTCGTTCGCGGTCAGCGCGTCGAGGGCCTCCTGCGGGAAGCGGGCCTCCTCGTCGACCGCGGCGGCGTGAGGCGCGATCTTCGCCTCGGCCAGCGCGCGGACGGCGTCGCGGAGCATGTCGTGCTCCTCGGACGGGCGGTACAGGTCGAAGTCAGCCGATCCGGCCAAGGTCTCTCACGCTCCAAAACACTGTGATGCTGGGCACGCTAACTACCGTTAAGTAACCCAAATTCTAGAACTCCGCCCGCGGTCGTGGATAGGTGAGGTTGACGACAGCGGCCCGAGGGGGCGCTCGCCGCCCCGGATATGCTCGGGCGCGCACCTCAGCCGTACACCTCTGGAGCATCCATGGCCCTCAAGATCACCGTGATCGGCACCGGCTACCTCGGCGCGACCCATGCGGCGGCCATGGCCGAGCTCGGTTTCGAGGTGCTGGGCCTGGACGTGGTGCCCGAGAAGATCGAGATGCTCCAGCGGGGCCGGGTCCCTATGTACGAGCCGGGTCTCGAGGAGCTGCTGCGCAAGCACGTCGCGGGGATCGAGGGGTCCAGCGGGCGGCTGCGGTTCACCACCGACTTCGCGGAGGTCGCGGCCTTCGGCGACGTGCACTTCCTGTGTGTGAACACGCCGCAGAAGCACGGCGAGTACGCCTGCGACATGTCGTACGTCGAGTCCGCGCTGGCCTCGCTGGCGCCGCATCTGCGCGGCCCCGCGCTGGTCGTCGGCAAGTCGACCGTGCCCGTGGGCAGTGCCGACCGGCTGGCCGCCTACCTCGCCGCGCACGCGCCGGCGGGCGGTGACGCCGAGCTGGCCTGGAACCCGGAGTTCCTGCGCGAGGGCTTCGCCGTGCAGGACACGCTGCGCCCGGACCGGATCGTGGTCGGGGTGCGCAGCGAGCGGTCCGAGAAACTGCTGCGCGAGGTGTACGCCGCCCCGATCGCCGCGGGCTCGCCGTTCGTCGTCACCGACTTCCCGACGGCCGAGCTGGTGAAGACCGCCGCGAACTCCTTCCTGGCGACCAAGATCTCCTTCATCAACGCGATGGCGGAGGTCTGCGAGGCCGCCGACGGCGACGTCGCCAAGCTGGCGGAGGCCATCGGGCACGACGACCGGATCGGGCGGAAGTTCCTGCGGGCCGGGATCGGCTTCGGCGGCGGCTGTCTGCCGAAGGACATCCGGGCGTTCATGGCGCGCGCCGGTGAGCTGGGCGCCGACCAGGCGCTGACGTTCCTGCGCGAGATCGACTCGATCAACATGCGCCAGCGCGGCCAGATGGTGGAGCTGGCCCGGCAGGCGCTGGGCGGCGGCCCGTTCCTGGGCAAGCGGGTGGCGGTCCTCGGCGCCACCTTCAAGCCCGACTCGGACGACGTACGGGACTCGCCCGCGCTGAACGTCGCCGGGCAGATCCACCTCCAGGGCGGCCAGGTGACGGTGTACGACCCGAAGGGCATGGACAACGCCCGGCGGCTGTTCCCGACGCTCGGCTACGCGGACTCGGCGCTGGAGGCGGTGCGGGGCGCCGATGCCGTGCTGCACCTGACGGAGTGGCGGGAGTTCCGGGAGCTGGACCCGGAGACGCTGGGCGAGGCCGTGACGGCCCGGGTGATCCTCGACGGCCGCAACGCCCTGGACCCGGAGGTCTGGCGGCGGGCCGGCTGGACGTACCGGGCGATGGGCCGGCCGACGGCCTAGCCCCGGCCCCGTCCGGGGATCCGTGGGCTCCATGGGTGACGCCGGTTCGGCCGAGGCTCAGTCGGCCGAACCGGCGTCGGTCCGTATTGTGCCCCACGGGGCCGCGCCCCGGCCGGTGAGGCGGCTGTGCCTCACGTCTCCTTGGCGCGGTACCGGCGCATCTTCGCGCGCGCCCCGCACACCCGCATCGAGCACCAGCGCCCGCGTCCGGCGGGGCTGCGGTCGTAGTACGCCCAGTGGCAGTCGGCGGCCTCGCACGCCTTGAGCCGGCTCCAGGTGCCCGCGACCAGCGCCTCACCGACGGCCGCGGCGACGCGGGAGGCCAGGGGCCCGGCGTGGGCCGGGGTGAGGGCGGCGGAGCCGTCGGCCGGGTCGACCGTGACGACCAGCGGGGCCCCGGCCAGCAGCTCGCCGAGCGGGGTGACCGCCTGGTGCGGGGGGTGGCCGGCGTGCGCGAGCAGGGCGGCGCGCAGCGACTCGCGCAGGTCGCACGCGCCCGGCACCTCGTCCTCCGTCAGGCCGAACCGTTCCCGGCCCTCCGGCGTGCCCAGCGAGTCGGCGCCCGTCTCCAGGTCCAGCGTGTTCACCAGGGCCTGGACCAGCTCCAGGCCCCCCGGTGCGGGCGATCTCTCACTCATGCTTGCGACGTTACCGCCAATGAGGGAGCATGCAGTAACCGTTACTGGTTACCCGCCCTCTACAGGTAACCGCAGACTTCAAGGAGGAAGTCATGGCCGTAGCCGAGCTGGGCGTCGTCGTCCTGGACTGTCCCGACCCCCACGCACTGGCCCGCTTCTACGCCGACGTACTGGGCGGCACCGTCGAGCCCCAGAGCGACGGGCAGGACGAGTGGGTCGACCTGAAGCTGCCGGGCGGGAAGGCCCTGGCGTTCCAGGCCGCCCCCGACCACGTACCCCCGAAGTGGCCCGGCACCGACGGTGCGCAGCAGTTCCACCTCGACCTCACGGTGCCCGACCTGGACGCGGCCGAGAAGGCCGTGCTGGAGCTCGGCGCCCGTCCGCTGGACGCCGAGGACCGGTCCCGCACGTTCCGTGTCTACGCCGACCCCGCCGGGCACCCGTTCTGCCTCTGCGCCTGCTGACGTCACCCCGCACCACATCACCGGGAGGAACCCCATGGCACCCGTGGCACGTTTCCGCTCCGTCGTCGACTGCCCCGAGCCCCGCGAGCTGGCCCGCTTCTACGCGAGCCTCGGCGGCGGCACTCCCGACGAGCAGGACCCGGACTGGGTGGTACTCCAGGTGCCCGGCGGGCCGCGGGTGTCCTTCCAGCGGGTCGCGGAGCTCACCCCGCCCGAGTGGCCGCGCTCCGACCGCAACGCCCAGCAGTTCCACCTCGACTTCGACGGCGGGGCGACCTGGGAGGAGATGGACGCGGCGCACGAGAAGGCGCTCGCGCTGGGCGCCCGGCCGCTGGACCTGGAGGACCGGGAGAAGAAGGACTTCATGGTGTACGCCGATCCGGCCGGGCATCCGTTCTGCCTGTGCCGGATCGAGCACGCCTGACGGTGTGGTGCTCAGCCGTCGAGCGCGCCGATCGTCGCGGTCGACGGCTGGCGCCGCAGCTGCGCGGCGCGGGCGGTGAAGGCCGCACCCCGTAGCACGCGCTGTACGTTCCCCCAGGTCAGCAGGGCGACGTCGGCCTCGTCCCAGCCTCGGCGCAGCAGCTCGGCGACGAGACGGGGATAGCAGGAGGCGTCGCCGAGCTCCAGCGGGTGGGCGGTGCCGGTGTCGTAGGTGCCGGACAGGCCGACGCTGCGCGGTCCGGCGACGGTGCGGACGTGGTCCAGGTGGTCGGCGACGTCGCGGACCGTCGGGCCGGTCTGCTCGGCGGTCAGCGGCACCATGCACAGGCCCCCGGCCGCACCCAGCTCGGCGAGCAGGTCGTCGGGGAGGTTGGCCGGGTGCGGGCGCAGGGCGCGGGCGGCGGAGCGGGTGCACAGCACGGGTGCCTTGGACACGGCGAAGGTCCGGCGCACGGTCCGTTCACCGGCGCCGGAGAGGTCGGCGAGGACGCCGAGCCGGTTCATCTCGCGCACGACCTCCTCGCCGAACCGGGTCAGTCCGTCCTCCCCCGCCCACGAGGCGCCGGTCAGCGTGAGCACCCGCAGGCCCAGGGCGTGCAGGGAGCGCAGGATGCCGAGGCTGTCGCCGAGGGCGGCGGCCGCGGCGGGGCCGGGCAGCACGGCGACGCGGCCGCAGTTGCGGGCGTCGATGACCTGCCCGGCGTCGTACGCCAGCCGCAGGCCCTCAGGGTGGGCGCGGACGACCGTCCGGGCCAGGTCAAGCGCCTCCAGGGTGGCGCCGACGGCCCCGTCGCCGTCGGCGCCGTCGGGCAGGTGCAGGGACCAGAACAGGGCGCCGACGTGTCCCTCGCGCAGCCGCGGCACGTCCGTGTCGACGCCGTTCTCGCCGAGCTCGAGGTCGTACCAGGACAGGCGCCCGAGGGCCCGGGGCAGGCCGCAGTAGCCGTCGGCGACGGGGTGGGCGGCCAGCACGGCGTGGGCCCGGGTCAGCGGTTCGTCGCCGGGGTCGGAGACGGGCGCGTAGGGCTCGGGCGGGAAGACCTCGTCGGGCAGCGGCACGGGCAGGTCGTCGAGCTCGCCGGCCTCGGCACCGGTGTGCAGGTCGTCCTGGAGGTCTGCCATGACGGGGCTCCGTACGGTCGTCGTGCGTTACGGTCACCGTCACACGGAGCAGGTGGGGCTTCCTGGTGGGTGCGGCGTTCGGGGGTACGGCGCCCGGGGCCCGTGCTCAGCCGCGGGCCGCGTCGATCACCTCGTCCAGGGTGTCCCGGGAGCGCAGCAGGTCGGCGATGGTCCGGTCGATGCGGGCGCGCTCCTCGGTGAGGTCGGCGACCAGCTTCGGGGTGGCGACGGCCGAGGGTCCGCCGTCCCCGTCCCGCATGCAGGGCAGCAGGTCGGCGATCTTGCTGCTGCACAGCCCGGCCGCGAACAGCTCCTGGATGCGGATGACCCGGTCGACGGCCGCCTCCGCGTACTCGCGGTGCCCGCCGGGCGTACGCTCGGCCGCGAGCAGTCCCTGCTTCTCGTAGTAGCGCAGCGAGCGTTCGCTGACGCCCGTGCGCCGGACGAGTTCGCCGATCCGCATGCCCGTCGCCTCCGGGGCTTGAAACTGACATCAGTGTCAGGTTTTACCGTACCGGCCATGACGAACACAACGGACCTCTTCGCCTCCGCCCCGCTCGGGCCGCTCACCCTCCCCAACCGCCTCGTGATGGCCCCGCTCACCCGCAACCGCGCCGAGGCCGACGGCACCCCGACCCCGCTCATGGCCGAGTACTACGCCCAGCGCGCCTCGGCCGGCCTGATCATCGCCGAGGCCGCGACGCCGAACGCGGTCGGGCAGACGTACCCGAACATCACCGCCGTCCACAGCGCCCGGCACGTGGCCGGCTGGCGGCGGGTCACCGACGCGGTGCGCGCGGCCGGGGGCGGCGGGATGTTCCTCCAGCTCCAGCACGGCGGCCGGGTCGGGCACCCCGCGACCAGCGGACTGACGCCCGTCGCGCCCTCGCCGGTGCCGCTGCCCGAGTCGATCTTCACGCCCGGGGGCCACCGGCCGTCCGTCGTGCCGAGGGAGATGACCGCCGAGGACATCCGCACCACCGTCGCGGACTTCGCGCGGGCCGCGCGCAACGCGCTCGACGCCGGGTTCGAGGGGGTCGAGGTGCACTCCGCCAACGGCCATCTCCTGCACCAGTTCCTGGCCGCCAACACCAACCTGCGCACCGACGGGTACGGCGGCCCGGCGGCCGCGCGGATCCGGTTCACGGCCGAGGTGACGGAGGCCGTGGCCGCCGAGATCGGCGCCGACCGGGTGGGCCTGCGCATCTCCCCCGGCAGCACCGTCAACGGCGTCTCGGAGGGCGGGACGGAGGAGATCTACACCGCGCTCGTGGAACGGCTCGGCGGGCTCGGACTCGCCTACGTCCACCAGGTCTACGCCGACCCGGACGCCCCGGTGTTCCGGAGGATCCGCGCCGGGTGGCCGGGCGTGCTGATCGCCAACCCGGTGCTGGGCGAGGGGCCGGACACGGACGCCGTGCGCCGCGCGTCCGAGCGGCTGCTGGCCGCCGGCGCCGACCTGATCGCCCTGGGCCGGCCCTTCCTGGCCAACCCCGACCTGGTGACGCGGCTGCGGCTCGGGGCCCCGCTGAACCCGGTGCGGGACCGCTACCTCATGTACGTGGGCGGGGCGACCGGCTACACCGACTACCCCGCCCTCGAAGAGGAGCCGGCTCAGGCGTCCAGGTCCTCCAGGGTCGCGTGGGACGGCCCCCGCGTCGCCTGAAGCCCGCGCGCCACGTCCTCGGCGGCGCCCAGCACCCGTACCGCGTTCTTCCAGGTCAGCTTGGCCAGATCGGCCCGGGACCAGCCGCGGTCGAGCAGCTCGGCGACGAGGTTCGGGTAGCCCGAGACGTCGTCGAGGCCGGCCGGTGTGAAGGGCGTGCCGTCGTAGTCGCCGCCGATGCCGAGGTGGTCGACCCCGGCGACCTCGCGCATGTGGTCGAGGTGGTCGGCGACCGTGGACACCGTGGCGACGGGGCGCGGGACACGCTCCTCGAAGGCCGCGTGGACCTTCATCGCCTCCGGGCTGGAGTCCAGGTGGTGGAAGCCGTGCGCGCGCATGTTCTCGTCGGCCTCGGCCGTCCAGTCCACGGCGGCCTGGAGCACGAACTTCGGCACGAACGTCACCATCGCCATGCCGCCGTTGGCGGGCAGCCGCTCCAGCACGTCGTCCGGGATGTTGCGCGGGTGGTCGCAGACGGCCCGGGCCGAGGAGTGCGAGAAGATCACCGGCGCGGTGGAGGTGTCCAGCGCGTCCCGCATCGTCGTCGCGGCGACGTGCGAGAGGTCGACCAGCATGCCCTCGCGGTTCATCTCGCGCACGACCTCGCGGCCGAAGGCCGACAATCCGCCGACGCGGGGCTCGTCGGTCGCCGAGTCCGCCCACGCGATGTTGTCGTTGTGGGTGAGGGTCATGTAGCGCACGCCGAGCGCGTACAGCGCCCGGAGCGTGGCCAGCGAGTTGTCGATGGAGTGGCCGCCCTCGGCGCCCATGAGGGACGCGATTCGGCCCTCCGCCCGCGCGGCCTCCATGTCGGCGGCGGTCAGCGCGGCCCGCAGCTCGCCGGGGTGCCGGTCGATCAGCCGCCGTACGCAGTCGATCTGCTCCAGCGTCGCCGTCACCGCGCCCGGCAGGTCCGAGCGGACGTACACGGACCAGTACTGCGCGCCGACGCCGCCCGCCCGCAGCCGGGCCAGGTCGGTGTGCAGGTGGGCCGTCTGGTCCTCGGCGATGTCCCGGCTGTCGAGGTCGTAGCGGACCTGCTCGCGCAGCGCCCAGGGCAGGTCGTTGTGCCCGTCGACGACGGGGAACTCCCGCAGCAGCTCCCGGGCCTGGTCGAGGGAGGTCATCCGGGTCCCTTCCGTCACTTGCCGAATCCGAAGCCGGACGCCGAGCTCGCGACCTTGTTGCGCAGGCGCTTGCCCTTCTCGGTGGCCTGGTCGTTGAGGTCCTGCTGGAACTCGCGCATCCGGCCGAGCAGCTCCTCGTCGTGGGCGGCGAGCA
Organism: Streptomyces sp. NPDC032940; assembly: GCF_040636935.1. Taxonomy (NCBI): domain Bacteria; kingdom Bacillati; phylum Actinomycetota; class Actinomycetes; order Kitasatosporales; family Streptomycetaceae; genus Streptomyces; species Streptomyces sp. NPDC032940. The sequence goes on along the minus strand of NZ_JBEZVJ010000033.1, from coordinate 23,756 downwards.
TGCGGGCGGCAAGGAGGCCGGCGTTGCGGGCGCCGCCGACGGAGACGGTGGCGACGGGGACGCCGGCCGGCATCTGCACGATGGACAGCAGGGAGTCCATGCCGTCCAGGTACTTCAGCGGCACCGGCACGCCGATGACCGGGAGCGGGGTGACCGAGGCGAGCATGCCGGGCAGGTGGGCGGCGCCCCCGGCCCCGGCGACGATCGCCTTGAGTCCGCGGCCGGCGGCCTGCTCGCCGTAGGCGATCATCTCGTGCGGCATGCGGTGCGCGGAGACGACGTCGACCTCGTAGGCGATCTCGAACTCGTCGAGCGCCTTGGCGGCGGCCTCCATGACGGGCCAGTCGGAGTCCGACCCCATGACGATGCCCACGACCGGGCTGACCGGGCTCATTCGGTGATCGTCCCTCTCAGGTAGCCGGCAGCGTGACGGGCGCGCTCCAGCACGTCGTCCAGGTCGTCGCCGTAGGTGTTGACGTGTCCGACCTTGCGGCCGGGCTTCACGTCCTTGCCGTACATGTGGATCTTCAGCTGGGGGTCGCGGGCCATGCAGTGCAGGTACGCGGAGTACATGTCCGGGTAGTCGCCGCCGAGGACGTTCACCATGACCGTCCACGGTGCGCGCGGGCGCGGGTCGCCCAGCGGCAGGTCGAGGACGGCACGGACGTGGTTGGCGAACTGCGAGGTGATCGCGCCGTCCATCGTCCAGTGGCCGGAGTTGTGCGGGCGCATCGCGAGCTCGTTGACCAGGATCCGGCCGTCGCGGGTCTGGAACAGCTCGACGGCGAGGTGGCCGACCACGCCGAGTTCCTTGGCGATGCTGAGCGCCATCTCCTCGGCCTGGAGGGCCAGGCCCTCCTCGAGGCCCGGGGCGGGGGCGATCACCGTGTCGCAGACGCCCTTCACCTGCTGCGACTCGACGACGGGGTAGGCCACGGCCTGACCGTGCGGGGAGCGGACGACGTTGGCGGCCAGTTCGCGGACGAAGTCGACCTTCTCCTCCGCGAGGACGGGCACGCCGGCGCGGAAGGGCTCGGCGGCCTCCTCGGCGGAGTCGACGACCCACACGCCCTTGCCGTCGTACCCGCCGCGGGCCGTCTTGAGGACGACCGGGAAGCCCCCACCCTCGGCGGCGAAGGCGGCCACGTCGGCCGGGTCGCTCACGATCCGGTGCCGTGGGCAGGGCACGCCGATCTCGACCAGCTTGGCCCGCATCACTCCCTTGTCCTGGGCGTGGACCAGCGCGTCGGGCCCGGGGCGCACGGGAATGCCGTCCGCCTCCAGGGCCCGCAGATGCTCGGTCGGTACATGTTCGTGATCGAAAGTGATCACATCGCAGCCCCTCGCGAACGCACGCAGCGTGTCGAGGTCGCGGTAGTCGCCGATGACGACATCGCTGACGACCTGCGCCGCGGAATCCTGAGGGGTGTCACTGAGAAGCTTGAACCTGATGCCCAACGGGATGCCCGACTCGTGTGTCATACGAGCGAGCTGACCCCCGCCGACCATGCCGACTACCGGGAACGTCACACCCCTAGCGTATCGGCCGCGCGGAGCCCACTCGTTTACCGGCCGTTTCCCGGCCGTCCCCCGGCCCCTCGAGGGGTGCTGTCTCCCCGCCCGCAGGAAGATCGCCTCCCGGGGTGGTTAGCATGACTGGACCGACGCAACCGATGGACGGGGGCCTGCACGACCATGGGACATGGTTCCTCCGGTGCCCCCACGGCTCCCCCGGCGCCCCGCGGCGGTCTGCGGCAGAAGTTCGACCGGCTGGTCCGTGAGGCCCTGAAGTTCGGCGCGGTGGGCGGGGCCGGCGTGCTGGTCAACCTGCTCGTCTTCAACCTGGTCCGGCATGTGACCGGCCTCCAGGTGGTGCGGGCGAGCATCATCGCCACCGTCGTCGCGATCGTCTTCAACTACCTGGGCTTCCGCTACTTCACGTACCGGGACCGCGACAAGAGCGGCCGTACCCGGGAGATGTCGCTGTTCCTGCTGTTCAGCGCGGTCGGCCTGGTGATCGAGAACGGCGTGCTCTACACGGCGACGTACGGCTTCGGCTGGGACAGCCAGCTGCAGAGCAACATCTTCAAGTTCCTCGGCATCGGCATCGGCACGCTGTTCCGCTTCTGGTCGTACCGCAGCTGGGTCTTCCGCACGCTGCCCGCTCCCGGCCCGCGGACACGGGAGGACGGCGTCGGCGACGCCCTCGGCAAGCCCGTGCGCCCGGCGGCGGTGCGCGAGCCCGACGGCGCCCCCGCCGCCCACCGCTGACGCTCCTGACGGCCGCTAGCGCACCGTCGGGCCCTCGTCCGACGACTTCTTCGGCGGCGTCCGGGACAGGAACAGCCCGAAGACCGGGGGCCGGGGCTGGAGCAGCTCCAGACGGCCGCCGTCCGCCTCGGCCAGGTCCCGGGCGACGGCCAGGCCGATGCCCGTCGAGTTGCGCCCGCTGATCGTGCGCTCGAAGATCCGCGCCCCCAGGTCGGCCGGGACGCCGGGCCCCTCGTCGGTGACCTCGACCACCGCCTGGTTGCCGGTGACGCGGGTCCTGAGGGCCACCGTGCCGCCGCCGTGCATCAGCGAGTTCTCGATCAGCGCGGCCAGCACCTGCGCCACCGCGCCCGGCGTGCCCACGGCCGTCAGATGCCGCTTGCCGGAGCTGACGATGGCCCGTCCCTCGCTGCGGTAGGCCGGGCGCCACTCGGCGATCTGCTGCTGGATGACGTCGTCCAGCTCGAAGGTGACGGCGGAGCCGCTGCGCGGATCGCGGGAGTTCGTCAGCAGCCGGTCCACGACGTCCGTCAGCCGCTCCACCTGCGACAGCGCGATCGTCGCCTCCTCCTTCACCGTCTCCGGCTCGTCGGTGAGGGTGATCTCCTCCAGCCGCATGGACAGCGCCGTCAGCGGCGTGCGCAGCTGGTGGGAGGCGTCGGCGGCCAGCCGGCGTTCGGCGGTGAGCATCCGGGCGATGCGCTCGGCGGAGGAGTCCAGCACGTCCGCGACGCGGTCCAGCTCGGGGACGCCGTAGCGCTTGTGCCTCGGGCGCGGGTCGCCGGAGCCGAGGCGTTCGGCGGTCTCGGCGAGGTCGGTGAGCGGGGAGGCGAGGCGGTTGGCCTGGCGGATGGCCAGCAGCACCGCGGCGATCACCGCGAGCAGCGCCACCAGGCCGATGATCAGCAGGGTCCGGCCGACCTCCCGGGTCACCGAGGAGCGCGGCTCCTCCACGAGGACCGTCTCGCCCTCCTCCCCGGTCGCCTTGCCCCGGATGACGTCGCCCTCCGGCTTGCCGCCGACCTCGATGACCGGCCGGCCGGGGATGCGGATCACCGCGTACCGCGCGTCGGCGACCTGCTCGCGCAGGAAGTCCGCGTCGACGGTGCCGGTGCCGAGCAGCCGGCTGTCCACGATGCTGGCCAGCCGCACCGCCTCCAGGTCGACGCGCTCCTGGGCGGTGGTGCTGATCGTGCGGGTCTCGACGATGACGAGGGAGACGCCGAAGACGGCGATCACGACGAGCACCACGGCGAGCGTGGACTGGATCAGTCGGCGGCGCATGTTCCCCTACGTACCTCTGCGAGCCCGTGTACGGCCCCGCAGGCTCAGTTCTTCTCGAAGCGGAAGCCCACGCCGCGCACGGTGGCGATGTAGCGGGGGTTGGCCGCGTCGTCGCCCAGCTTCTTGCGCAGCCAGGAGATGTGCATGTCGAGGGTCTTCGTCGACGACCACCAGGTGGTGTCCCAGACCTCGCGCATCAGCTGGTCGCGGGTGACGACCCGGCCGGCGTCGCGGACCAGGACCCGCAGCAGGTCGAACTCCTTGGCGGTGAGCTGGAGCTCCTCGTCGCCCATCCAGGCGCGGTGCGACTCGACGTCGATGCGCACGCCGTGCGTGGCGGGCGGCTGCTGGGGCTCGGCGGCGCCGCGCCGCAGCAGGGCGCGGACCCGGGCGAGCAGCTCGGCCAGCCGGAAGGGCTTGGTGACGTAGTCGTCCGCGCCCGCGTCCAGGCCGACGACGGTGTCCACCTCGTCGGCGCGGGCGGTCAGGATCAGGATCGGCACGGCGTGCCCTTCGGAGCGCAGCCGACGGGCGACCTCCAGCCCGTCCATGCCGGGCAGCCCGAGGTCCAGCACCACCAGGTCGATGCCGCCCTGCATCCCGGCGTCGAGCGCGGTGGGGCCGTCCTCACGCACCTCGACCTCGTACCCTTCCCGGCGCAGTGCGCGGGCCAGCGGCTCCGAGATGGACGCGTCGTCCTCGGCGAGCAGTACACGGGTCATGGGCTGATGGTAGTCCGCTCGGAGCAACGCCCGGGGTGTGATCGACGGGAGGGTCTCTTACCTCCGGACATGCCGGACAGGTGCCGTACCCGCACCGGGGCGCACACGGTCCGGCCCGCGCCGCGGCCCCGGTTGCGGACCTGCGGCTGTGGGGTGCCATCCTGTGATGGACCTTCGAAAGATCGTTCGCGGTTCCGCCGTCACCTGTGATCCGCGTCTCAAGTCCTTCCATACCGGGCGGTGTCCTGCCGTATGGTGAATCAGCGCCTGTAGCACCCAGAGGACCTTTGGCGGCAGTTTCGACGCTGAGGGTCTCTTTCGTGTGCGGGCCGGTCCACGGCCGGCCTCGAAAGGAATGACCTGTGGCCGGGCCTCATCGCGTGCAGTGAAGCGCGTGGAGGCGTGGATCCCGGTGGTCTCCGTCCAGCGCCCCGTGATCCGGGGCGAGTCCCTCAGGCGTGGGGCCGGACGGGTGGGCCGCCGGTGCCGGCTGCCCCCCACCGGGCGCGCATCGCCTCATGAGCGCGTCCCGACAGCAAGGAACGACCATGGCGTCCAGCCTGACGAAGGACTCGGTCCGTCCGGGCACCCCCGGTTCCGAGAAGACCTTCTTCGGCCACCCCCGCGGACTGGCCACTCTCTTCATGACCGAGATGTGGGAGCGTTTCTCCTACTACGGCATGAGGGCTCTGCTCCCGCTGTACCTCGTCGCTCCCGGCGGTCTCGGCCTCAGCGCCGGCACCGCGACCGCGATCTACTCGGTGTACCTGTCGCTGGTGTACCTGCTCACGATGCCGGGCGGCTGGTTCGGTGACCGTGTCTGGGGTCCCCGCAAGACCGTGGCCATCGCCGGCGGCGTCATCATGCTCGGCCACCTCACGCTGGCGCTCCCCTCATCGGGCACGTTCTACGCGGGCCTCGGCCTGGTCGCCATCGGCTCGGGTCTGCTGAAGGCCAACATCTCCACGATGGTCGGCCAGCTGTACGACGGTCCGGACGACCCGCGCCGCGACGGTGGCTTCACCGTCTTCTACATGGGCATCAACCTCGGTGCCTTCGCGGCGCCGCTGACCATCGGCACCATCGGTGAGAACGTCAACTGGCACCTGGGCTTCGCGCTCGCCGCGGTCGGCATGGCGCTCGGTGTGGTCCAGTTCCTGATCGGCAGCCGCCACCTCGCCGCGCACTCCAGCGTCGTCCCGAAGCCGCTGTCGGTGGAGGAGAAGACCTCGACGCTGCGCAAGGCCGCGTTCTGGGCCGCCATCGCCGTCGTGTTCTACGCGATCGTCGGCTTCTCCGGCCACTACACGCTGAACTGGATCCTGGTCCCGCTGACCCTGCTCGGCGTGATCATCCCGGTCCTGGTGCTGACCCGCATCAAGCGCGACAAGTCGCTGGACCGTGCCGAGCAGTCGAAGATGTCCGCGTACATCTGGTTCTTCGTCGCCGCGGCCGTCTTCTGGATGATCTACGACCAGGGCGGCTCGACCCTGTCGATCTTCGCCGACTCCTCCGCCGAGAACAGCGTCCTCGGCTGGGAGTTCCCGGTCTCCTGGTACCAGTCGGTCAACCCGGTCATCATCATGGCCCTGGCCCCGGTCTTCGCCTCCCTGTGGCTGGCACTGGCCCGCCGCGGCAAGGAGCCGAGCACGGTCGTGAAGTTCTCGTTCGGCCTGGTGCTGGTCGGCGCGTCCTTCTTCCTGTTCCTCGCCCCGCTGGCGATCGCCGACGGCGGTCACAAGGCGGCGGCCATGTGGCTGGTGGCGATCTACTTCGTCCAGACCTGCGGTGAGCTGATGCTCTCGCCGGTCGGCCTGTCGGTGACGACGAAGATGGCGCCGGTGAAGTACGCCTCCCAGATGATGGGCGTCTGGTTCCTGGCCGTCACCGCCGGTGACGCCACGACCGGTCTGCTCTCCATCGCCGGCGTCGACCTGAACAAGACGGGCATCGTGGCCCTGGAGGCCACGCTCGCCGTGGTCGCCGGTCTCGCGGTGTGGATGTACCGCAAGCGCGTCAAGGAACTCATGGGCGACGTCCGCTGAGGCCTCCGGCCGGACCTTGCTTCTGGAGGGCCACCGCATCCCGCACGGATGCTGTGGCCCTCCGGGCGTTTTCAACGGGGCCCGCGGTGGGGAAGCGGCGCACGCGGGACCGGCAGAGGCCGTCGGCGGCACAGGAAGGGGCGTGGCAGCCCTGGCCGACGGCGGTCGTACAGCCGCCTAGCTGCGCGCGATCGTGCCGCTGAGGCGGCACGGAAGGGCAAGGGGGCAAGTCCGACTCAGCTGCAGGCAGCCGCGCCACCGGCGCAGCACAGAAGGGCAAGGGGGCAAGTCCGACTCAGCTGCGGGCAGCCGCACCACCGGCGCAGCACAGAAGGGCAAGGGGGCAGTCCGACTCAGCTGCAGGCAGCCGCGCCACCGGCGCAGCACAGAAGGGCAAGGGGGCGCTCCGACTCAGCTGCGGGCAGCCGCGCCACCGGCGCAGCACGGGTGGGCGCAGCGGCGCCCCGGCAGCGCCGGGCCACGCGACCCGCCCCAGGGCCACGGCAGCGACGGACGCCACGAAACCTCCGGAGGTATACGGCACGGGTGGGCGCGCGGCATCACGGCCGCGCCGGGGCGCGCGGCCCACCCCCTACGGCCCACGGCGTTACGCCGGTGCGCCCAGCTCCGCCCAGACGCGCTTGCCCGCGACCCCCGGAGTCCGTACGACCCCCCAGTCCAGACACAGCCGCTGCACGATGAACATGCCGTGCCCCCCAGGACGCCCGGCCCGGTGCGGAGTGCGCGGCGCGGGCTGCCCCGCGCCCCGGTCCGAGACCTCCAGCCGGATCACCTTGCGGTCGCACGTGATCGACAGCTCGTCCGGCCCCTCCGCGTGCAGACACGCGTTGGTCACCAGCTCGGAGACCACGAGCAGCACGTCCTCCGCGGCGGCACGCTGGTCCGCGGTGGCGGACGGCAGCCAGCCCCACGCGTACAACGCCTGGCGGGTGAAGTCACGGGCGAGTGGCACGACACCGCTCTGGTCGTCGAAGCTCAGCCTGCGGACCTGCCGGCCCCCCGGCCCGGTCGCCGTTGCGGATACGGGCACGCCGATTCCGGAAGCGGGCGCGCCGTCTTCCCCGGGCTCACCGGCCCCGGACACGCCCCCCTCGGACGCCCCGGAAGCGCCGCTGGGCTCCGGACCGCGGTCGCCCGGCGGGTAGGGCCGGGTGGTGCTCATCAGCGCTTCACCTCACCGATTCACCAGTTCACGTTTCAATGTCGTACACAGTCACAAGTCGCAGTCAGGATGTCTCCTGCCCGACCGGACCGGCTGAACACCCCTGTATTCGCCACGAAACACGGGACGGGGTGAAAACGCCGGCATCAGAGGCCGCACGAGACCCGTCGCCGCGCCCGGGGACGACGGCTCAGTCGGACTCGTCCGACAGGGCCGCTTCGAGCGTGTCGTGGAGGGTGAAGACCGCTTCGGCCCCCGTGATCTCGAACACGCGCGCCACCACCGGCTGCATGGCCACGAGATGGACGCCGCCCCCCGCGGCCTCCGCCTTCAGTCGCGCGCCGAGCAGGACGTTGAGTCCCGTGGAGTCGCAGAACTCCAGGCGCGAGCAGTCGACGACGAGCCGGTTGAATCCCTTGGCGAGGCATTCCTCCAGCGGCTCGCGCAACAGATCGGCGGTGTGGTGATCCAACTCACCCGCCGGAGTCACGACGGCACTGGGGCCTTCTTCGCGCACCTCGACCAGAAGCCGGCCCGACTGTGCGCTGCCGACCGTCCCGCGGTCCATGCCGTCTCTCTCTCCCGACGTCGTGACTGCTGCTGACGCCCTCGAACACTACGCCTTCCCAGGGCACTCCGACACCCGAACAACCGCACACAAACGGACATACCCACACAGAACACACTTGCGGTGGGCTCGGTAAACCCGGTAGGCCTAGTAGGACACACACCCGACACGGCCGGCTTTGGAGGCGCCGCACACCGCAGTGCACGTAACTGGCTTCGGCAGCCGTATGCCGAGAACGATGGAGGACATCATGTCACCCCGGCTCGACGGATCGCGTACCCAGGAAGCGACGTCGACACTCCCTCCGGAACATCTGGATCCCATCGAGCACCACGACGCCGTCGTCGACCACGACGGCACCCTCGCCGGGCTTCCGGACATCCCCGCCTACGACGAGGTGACTCCGGCGGACGCCCGAGCCCTCTCGAAGACCCTCTTCGAGCGGCTCGAGTCGCTGGAGGAGGGCACCCACGAGTACTCGTACGTACGCAACACGCTCGTCGAGCTCAACCTCGCACTGGTCAAGTTCGCCGCCTCCCGCTTCCGCTCCCGCAGCGAGCCGATGGAGGACATCATCCAGGTCGGCACCATCGGCCTGATCAAGGCGATCGACCGCTTCGAGATGTCGCGGGGTGTCGAGTTCCCCACGTTCGCGATGCCGACCATCATCGGCGAGATCAAGCGCTTCTTCCGCGACACCTCGTGGTCCGTGCGCGTCCCGCGCCGGCTCCAGGAGCTGCGGCTCGACCTGGCCAAGGCCGGTGACGAGCTGGCCCAGCGCCTGGACCGCGCCCCGACCGTGTCCGAACTGGCCGAGCACCTCGGCCTGTCCCGGGACGAGGTCGTCGAGGGCATGGCCGCCTCCAACGCCTACACCGCATCCTCGCTGGACGCCCAGCCGGAGGAGGACGACGCGGAGGGCGCGCTCGCCGACCGCATCGGCTACGAGGACCACGGGCTCGAGGGCATCGAGTACGTCGAGTCGCTGAAGCCGCTGATCGCCGAACTCCCGCCCCGGGACCGGAAGATCCTGTCCCTGCGCTTCGTGGCGGGCATGACCCAGTCGGAGATCGGCGAGGAGCTGGGCATCTCCCAGATGCACGTGTCCCGGCTGCTGTCGCGGACGCTGGTACGACTGCGCAAGGGGCTCACGGTCGAGGAGTGATCCTCATCGGGTGACGCTTGTCCTCCAGGGGGGCGGTCCGGGCCGGGCCGCCCCCCTTCGGGTTCCGCGTACGGGGACGCCGGGCGTCACACCACGCGTACGCCGCGTCGCCACACCGCGTCGACCAGGGGCACGCCGGGCCGGTAGGCCAGGTGGACGTGGCTCGGGGCGTCGAGGAGCGTCAGGTCGGCACGGGCGCCCGGAGTGATGCGGCCGACGTCGTCGCGGCGCAGGGCCGCCGCGCCGCCGGCCGTGGCCGACCAGACCGCCTCGTCCGGTGTCATCCCCATGTCCCGCACCGCGAGCGCGATGCAGAAGGGGACGGAGGACGTGAAGGACGAGCCGGGGTTGCAGTCGGTGGACAGCGCGACCGTGGCGCCCGCGTCGATGAGGCGGCGGGCGTCGGGCCACTGGGCGCGGGTGGAGAACTCGGCGCCGGGGAGCAGGGTGGCGACGGTGCGGCTGTTCGCGAGGGCGTCCACGTCGGCGTCGGTGAGGTGGGTGCAGTGGTCGGCGCTGGCGGCGTCCAGCTCGACGGCCAGCTGGACGCCGGGGCCGTGGGAGAGCTGGTTGGCGTGGATGCGCGGGTGCAGGCCCCTGGCCTTGCCGGCGGTGAGGATCGCGCGGGCCTGGTCGCCGTCGAAGGCGCCCCTCTCGCAGAACACGTCGACCCAGCGGGCGTGCGGGGCGCAGGCGTCGAGCATCTCGCCGGTGACGAGGGCGACGTAGGCGGCCGGGTCGTCGGCGAGTTCGGGGGCGACGACGTGGGCGCCGAGGAAGGTCACCTCGTCGGTGTGGCGGGCGGCGATGCGCAGGGCGCGGGACTCGTCGGCGGTGGTCAGGCCGTAACCGGACTTGGTCTCGAAGGTCGTGGTGCCCTGCCGCAGGGCTTCGGCGAGGTAGCGGGTGAGGCCGGCCTCAAGTTCCTCGTCGCTCGCGGCGCGGGTGGCGGCGACCGTGGTGCGGATGCCGCCGGCGCTGTAGGGGCGGCCGGACATGCGGGCGTTGAACTCCTCGGTGCGGTCGCCCGCGAAGAGGAGGTGGGAGTGGGAGTCGACGAAGCCGGGCAGGACGGCCCTGCCGCCGGCGTCGACGCGATTGTCAGTGGCGGGTGCTTTGCTTGATCCACCGGTCCACGCGACGCGGTCGCCGTCGATGACGACGGCCGCGTCCCGGACCAGTCCGAGGGGGGAGTTGTCGCCGAGGGAGGGGTCGTTGGTGACGAGTGCGGCGATGTTGGTGATGACGGTGCTGCTGCTCATGGGGTCCGTGACGTCCTCGTGGGGGCGGGGGTGGGTGGTCAGGCGTGCAGGGCTTCGACGGCCCGAGCGAGGGCCGCGGGCACATCGGGGACGAGGGTGTGCGCCCCGTCGCGTACGACGTGCCGCCCGCCCACGACCGTGTGCCGTACGTCGGCCGCCGTCGCCGCGAATACGGCCGTCTCGGCGCCGAGCCTGGGCAGCGGCCCCGCTGTTCTGACCGAGTCCAGGGCGATCGTCGCCAGGTCGGCGCGGGCGCCGGCCTCGATGCGGCCGGCGTCGTCCCAGCCGAGGGCGGCGTGGCCGTCGGCGGTGGCCGCGCGCAGCAGTGCTGCGGCGGTCCAGTGGCCGCGGGTGCGGGTGCGCAGCCGCTCGTTCAGCTCCATGGCGCGTGCCTCTTCCAGCAGGTCGACGACGGCGTGGCTGTCGGAGCCGAGGGAGAGCGGCGAGCCGGCGCGCTGGAGGGCGGGGGCCGGGCCGATGCCGTCGGCGAGGTCCCGTTCGGTGGTCGGGCACATGCAGGTGCCGGTGCGGCTGCCGCCGAGCAGGGCGACGTCCTCGTCGGTGAGATGGGTGTTGTGGACGCCGGTGGTGCGGGGGCCGAGCACGCCGTGGTCGGCCAGGAGGCGGGTCGGGGTGCGGCCGTGGGCCTGCAGACAGGCGTCGTTCTCGGCGGTCTGCTCGGACAGGTGCACGTGCAGCGGGGCCCGCCGCGCCTCCGCCCACTGCGCCACGGTCGCCAACTGGCCGGCGGGCACGGCCCGTACGGAGTGGATCGCCGCCCCGATCCGTGCGTGATCCCGTTCCTTGAGAACTGCACAGCGTTCCGCCCAGGCGTCCGCCGTCCCGTCGGAGAAGCGGAGCTGGTGCGTGTTCGGGGGCTCTCCGAAGCCGGCGGAGAGATAGCAGGTGTCGAGGAGGGTGATGCGGACGCCGGCCTGGGCGGCTGCCTCGATCAGGGCCTCGCCCATGGCGTTGGGGTCGGCGTAGGGGGTGCCGCCGGGGGCGTGGTGGACGTAGTGGAACTCTCCGACGGTGGTGATGCCGGCCAGGGCCATCTCGGCGTACACCGCGCGGGCGAGGTCGAGGTAGGCCTCGGGGGTCAGCCGGTCGGCGACGGAGTACATGACCTCGCGCCAGGTCCAGAAGGTCCCGGAGCCGACCTGGACGGTGCCGCGCAGGGCGCGGTGGAAGGCGTGGCTGTGGGCGTTGGCGAGCCCCGGCAGGGTCAGGCCGCGCAGGGGCTCGGCTCCGGGGGGCGGGGTGGGGGTGTCCGTGCGGACGGCGGAGATGCGGCCGTCGTGCACGTCCACGGCGACGCCCGGCTCGACGTGGGTGCCGAGCCAGGCGTGCTCCAGCCAGTACGTCCGCGGGGTGGGGGTCACGTGCGGGCCAGCCCTTCCAGTACGTCGGCGAGTGCGTGCACCCCGGCCACGCAGTCGTCCTCGTCGGCGGATTCCGCCGGGGAGTGCGAGACGCCGGTGGGGTTGCGCACGAACAGCATGGCGGTCGGGATGCGTCCGGAGAGGATTCCGGCGTCGTGTCCGGCGCCGGTGCCCAGGACGGGGACCTTCAGCTCGGTGTCGTCGCCCAGGATGCGGGCGAGTTCGTCACGCAGGGCGTGGTCGAACTCGACGACGGGCGTGAAGGACTCGCGGACCACGTCGAGGTCGACGCCGTGGGCGGCCGCGTACTCGCGGGCGGCGTTCTCGATGCCGGTGACCACGGTGTCCAGGCTCGCCTGGTCGGCGGCGCGGGAGTCGAGCCAGCCGCGGACGAGGGAGGGGATGGCGTTGACCCCGTTCGGCTCGACGGCGATCTTGCCGAAGGTGGCGACGGCACCGGCGAGTTCGGCCTCGCGGCGGGCGGCGAGGACGGTCTCGGCGTAGGTCGGCATCGGGTCGCGCCGGTCGGCGAGGCGGGTGGTGCCGGCGTGGTTGGCCTCGCCGCGGAAGTCGAACCGCCAGCGTCCGTGCGGCCAGATGGCGGACGCGAGGCCGATCCGGTCGCCGGACAGGTCGAGGGCGCGGCCCTGCTCGACGTGGAGCTCGACGAAGGCGCCGATGCGGTCGAGACGTTCGGGGTCGGCTCCGATGGCGTCCGGGTCGTAGCCGGCGGCCTCCATGGCCTGCGGCAGCGTGATGCCGTCGCCGTCGGTCAGGCGGTGGGCCTGCTCGACGGTGAGCGCGCCGGAGGTGAGCCGGGAGCCGACGCAGGCGAGGCCGAAGCGGGCGCCCTCCTCGTCGCCGAAGTTGACGATGCCGAGCGGCCTGGTGATCCGCGCTCCCCTGCGGCGCAGTTCGTCCAGGGCGGCGAAGGCGGAGACCACGCCGAGGGGGCCGTCGAAGGCGCCGCCGTCGGGGACGGAGTCCAGGTGGGAGCCGGTGACGACGGCGTTCCCGGCGGCGGGGTCGCCGAGCCAGGCCCACTGGTTGCCGTTGCGGTCGACCTCGTGGGTCAGGCCGCGGTCCTCGGCCTGCTGACGGAACCAGGCCCGGCAGTCGGCGTCGGCGCCGGTCCAGGCGAAGCGGCGGTAGCCGCCGGAGGCGGAGCTGCGGCCGACCGGCAGCAGCTCCGCCCACATGCTGTGGAAGCTCACGCGTCGCCGCCCTCGCGCGTCTCGTCGCCTTCACGCATCGGCACCCGCACCCCGCGGTCCTCGGCGACGGACTCGGCGATGTCGTACCCGGCGTCGACGTGCCGGATGACACCCATGCCGGGGTCGTTGGTGAGGACGCGGCGGATCTTCTCGCCGGCGAGCGCGGTGCCGTCGGCGACGGTGACCTGCCCGGCGTGGATGGAGCGGCCCATGCCGACGCCGCCGCCGTGGTGGAGGGAGACCCAGGAGGCGCCGGAGGCCACGTTGACCATGGCGTTGAGCAGCGGCCAGTCGGCGATGGCGTCGGAGCCGTCGAGCATGGCCTCGGTCTCGCGGTACGGGGAGGCCACGGAGCCGCAGTCGAGGTGGTCGCGGCCGATGACGATCGGCGCGGCCAGTTCGCCGCTCGCGACCATGTCGTTGAAGCGCTCACCGGCCTTGTCGCGCTCGCCGTAGCCGAGCCAGCAGATGCGGGCGGGCAGGCCCTGGAAGTGGACGCGTTCGCCGGCCATCTTGATCCAGCGGGCCAGGGACTCGTTCTCCGGGAAGAGGTCGAGGATGGCCTTGTCGGTCTTGGCGATGTCGGCGGGGTCGCCGGAGAGGGCGGCCCAGCGGAAGGGGCCCTTGCCCTCGCAGAACAGGGGGCGGATGTAGGCGGGGACGAAGCCGGGGAAGGCGAAGGCCCGGTCGTAGCCGGCGAGCTGGGCCTCGCCGCGGATGGAGTTGCCGTAGTCGAAGACCTCGGCGCCGGCGTCCTGGAAGCCGACCATGGCCTCGACGTGCCGGGCCATGGACTCGCGGGCGCGGGTGGTGAAGCCGGCCGGGTCCTTGACGGCGGCGTCGGCCATGTCCTCGAAGGCGGTGCCGACGGGGAGGTAGGCGAGCGGGTCGTGGGCCGAGGTCTGGTCGGTCACGATGTCGACGGGGGCGCCCATGGCGAGGAGCTGGGGCACCAGTTCGGCGGCGTTGCCGAGGACGCCGATGGACAGCGGCTTGCGCTGGTCGCGGGCCTCGGTGGCGAGGTGGAGGGCGTGGTCGAGGGAGTCGGCCCGCACGTCGAGGTAGCGGTGCTCGATGCGGCGGTCGATGGCGCGGGGGTCGCAGTCGATGCAGATCGCGACGCCGTCGTTCATCGTCACGGCGAGGGGCTGGGCACCGCCCATGCCGCCGAGGCCGGCGGTGAGGGTGATGGTCCCGGCGAGGGTGCCGCCGAACTTCTTCGCGGCGACGGCGGCGAAGGTCTCGTAGGTGCCCTGGAGGATGCCCTGGGTGCCGATGTAGATCCAGGAGCCGGCGGTCATCTGCCCGTACATGGTCAGGCCGAGGGCCTCCAGGCGGCGGAACTCCTCCCAGTTGGCCCAGTCGCCGACGAGGTTGGAGTTGGCGATGAGGACGCGCGGGGCCCACTCGTGGGTCTGCATGACGCCGACCGGGCGGCCCGACTGGACGAGCATCGTCTCGTCCTGCTTGAGGGTCCGAAGGGTGCGGACCATGGCGTCGAAGGAGCGCCAGTCGCGGGCGGCCTTGCCGGTGCCGCCGTAGACGACGAGCTTGTCGGGGTGCTCGGCGACCTCGGGGTCCAGGTTGTTCTGCAGCATCCGCAGGGCGGCCTCCTGCTGCCAGCCCAGCGCGCTCGGCGTCGTCCCGCGTGGCGCTCGGACCCCACCAGGGGGCGGCCCGTAGGGCCTCGGTTGAGGGTGGTGGCGGGAGACGGGCGGGCGGGATCCGGACATGGTCTGCCTCCTGGTGGCTCTTCCCGGCGGATTGTTACTGCGGATATTCACATACTCGCCTCGTGAATAGAACTAGTCAATACGTTCGTGTCCCGCCACGCGTGCGTGCGAGTGTGGGGCTGGACGCACAGGACGGGCGGCGACGGTGGAGGATCGCGTGAGCGACGGCACGGGCACGAGCAGCGAGCTGGACGGCACGGACGCGGAGCGGGCCGCGCGGCGGGACGAGGCGGTGCGGGCGGCCGTGGAGCAGGGGCTGCTCGGGCCCGACACCCCGATCGTCGGTCTGCTGGACGTCGCCGGGATCCGCGAGTCGGCGGCGGCGCTGCGGACGGCGTTCGAGGCGGTGACGGCGCCGGGGACGCCCGTGCTGCACGCCTTCGCGGTGAAGGCG
Source organism: Streptomyces sp. NPDC032940 (assembly GCF_040636935.1). Taxonomy (NCBI): domain Bacteria; kingdom Bacillati; phylum Actinomycetota; class Actinomycetes; order Kitasatosporales; family Streptomycetaceae; genus Streptomyces; species Streptomyces sp. NPDC032940. Next base: position 8,533 of record NZ_JBEZVJ010000033.1, on the reverse strand, counting down.
AGCCCCCTGGTCCCGGTGCTGCGGCTGCTGCACGAGGAGGGCATCGGCGCGGAGGTCGCGAGCCCGGGCGAGCTGGCGCTGGCGCGGGCGGCGGGGGTGCCGGCGGAGCGGACGGTGCTGGACTCGCCCGCCAAGACGCCCCAAGAGCTGCGCGAGGCCCTGGCGCTGGGCATCGCCGTCAACGCGGACAACCCGCAGGAGCTGGAGCGCCTGGACGCCCTGATGACGGCGGGGACCGGCCGGTCCCCGCTCGGCATCCGGGTCAACCCCCAGGTCGGCGGCGGCTCCATCGAGGCGCTCTCGACGGCCACGGCCACCTCGAAGTTCGGCGTGGCGCTGCGCGACGAGGGCGCGCGCGAGTGGGTGGTGCGGGCGTATCTGGACCGGCCGTGGCTGACCCGGCTGCACGCGCACACCGGCTCCCAGGGCATCCCGCTCACGCTCATGGCCCGGGGCGTGGCGGAGACGTACGCGCTCGCCGAGGAGATCAACGAGCGGGCCGGGCGCCGGCAGGTGGACACGCTCGACATCGGCGGCGGGCTGCCGGTCAACTTCGCCTCCGAGGAGACGACACCGACGTACGCCGCGTACGCGCACGTGCTGCGCGAGGCGGTGCCGGGGCTGTTCGACGGGCGGTACGGGCTGGTCACCGAGTTCGGCCGGTCGCTGCTGGCCAAGCACGGCACGGTGGTGGCCCGTGTGGAGTACGCCAAGAGCGCGGGGGGCCGGCCGGTCGCGGTGACGCACGCGGGCGTGCAGGTGGCGACGCGGACGGTGTACGCGCCGGGGGCGTGGCCGCTGCGGATCGCCGCGTACGGCGGCAAGGGGCTGCCGAAGGAGGGGCCGGACGTGGTGCAGGACGTGGCGGGGCCGGCGTGCTTCGCGGGGGACCTGCTGGCGTCGGGGTGCGCGCTGCCGCTGCTGGAGCAGGGGGACTACGCGGCGGCGCTGGACACGGGGGCGTACTACTTCGCGCACCACTACGCGTACAACTCGCTGGCGCGGCCCGCGGTGTACGGGTTCGCCGGGGGCGGGGAGGGGGGTGTCGGCTTCGCGACCGTGCGGGAGGCGCAGAGCGTCGGGGAGATCGTGGCCGAGTCCGGTGGTGCGTACGTCGGCTCGTTGAGCGGTCTTCGCCGTGGGGGTGCGGGTGGTTCGTAGGGTGCGGCCATGTCGTGGCTGGTCGCGCAGTTCCCCGCGCTCCTGGGGAGGGCCGGGCGCGCAGCGCCCCGGCCCTCCCCAGGAGCCGAGCTCCCTGTCAGACCAGCGCCGGCGTCTTGCGCCTGGCTCCGCCCGGGGCCGCGTCGCCCGCTGCGATGCCTGTGCTGCGGTAGGCCTTGACCGTCTTGCCCGCCGGGCGGCCGGCGTCGGGGGCGAGCCAGTCCACGCGGACCCAGAGCAGGGCGTCGCCGGCCTGTTCGCGGCGGCCGATCCAGGCCGACTTCAGCCACAGGCCGACGCCGCAGCCCGCCATCAGCAGTCCGGCCGCCGCCGGGACGGCGAAGGTGGCGGCGAGCGCGGCGAGGAAGGCCAGCAGCAGCCACCAGCGGTGGCCCCGGCGCCAGTTGCGCACGGTCACCGCACGGTCCTGGAGGACGTCGTGCTTGCCGGCGCGGGCGGCCGAGCCGGCCAGGGCGGTGTAGCGCTTGCGGCGCACGCAGGCCACCACGGCCGCCGCCACGAGGAACAGCGCCGCGCCGGCCAGGACGCCGATCCTGCGCCCGGTCAGTCCCGGCACCGGCAGGCCGATGCCCGCCGCGAGTACGCCCAGCCACCACAGCGGCGCCGCCCCCGCCCGTACGACGACGGCGACCCGAGCCAGTCCCTGTCCTCCGCGTGCCACGTTCCCGCCTCCTCGTCCGCAGTCCTGTTGCCGGGCGCCGCACTGTAGCGGGGGAAGCTGAGACGAATCTGAGAACCCGTCGGCCGGACGGGTCACTCCACGAACAGGCCCCGGGCCACCGCCTTGGCGTCGAACTCCTCCAGCCGGGCCTGGGCGTCCGGCAGGTCGTCGCACATCGCCTCCAGCAGCATCCGGCCCAGCAGCATCGGCGCGCAGGCCGTGTCGAAGGCGAGGCCGGTGCCGACGGCGGCGGGCAGCAGCAGGTCGGACACCTTGGCGACCGGCGCGAAGGCTGAGTCGGCGACGGTCACGACCGTGAGCCCCGCCTCCTTGGCGTGCGCGAGGGTGTCGACGACCTCGCGCGGATGCCGGGGCAGGGCGAAGCAGAGCAGGGCGCTCGCGCCGGCCCGGACGGCGGCGTCTATGCGGTCGTGGATCATCGTGCCGCCCTCGTTGAGGAGCCGCACGTCGGGGTGGACCTTGGCGGCGAAGTAGGCGAAGCCGTGCGCCTGGGCGGCCGCCGCGCGCAGCCCGAGGACGGGCAGCGGCCGGCTGCCCGCGAGGACCCGGCCGGCCTCCCGCACCGGCCCGGGGTCGGCCAGCGCCTCCGCCAGGTGCCGCAGGTTCTCGATCTCGGCCTCCACGGCCTGCTGGTACTCGTTGCAGGTGCCCGTGTCCGGCGCCGTCTCCGCGGGGGCGACCTCGCGCAGGTGGCGGCGCAGGGCCGGGTAGCCGTCGAAGCCGAGGGCGACGGCGAAGCGGGTCACGGACGGCTGGCTGACCCCGGCCAGCTCGGCCAGCTCGACGCTGGACAGGAAGGGCACGTCGGCCGCGCGCCGCACCATGCTGTGCGCGATGCGCCGCTGGGTCGGCGTCAGCCGGTGCCCCTCGAAGAGCGCCTGCAGCCGTGCGGCCGGGCTGTCCGTCCCGCTCATCCTGCTCCCCCTCGACCTATTCACCCTCGACGGATTCTGCATACCGTTATACAGGCGAACGGGGCCGGGGACACACGGTGCCGGGACGGACCGGGCCTTGCCGGACCGCTCAGTCGTCCGACGCCTCGGCCTCCGCTTCCCCCGCCGCTGCCGTGCCGGGCACGAATCCGGGCAGCCAGCGGGCCGCCTCCGCACGGAACGGGATCTCGCACTCCAGCTGGCACAGCACCGCGGTGGCCGCGCCGACGACGCGGTTCACCAGCACGTAGGAGGGCGGGAGGTTGAAGCGGCGCAGCAGTCCGCCCTCGCGCAGGTCGACGGAGTGCACGACCTCCTCGCGCAGCCACTCGCGCGTGAAGCGGTACGTCTCCCCGGCCGACGGCGTGGCCACCGGCAGCAGGAACGCGCCGAGCGCGGCGTGGTCGAGGGGAGCGCCCGCCGTGATGAAGCCCTCCCGCACGAGGACGTCCTGGGCGGCGGCCCAGTCCCCGTCCTGGGCCAGCCGGATCAGACTGCCGAGGGCCGGCGGGAAACCGTCGGGAAGGTGCTTGACGGCGCCGAAGTCCAGGACACCGAGCCTGCCGTCGGGGAGCAGCCGGAAGTTCCCGGGGTGCGGGTCGGCGTGCAGGCGCCCCGCCCGCTCGGGCCCGGAGAAGAGGAAGCGCGCGTACAGGAGGCCCGCGTCGTCGCGCTCGGCCTGCGAGCCCTCGCGGATGACCGAGGCGAGCGGCGTCCCCTCGATCCACTCCGTGACGAGCACCCGGCGGGTGTACGTCACCACCTCGGGGACCGAGATCTCCTTGTCGTCGCGGTAGGCGTCGGCGAACGCCTGCTGGGCCTCGGCCTCGAGCCGGTAGTCCAGCTCCTCGGCGACGCGTTCGCGCAGTTCGCGCAGCATCGGCTCGACGTCCAGACCGGGGGTGACCAGGGAGAACAGCCGGATCAGACGGCCGAGTCGGGCATAGTCCCCGAGCAGTGCCTCGCCGGCCCCCGGGTACTGGATCTTCACGGCGACGGTCCTGCCGTCGGTGTGGACGGCGCGGTGCACCTGGCCGATGGAGGCGGCCGCCGCGGGCACGTCCTCGAACTCGGTGAACCGCTCGCGCCAGTCCGGGCCGAGCTCCTCGCGCAGGACCGCGTGCACCTGCTCGGCCGGCAGGGCGGGCGCGGCCTCCTGAAGGAGCGTCAGGGCGGCCCGGTAGGGGCCGACGGCCTCCGGCGGGAGCGCCGCCTCGAAGACGGAGAGCATCTGGCCGAACTTCATGGCCCCGCCCTTGAGTTCGCCCAGCACGCGGAAGAGGTGCGTGGCGGTGCGGCGCTGCACCTCGTCGGCGAGGAGGTCGGCGTTCTCCCCCAGCAGCCGCCGCCCGAAGCCGAGCGCGGAGCGGCCGGCGAAGCCGAGCGGCAGGGACATCAGGCGTGCGCCGCGGGTGAAGGGTGAGCGGGGGACGGCACGGGCGGTGGGGATGTCGTCCGCGGACGGCCGGTCGTCCTCGTGCTGCGTCATCGCGGGCTCCCTGCGGTCACGGTGGCCCGTACGGGGCCCCTGAGTCCGGACACGGCGTTGGCGATCAGGGCCCGGCCCGCACCCTCCCCCGTCGTCATGATCGACTCGGGGTGGAACTGCACGGCCGCCACCGGCAGCGTCCGGTGCTCGACGCCCATCACCGTGCCGTCGGCGGTGCGGGCGGTCACCCTCAGGCCGGCCGGGAGCGTCGCCGGATCGGCGTACAGGGAGTGGTAGCGCCCGGCGCGGAACCGGGCCGGCAGGTTCCGGAACACGGTCCCGCCGTCACCGGCGACCTCGACCGTCGACGGCTTGCCGTGCACGGGCCAGGGCAGCGTGCCGAGGGTGCCGCCGAAGTGTTCCACGATGCCCTGGAGGCCCAGGCAGACCCCGAACACCGGCAGGCCGCGGGACAGGACCCCGTCCAGCAGGGCGGACATCCCGAAGTCGGCCGGGCGGCCGGGACCGGGCGACAGGAGCACCAGATCGGGCGCGACGGTGTCGAGCAGGTCGAGGGGGAATCCGGCGCGGTAGGTGACCACCTCCGCGCCCGTCTGCCGGACGTAGTCGCCGAGCGTGTGGACGAAGGAGTCCTGGTGGTCGACGAGCAGCACGCGGCGCCGCCGGCCGTCCCGGACCGCCGGCGCGGCGGCCGGCCGTACGTCCGCGCCCGCCCTCCGCACCGCGTCGCCGCCCGCGTTCTCGACCGCGTCGAGGAGCGCGCCGGCCTTGAGCACCGTCTCGGCCTCCTCCGCCCGCGGGTCCGAGTCGAACAGCAGCGTGGCCCCGGCCCGCACGGTGGCGACGCCGTCGCGGAACTGCACGGTGCGCAGGGTGAGCGCGGTCTCCAGGCCCCCGTCGAAGCCGATGCGGCCCACCGCACCGCCGTACCAGCGGCGCGGGCTGCGCTCGTGCTCCTCCACGAAGGCGATCGCCGCCCGCTTGGGGGCTCCCGTGACGGTCACCGCCCACATGTGGCTCATGAAGGCGTCGAGCGCGTCGCGGTCGTCGCGGAGCCGGCCGCGGACGTGGTCGACGGTGTGGATGAGCCGCGAGTACAGCTCGATCTGCCGGCGCGCCAGCAGCTCGACGCTGCCCGGTACGCACACCCGCGCCTTGTCGTTGCGGTCCACGTCGGTGCACATCGTCAGCTCCGACTCCTCCTTCTCGGAGCCGAGCAGCGCGCGGATCTGTTCGGCGTCCTCCTGCGGATCGCGGCCGCGCGCGACGGTGCCGCTGATCGGGCAGGACTCGACGGTGCGGGCCCGCGGGTCGACGCGGACGAACATCTCCGGCGACGCCCCCACCAGGTGCTCGCCGTCGGCGAGGTTCATGAGCAGGCCGTACGGCGCCGGGTTGCGGGTGCGCAGCCGGCGGAACACCTCCGAGGGCGCCGCCCCGGCGCGCCGGTGGAAGCTCTGGCCGGGCACGACCTCGAACAGGTCGCCGGCCCGGAACCGCTCCTTCGCGAGGCCGACGAGTTCCGCGTACGCGCCCGGGGCGTGGTCGCGCGGGGCGGTCGGCCGGGCGGGCGGGGCGAGGGGCACGGCGGGCGTGGCCCGGTCGAGCCCGGAGGTGCTGCGGCCGGCGTGGGAGAAGTCGTAGCTGTGGCGCACGGCGGTGCCCCGGTGCCGGTCGACGCACAGGATGCGGTCCGGTATGTGCAGGGCGAGGACGCGGTCGCGCGGGTCGCGGTCCTGATGGTGGGGTACGGGGTCGAGCTGGAGGACGAGGTCGTAGCCGAAGGCGCCGTACAGGCCCCACACGTCGTCGTCCGGTGCCGCCAGGGCGGCGACGAGGGCGCGCAGCACGGTGAAGGCCGAGGGCAGCCGGGTGCGGTCCTCCTCGGCGAAGGGGGCCCGGTCGTGGCGTGCGCCGCCGCTCGGGTCGATGGCGACGGTGACGGTGCCCGCGGTCTCGTCGTGGCGGGGTCCCAGCGGGGTCAGGGCCTGGAGGAGGGCGGGCAGCAGGACGCGGCCGCGTTCGTTGAGCGCGCGCAGCCGGACGTCGTCCTGGTGGGCGGTCACCTCGACGGGCGGGTCGACGTACGCGATGTCGTGGGGCCGGTAGCGGCCCGGCTGGTCGCTGCGGCCCGACATCAGCAGTCCGCGCCGGGTGTCCAGGGCTTCTTCCAGCCGGGCGAGCTCGGTCTTGGCCCGGGCGAGGTCCAGGGGCTCGGACCGGCGGGTCACCTCGGCGCCGGCCGGGGTGGTCCACTGGTGTGCGCTCGCCGCGGTCCGGTGGGTCGTTGCCGTCATCGTGGTCCTTTGCGTCGGGTCGTCGGCGGAGTCGCCGGACTGGTGCGGGCGGAGCGGACGGCCGGGATCAGACGCCGAGGTCCCGGCCGATGATCTCCTTCATGATTTCGTTGGTGCCGCCGTAGATCGGGTGCACCCGGTTGTCCACGAACGCCCTGGCGACGGGCGTCTCCCGCATGAAGCCGTAGCCGCCGTGCAGTTGGACGCAGCGGTCGAGGACCCGGCGCTGGACGTCGGTGGCCCACCACTTGGCCTTGGCCGCGGCGACCGCGTCGAGCCGGCCCGCGTTGTGCTCGGCCACCGCCCGGTCGACGTAGGTGCGGGCCACGTCCAGCTCGGTGGCCATCTCGGCCAGTTCGAAGCGGACGTGCTGGAACGATCCGACGGGCTGTCCGAAGGCGGTGCGGCTCTTGCAGTACGCGAGGGTCTGGGCGAAGGCGGTCTCGGCGGCGGCCACGGCGTAGGCGGCGATGCCGAGCCGCTCCTGCGGCAGGTTGGCGGCCAGGTGCAGGAAGGCACGGCCGGGGGTGCCGAGCAGGTTGGCGGCCGGGACCCGGACGTCGTCGAAGAACAGCTCGGCGGTGTCCTGCGCGGCCATGCCGATCTTCTCCAGCTTGCGGCCGCGGGAGAATCCGGGCATGCCCCGCTCGACCACGAGCAGGCTCAGGCCGCGCGCGCCCGTGCCGGGGCGGGTGCGGGCGACCACGACGACCAGGTCGGCGTGGATGCCGTTGGTGATGAACGTCTTGGCGCCCCGCAGCACATGGTCGTCGCCGTCCTGGAAGGCGGTCGTGCGGATGGCCTGGAGATCGCTGCCGGCCTCCGGTTCGGTCATCGCGATGGCGGTGACCAGGTCGCCCGAGCAGAAGCCGGGCAGCCAGCGCCGTTTCTGCTCGTCGGTGGCCAGCTCCAGGAGGTAGGGCGCGACGACGTCGTTGTGCAGGGCGAAGCCGATGCCGGTCGCGCCGACCCGCATGATCTCCTCGCTGAGCAGGACCTGGTAGCGGAAGTCGCGGACGCCTCCGCCGCCGTACTCCTCCGGTACGTCGATGCCCAGCAGCCCGAGTTTGCCGGCGCGGCGCCACACCTCGCGGTCGACGAGCCCGGCGCGCTCCCAGTCGGCGTGGAACGGGACGATCTCCCGCTCGACGAAGTCGCGCACCATGGCCTGGAAGTCGCGGTGGTCCTGGGTCAGTTCGCTGTCGCGCATGTCCCTCGCTCCGTGTGCGGGCCGGTGGTGCGGTGGATGATCTGCTCGACGGTCCCGGTGCAGGCGCGGGCGCCGTCCTGCGCGAAGCGCACCTCGGCCACGGCGCGGCGGGTGGAGCAGCTGGTCAGTACGGTCTCGATGCGGACGGGGCCGGGCACCAGCGGTGCGTGGTACTCGACGGACAGGCCGGCGGTGAGGAAGCCGCTGCCGTCCGGGATCGCCGACAGCATCACCAGCCCGGCGAAGTGGTCGACCAGGCAGGCGATCCAGCCGCCGAAGACGACGCCGGGGGTGAGGGTCAGCTCCTCGTCGAAGGACGTCTCGCAGACGACCAGGCCGGGCAGCCACGAGGTGGCGGGCGGCAGCGCGAGCGTGCGGGCGGCCGGCGGGTCGGACACCGTGCCGTCGGCGAGGCCGGCGAGCATGCGCCGGCCGCCGGTGTCCGCGTCGTCCGGCGCCAGACCGCGCAGCCGGACCGGCCGGGTGGACGTGGACGGCGGGGTGGTTTCGAGCATGCTGGCATCTCCGCGTTTCCAGGATTCGAGAACCGGTACGGGGTGGGCGCCGCGCCCTCCCGGGCACCGCGCGCGGGTCCCGCCGTTCGGATCACCGGCGGGCCGAACGGTGAGCGGCCGACGGCCCGGCGGCAGACGGCACCCGGCAGGCGCCGGGCCGACGCCGCGGCAGCCCGGGGGCGTTCGCTGCGGATCGAGGAGATCGGCGGCGCGAGCATGATGAAGACGTTCGACGACGCGTTCGGCGACGACTTCCAGAAGGCCG
>NZ_JBEZVJ010000032.1:0-71456 GCF_040636935.1 Streptomyces sp. NPDC032940 | reverse complement strand
CTTGGTCTGGTTATCCGCTGGGGCGACCTGCATCGATGCCCTTGTGTGTCAACCGTGACCGACACCTTATCCCGACCAAATGAGATGATGTCTAAAGAGGTCCTAACAGAGGCGTCGAACGTGACGGTGGGTGATCAGGCAGACGGCGAGGCCGAGGAATGCTTCGTGGATGTCGTCGCGTCGTTCCCAGCGGATGCGCAGGCGGCGGAAGCCGTGGAGCCAGGCGATCGTGCGCTCAACGACATAGCGGAAGATGCCCAGGCCAGTGCCGTGGGGCTCGCCCCGTCTCGCGATCACGGGGCGGATCCCGCGCTGCCAGAGCAGGCGGCGGTACTTGTCGTGGTCGTAGCCGCGGTCCGCCAGCAGTGCATCGGGGCGTCGACGGGGTCTGCCGACCCGGCCCGCGACGGCGGGAACCTTGTCGAGCAGCGGCTCGAGCTGGGTGACGTCGTTGCGGTTGCCGCCGGTCAGCGACACCGCGAGCGGGATGCCCTGTCCGTCGACGATGAGGTGGTGCTTGCTGCCCGGCCGTGCGCGGTCGACCGGGCTGGGCCCGCTTTTGGGCCCCGTCGGGCGGCCCGCACGTGCGAGGAGTCGATCACCGCGTTCCCAGTCCAGCTGGTTCTTCGACCGCAGCTCGTTCAGCAGCAGTACGTGCAGTCGGTCCCAGACGCCGGCCTCGTTCCAGGCCGCAAGACGCCGCCAGCAGGTCATCTCCGAGCCGAAGCCGAGCTCCTGGGGCAGGTACTCCCACTGGATGCCGGTGTGCAGGACGAACAGGATCCCCGACAGGGCCTGGCGGTCCGGCACCCGCGGTCTGCCCTGGACCTTCTTCGGACCCGGCTTCGGCAGCAACGGCTCGATCAGCGACCACAGTTCATCCGACACGATCCACGGCCGCGACTGACTGTTTCCCATACCCACATATACGAGCAGAGAGGCCGACAGCCTCATGATCAGCAGCTTTTGTTAGAGCCAGTAAAAGCGCTGGTGACCCCCAGAGGCCGGGTGACCAATGAGCGCACCACGAACGTCAACGCACTGAACGCGCTGGTTCGGGTCGTGGACCTCGTAATCGATGGGCGTCGGGCACTGACCGGTCGGCCGCCCGGTGGCAAGATCGGATGAGACGAGACATGAGCCACCAGCGGTCTGCGTCACGGTCCCGTGCGGCTCAAGATCGGGCTCGTTCTGCCGGGGCTTCGCTGTCGACGGGCCTGCGAGCCGCCTGGGCGGGGTGCGTCACGGGTGATGTGGCAAGTCGTCATCCGCGAGCAGTCGACGCGTCGCTCCGGCCGCGAAGTCGGACACGGTCGTCAGATCGTCGCCTTGGTCGATTCTGCGGATGCACGCATCGACGACTGCTTGGACCACCGCCACGGTCAGCTCTGGCTGTGGCAGCCCCAGTTCGCGCACGACCCGGGCGAGCGCCTCATGTAGCGAGATGTGCAGATTCCTCACCCTCTCCCGCGCCGACGGGGAGAGCGAGTCGCGCGAGAGCGCGGCCCGCCAGCCGTGGGTGCCGCGAGCCGCCTGTTCGAGGTTGGCCCTGACGTAGGCGGCAGCCTGGGCGGCGGGTGTGGTCTCGGCCGCGATGGCCTGCTCCACTGCGTCGATCCAGGCGGGGAATTCGCGGGTGACGACGAGTTCGAGCAGGTCGTCGATGGAGTTGAAGTAGCGGTAGATGCTGTTGCGGGCGATCCCGGCTCGCGCGGCAACCGCTCCGGCCGTGAGGGCTTCGGCACCACCCTCTTCCAGGAGCTCCTCGGCCGCGTCGATCAGCTGCGCGAGCCGCTGCGCCCGGTGCTCCCGGACGCTGCCGGCTTCAATCTTGGGCATTTTCTCCGCTTCACCTCGGACGCTGTGCCGTCTCCCGCCAACCTACCCCCACGCCCGAGAGGCCGAGGGGGCGTGTTAGCTTGACGCAACTTAGAGACACCCTGTCGCTAAGTTCTGTCCGTACTTCCTGCTGAAGGCTGCCCGATGCAACCGATGAACTCCCCCGCTCTGCTGCGATGTCTCCTGGGATCGAAGAAGCGCGCCGCCGTGGTGGTGGCCTTCTGGGTCCTGATCGCGGGCCTCCTCGCCGGGGTCGCCCCGGCCCTGGAATCCGTCGAGGACAACGCCTCCGCCAACCTGCCGCCCGCCGCCTCGGACTCCATGAAGGCCCGTGATCTCGTCCGCGCCCAGCTTCCGGGCCAGGACGCGACGCCGGCGATCATCGTGGTCCGCGGCAAGGGCACCGACGCCGCGAAGAGCGCCACGCAATCGGTCGCCGCCATCACCTCGGCCCTTTCCGGAACCAGCCGACCCGACCATGTCGTGAGCGTGGTCTCCACGGTGACCGCTCCCGACGCTGCGGCCGAGTTGGTCTCGCAGGACCGCGGTGCTCAGCTGGTCATCGTGCCCATGGAGGGAAGCCCCTCGGACGAGTCCTTCCAGAATGCGGTCGACGAGGTGCGTGCCCTCGCGTCCGACCGGGCCGGGCCCGCCGACGTCGCGGTGACCGGCCCCGCCGGGATCGCCACCGACACCGTGAAGGTCTTCAGCGGCGGTGACAAAGTCCTGCTGCTGGCCACCGTCGTGCTCGTCCTGATCATCCTGCTGGCGATCTACCGCTCGCCCCTGATGGCGCTCGTGCCGCTTCTTGCCGTGGGCGTGGCTATGCGCGTGGCGGAGACTCTCGGCGCGATTCTCGCGGACGCCGGAGTCATCACGGTCAGCTCCCAGACCGCCTCGATCATGACCGTGCTGCTGTTCGGGGTGGGCACGGACTACGCGCTGATCATCACCGCCCGCTACCGCGAGACCCTGCTCGACGAGCCAGACCGCGCCCGCGCGATGCAGGCCGCCGTGCGCCGCACCGCCGAGTCCGTCCTCGCCAGCGCCTCGACCATCGTGCTCGCCATGTTTGCCCTGCTCGTGGCCGTCTCCCCGGCACTTCACGGCTTCGGACCGTACCTCGCTCTGGGCGTGGCCGTCATGGCGCTGGTGGCGTTCACCTTCATCCCCGCCCTGGTCCTCCTGCTGGGCAAGGGCGTGTTCTGGCCCGGGGGCGTGGACAAGGCCGCCGAACGCAGTCGCGGCGCAGGCGTCTGGCACCGCATCGCCGCCCTGGTCGCACGGGCTCCCGTCAAGGTGGCCTCGGCCGTGATCGCACTCCTGGTGGTGCTGAGCGCGGGACTGCTCGGCTACCAGGAGAGCTTCAACACCCTCAGCGGCTTCCGCGCCGCCACCGAGTCGGAGCACGGCCAGCACCTCATCCACGAGGAATTCGGGCCCGGCGAGATCGCTCCCAGTACCGTCGTTGTTCATTCCCAGGACAACCTGCGCTCCGGCCCCGCACCCGCCGACATCGCCACCGCGCTCACCGACGCCGATCACGTCAGCCGTGTAGCAGACCCCCGCATGGGCAAGGACGGCAAGACCGTCTTCTACGACGTCGTCCTCGACCTCGACCCCTACAGCTCGAAGGCACTCGACGCGATCGGTCCCCTCAAGCAGGCCACACAATCCGCGGCCCAGGCCGCCGGAGTGCAGGACGCCACGGTGCTCATCGGCGGCGAGACCGCGCAGAACGCCGACATCCGCTCCGCCCTCGACCGCGACACGACCTTCATCGTGCTCCTGGTCCTGGCCCTCGTCACCGCGGTCCTCGTCCTGCTGCTCCGCTCGCTCCTTGCCCCGCTCTACCTGGTCGCGACCCTGATCCTGTCGTTCCTGGCCACCCTGGGCGCCACCACCTTCTTCACCGTGACCGTCCTCGGTGACGACGGCATCGGCAACCGCGTCACCGCGTACATCTTCGTCTTCCTCGTCGCGCTCGGCGTCGACTACAACATCTTCATCATGAGCCGGTTCAAGCAGGAACTGCGCACCCAGCCCCCAGCGAAGGCGATCACCGCCGCCCTGACACGCACCGGCGGCGTCATCTCCTCCGCGGGCCTCATCCTCGCGGCGACCTTCGCCGTCCTGATGACCCAGCCGATCCGCGAGCTGTTCCAGTTCGGCTTCGCCATGGCCTTCGGTATCCTGCTGGACACCTTCCTCATCCGCCCGCTCCTGGTCCCCGCCATCGTCCGCCTGCTCGGCGACCGCGCCCTGTGGCCCGCACGCCCAGGCACCCCGACGCCTTCCACGCCCACTCCCGAACCGCCTTCCGCCGACGCGCCGGCCGCTCAGGCTGCCGAACCCGGGTCCGGGCGTCTGCTGCGCGCGTTCACCTGGATCGCGGTCATCGAAGCGTGCACGTGGGCAGGTCTACTGGTCGGGATGTACCTCAAGTACATTCCTGAAACCACCGAACTCGGCGTACGGATCTTCGGCACCCTCCACGGCGCCGCCTTCATCGCCTACGTGTTCCTGACCGTCCTGGCCGCGATCCGGCTGAAGTGGCGGCTGGGCCGGACCACGATCTTCGCCCTGCTGGCCGCCGTACCCCCGTTCATGACTATCGCGTTCGAAATCTGGGCCCGCCGCACAGGCAGGCTCCCTCAACCGGCCGCGGACCCGAGCCCAACTCCAGCCCTGTAACCGCACCCCGCGGAGGGACTCGATCGGACACGCGGTGCACATCATCGCCATCGCCGTGCGGGCCCCGGCCGGGCGGGACAGCCACCGACATCACGCCGACAACCGAGAGAAGACAGAAATGAGCACCGCCGTCACCGAGTTCACCGTCGCCGCGCCCGCCCAGGGCGCGTTCGAGGACCACTTCACTGTCAGAATGCGCGCCACCCTTTCCAACGTGCCGGGGCTGCGCAACGCACGGCTGCTGCGTCCCCGCAAGGGCGCACACGGCTACCTGGCCGTCCTCGACTTCGAGGACGACGCCGCATTCACCGCCTACACCTCGTCGGAGGCATTCCGCGCCGCGCACGCCGACCCCACCCACTCGCTCTCCGACGACAACCGCGTCACGGTCTTCGAAGCGGTCACGCAGGGCTGACATTTCTGGTCCCACGGGTGCCGGAATAACTCGCTCGGCCGAGCCGCGCCTGATGACGCAGACGGTGCCTCCTGACCGCACCGCGTCCGCGGTGACCGCCGAGTCGGCCAAGGGCGGCCCCTCGGAGTTACAGGCAGTGGCTCCGAGGGACCGCCCTCGCCTGTACGGGTAGGCAGACCAGGTGCAGGGGCCGGGCATTCTGGCCGCGGCTGAGGCCAGGTCCGGGGGGCGTGTCCGGCTCGAACTGGCCGTGGGCGTTCACATGGGTTCAGAGGAGCGGGCACCAAGCCCAGCCAGCACCACAACTCCGGACGCCGCTGAAGTCGTGGAGAACGGAAACACCGCCCACCACATACTGTTCAGCGGCGGATGAGCCCGAGGTCGTCGATGGCGGTGACAGTGGCCACAGCGGCGGTGCGCGAGTCGGTTCCGAGGTTGGCATAGATGCAGGCCAGGTGATATCGACGGTGCCTTCGGTCAAGTGGAGGCGTGCGCCGATGGCCTGGTCGGACAGTCCGTCGGCGACCGGTGAGAGGACTTCGGTCTCACGTCGGGTCAGGTTGGTGGCGGGAGCGCGGAGCCGGTTCATCAGCCGGTCGGCGACGGTGGGCGCAAGGTCCCGGGGGGGGCGGAACCCCCTTTCACTGAAAGGTGCCGCCTTTCACCCATCGACGGAAGCGGGTGTGCAATATGGCCCAGGAGCCGTACCGCTCGGGCACGTCCTGCCAAGCCGTTCCGGTCCGAAACTCCACACGATCCCGTTGAGTACCGGCCGATCGTGCAAGCGTTGCTGCCCCGGTCTGCCGAGCGGGGGCAGCAACGCTTGCACGAAGGGTCACCCGGCACCGGACAGTATCGGCTCCTCTCGGACTGGTGGCGAGCTGCGGTCGGAGCCGAGCTTCCAGACCGTGCCGGTGCGGCGCCCGCACAGACTCCTGAACGCAACCTGTTCCGTCGACGGTGTGATCGGCGCCTTCACCATCACCAATGACAGCGCCCTGATGATCCTCGACCTGGGCGTCGACGCCCTGCACCCTGCAGTCCCTGACCGTCTACCTGATCCGTCAGGGCACCCTCGACGATTACCTGGAGCAGAGAGAACCTGCTTCATCGGGCGCGAGAGGCAGGGCCCTGCCTCGCCAGTCGGTGACGACCCTTCAGAAATAGCGTCACCCGAGCGTCAAGACCTTCGGTTTCCCCTCGCGCCAGGAGAAGGGCCGACCACGCCGACATCGCGGCACCGCTCGTGCAACGCCAGGTCAGGCGGCTTTCACGAGCGGTCCGCAAGCTCTACGTCGTGCGCTTTGGAGAACAGGTCGAGCGCAACAGGCCGCTCCTGATCCAGCCAAGAAAAATGCAGGTCAGAGCCCCTTTTCGGCGGGCTCCAAAATCGCCACGCACTCAACGTGCGCAGTCATCGGGAACAGGTCGAACACCCGCAACGTCCGCACCCGGTACCCCCCGTCCCGGAAGTACCCCAGGTCCCGGGCCAGGGCGGCGGGGTCGCAGGCCACGTACGCGATCCTCCGGGCGCCCAGGGACGACAGGTGCTGCACCGTCTTGCGGCCGGCGCCCGCGCGCGGCGGGTCGAGGACGATCAGGTCGACCTCGGTGATGCCCGTGCGCGGCAGCACCGCCTCGACCTTGCCCTGTTCGATGCGCACGCGGTCGAAGCCGGCGAGGTTGTGCCGGGCGTCCTCGACCGCGCGCTTGCCCGACTCGATGCCGAGCACCGCGCCCTCGTCGCCGAGGCGGTCGGCGAGGGCGCCCGCGAAGAGGCCGACCCCGCAGTACAGGTCGAGGGCCATCTCGCCCTTGCGGGGCAGAAGGCCCTGCATGACCGCCGTGACCAGGGTGTCGGCGGCCTTCGGGTGGACCTGCCAGAAGCCGCCGCTGCCGACGCGGTAGGTGCGGCCGTCGGCGCGTTCGCGGACGAAGGGGCGGCCGTGGACGCGGTGGACGCCGCCGTCCTTCTCGCCGACCCGCATGACCGAGACCGGGCGGTCCAGCTCGACGATGGGCAGGCGGGCACCGGGCCTCGGGGTGAGGATCACCTGGCGGTCCTGCGACCCCGTCGCCGCGATCGCCTCGACGGACTCCATGCCCGTCCAGTCGCGCTTCTCGATGCCCAGCTCGCTGACGCCCTCGGCGGCGATCATGCAGTGGTCGATCGGCTGCACCTCGTGCGAGCGGTGCTTGCGCAGGCCCGCGCGGCCCTCGTCGTCCACGGCGTACTGCAGGCGCGTGCGCCAGGAGGGGACCTGCCCGGCGGGTACCTTGTCGCCCTCGGCCGGCATCACCGTGCCGTCCCAGCCGGCTTCCTCGGGCGTGAGGCCCGCGAGGCGCTCCAGCTGTTCGGCGACGACCTCGCCCTTAAGCCGGCGCTGGGCGCCCGGCTTGGCGTGCTGCCAGTCGCAGCCGCCGCAGCGGCCGGGGCCGGCGAAGGGGCAGGGTGCCTCGATGCGGTCCTTGGACGCGTCCAGGATCTCGACCGCGTCCGCGCGCAGGAAGCGCGCGCCCTCCTCGCCCTCGGTGACCCGGGCCACGACCCGCTCACCGGGCAGCGCGTGGCGTACGAACAGCACCTGTCCCTCGGCGGTGCGGGCGATGCAGTGGCCGCCGTGGGCGACGGGGCCGATCTCGACCTCGTACTCCTCGCCCACCAGCGAGACCGCTCGGGACTCCGCCTGCGACTTCTTCGGTTCTGCCTGCATGGCGGGGTGACTCCAGAGAACGGGACGGGGACGACGGACCACGGACGACGGGCCGCGTCGAAGGACAACAGCCGACCAGTCTACGTCGACTGCGACGACTCCTTCGACCGGTCGTGCGACCGGTCGTGGTGCGCCGGACCGCGGCGCACCGCGCCGGGCGCGTTCCAGTCCTGCCGCTTGCGGGCCCGCCGCTTGGCCGCCTCGGAGGACTCCAGCTGGTACGGGACCGAGGTGACCATGACGCCGGGCGTGAACAGGAGCCGACCCTTGAGACGCAGCGCACTCTGGTTGTGCAGCAGGTGCTCGTACCAGTGGCCGACCACGTACTCGGGGATGATGACGGAGACCGCGTCGCGCGGTGACTCCTTGCGCAGGCCCTTGACGTACTCGATGACGGGCCGGGTGATCTCGCGGTACGGCGAGTCCAGCACCTTCAGCGGTACGTCGATGCCGCGCCGCTCCCACTCGTCGCGCAGGGCCTTCGTCTCCGCCGGGTCGACGTTGACGCTGAGCGCCTCGAGGGAGTCGGAGCGCAGCAGCTTGGCATAGGCCAGGGCGCGCAGGGTGGGGCGGTGGATCTTGGAGATGAGGACGACGGAGTGGACGCGGGAGGGCCGGACGAGGTCGTCGCTCGGCTGCTCCTCGGGGTTCTCGGGGGCCGCGATCTCCTCGGCGACACGGTCGTAGTGCTTGCGGATCGCCGTCATCGTCGCGAAGAAGATGCACATGCCGAGCAGGGCGACCCACGCGCCGTGCGTGAACTTGGTGGCGAGGACGACGACCAGCACCAGTCCGGTGAAGAAGGCGCCGAAGGTGTTGATGGCCCGCGAGCGGATCATGTGGCGCCGCTTGGACTGGTCCTTCTCCGTGGCCAGGTGGCGGTTCCAGTGCCGGACCATGCCGATCTGGCTGAGCGTGAAGGACACGAACACGCCGACGATGTAGAGCTGGATCAGCCGGGTGGAGTCGGCGCCGTAGATGAAGACCAGGAGCGTGGCGGCGCCGGCCAGGAGCACGATGCCGTTGGAGAAGGCCAGGCGGTCGCCGCGGGTGTGCAGCTGGCGCGGCAGGTAGCGGTCCTGGGCGAGGATCGAGCCGAGCAGCGGGAAGCCGTTGTACGCGGTGTTCGCGGCGAGGAAGAGGACCAGCGCGGTGGCGGCGGCCAGGACGATGAACAGGAAGCTGCCCTCGCCGAACACGGCCTCGGCGACCTGCGAGATCACCGGGTGCTGGACGTAGTCCGCGCCGAGCGGGACGCCGTTGTGGAAGAGGTCGGTGGCCGGGTTCTCCGACATGCGGACCTTGGTGGTGGCCGCCAGCGCGATGATGCCGCAGAACATGGTGACGGCGAGCAGGCCCATCATCGCGAGTGTCGTGCCCGCGTTCTTCGACTTGGGCTTGCGGAAGGCCGGGACGCCGTTGGAGATGGCCTCGACACCGGTGAGCGCGGCGCAGCCGGAGGAGAAGGCCCGCAGCAGCAGGAAGACCAGGGCGAAGCCCGCCAGGCCCTGGTGCTCGGGCTTGATCTCGTAGTCCGCCGTGGGCGCGCGCATGGTGTCCCCGAGGACCAGGCCACGGAACGCTCCCCACACGATCATGATGAAGACGCCGCCCACGAAGACGTACGTCGGAATCGCGAAGAGCTTGCCGGACTCCTTCACGCCGCGCAGGTTCATCAGTGTCAGAAGCACGATCACCGCGACCGCGCAGAACACCTTGTGTTCCACGACGAACGGGATCGCGGAGCCCAGGTTCTCGATCCCGGAGGAGATGGACACGGCGACGGTCAGGACGTAGTCGACCAGCAGCGCGCTCGCCACCGTGAGGCCGGCCTTCGGCCCGAGGTTGGTGGTCGCCACCTCGTAGTCGCCGCCGCCGCTCGGATAGGCGTGCACGTTCTGCCGGTAGGAGGCGACGACGGTGAACATCAGCACGACGACCGCGACGGCGATCCACGGGCTGAAGTGGTACGCCGACACGCCCGCGATGGACAGGACCAGCAGCACCTCGCCGGGGGCGTACGCCACGGAGGACAGCGGGTCGGAGGCGAAGACGGGAAGGGCGATGCGCTTCGGCAGGAGCGTTTCCCCCAGCCGGTCACTGCGCAGTGCGCGCCCGATCAGAATCCGCTTGGGCACGTCGGTCAGTTTGGACACAACAGAGGATCGTAAGCGTTCGAACGGGCGCCCGCCCACCCGCCACCCCCGATCCGTCCGCCGTCTGCTCTCCGGGTGAATTCGGAGGGTGCCGCCGCTGCGGATTCCGCAGGTTGCAGGCCCGGCGTGCCTATATGACAAACACCGCGCGATTCCCGGCCGTTGTCCTCTCTGGAGGTTCCATGCATCTGACCGCAGAGCTCGTCGGCGGCGCCGTCACGCTCGTCGGCCTCGGAATCCTGACTCTCGCCAGCATCCGCAGCATCGGCCGCCGGGGGTCGTCGGCCGAGGGATGAGCGGCCCGTGCGGACCCCGCGGGCTTGCCGATACGTTGGACCGGGGGCAGGGCCCGCGGTCCCACGGGGCGCTCGGACGGGCCCTAGGGGCGTCACCGTCGGCGGCCACCGGCATGATGTTCCCCTGCGGCCCGCACACTGGCCGCGACATGTCGCCAGGCGAGCCGAAAGAGAGACATGAGCACGACATCCACTAAGGTGGCAGTGCCCGTAGGAAGCGCGGTGTGACGCGATGCATATTGTCATCATGGGCTGCGGGCGCGTGGGTTCCGCCCTCGCCCAGACCCTGGAGCAGCAGGGGCACACGGTCGCCGTGATCGACCAGGACCCCACCGCCTTCCGCCGCCTGGGCTCCTCCTTCGGCGGCCGCCGGGTCACCGGCGTCGGCTTCGACCAGGACACCCTGCGCGAGGCGGGCATCGAGGAGGCCGGCGCCTTCGCCGCCGTCTCCAGCGGTGACAACTCGAACATCATCGCCGCCCGCGTGGCCCGCGAGATGTTCGGCGTGGAGAACGTCGCCGCCCGCATCTACGACCCCCGCCGCGCCGAGGTCTACCAGCGCCTCGGGATCCCCACCGTCGCCACCGTCCGCTGGACGGCCGACCAGATGCTGCGCCGGCTGCTCCCCTCGGGCGCCGAGCCGCTGTGGCGCGACCCCACCGGAGGTGTCCAGCTCGCCGAGGTGCACACCTCCGCGTCCTGGGTCGGTCACAAGATCAGCCGGCTCCAGGAGGAGACCGGAGTGCGGGTGGCGTTCCTCACCCGGCTCGGGGAGGCGATCCTGCCCTCCTCGCAGACCGTGCTCCAGGAGGGTGACCTGGTGCACGTGATGATGCGCACCGACGAGGTCGACAAGGTCGAGGCGGCGTTCGCCAAGGGTCCCGAAGAGGAGGGCGGTCACTGATGAGGGTCGCCATTGCCGGAGCCGGCGCGGTCGGCCGTTCGATCGCGGGCGAGCTGCTCGAGAACGGTCACGAGATCCTGCTCATCGACAAGGCGCCGACCGCGATCTCGGTCGAGCGCGTCCCGATGGCGGAGTGGCTGCTCGCCGACGCGTGCGAGATCACGTCCCTGGACGAGGCGGCGCTCCAGCGCTGCAACGTCGTCATCGCCGCGACGGGCGACGACAAGGTCAACCTGGTCGTCTCCCTGCTGGCCAAGACGGAGTACGGCGTTCCGCGTGTCGTCGCCCGGGTGAACAACCCGAAGAACGAGTGGCTCTTCAACGAGTCGTGGGGCGTGGACGTCGCCGTCTCCACCCCGCGCCTGATGTCCGCCCTGGTCGAGGAGGCGGTGAGCGTCGGCGATCTGGTCCGGCTGCTGCGCTTCAGCCACGGCGACGCCAACCTCGTGGAGCTGACGCTGCCCGAGGAGTCGGCCCTGGCCGGCACCCAGGTCCGCGACGTGCAGTGGCCGGAGGACACCTCCCTGGTCACGATCATCCGCGGCACCCGCGTGCTCACGCCGTCCCAGGACGACTCCCTGGAGGCGGGCGACGAGCTGCTGTTCGTGGCGGCGCAGGCCCGCGAGGAGCAGCTGGAGGACCTGCTGTCGGCGCGGCGCAGCGACACCGAGCGCTGACGGCCGCCAGGCGGTACGACGGTGGGGGCGCCCGGAGAAATCCGGGCGCCCCCACCGTCGTATGCGTCACGCGTCGTATGCGTCACGCGTCGTATGCGTCACGCCTTGCGGTGCCTGCCGCCGTGCGCGTCCGCCGCGCCGCCGTCACCGTCCGCGGAATGCGGCAGCGCGCCGGCGTCGGCCGTCTCACCGACGAGCCCGTCCGCCGCACCGCGCCCGGCCTCCTTCTCCTTCTCGGCCCTCTCCGCCGCCTCCATCTCCGCGAAGACGTCGATGGGGGCCGGCGCCTTCGCCAGGAAGACCCAGGTCAGCCAGACGGCGAGCAGGAAGGGCGGGATCTTCAGGGTGACCAGGACCCAGCCGAGCTGCTCGGTGTCCGCCCACCAGTACAGCGGGAAGAGGATGGCGCACTTGGCGAGCAGGATCAGGCCCCAGGCGTAACTGGCCTTCGCGTACGCCTTCTTCCGGCCCGGGTTACGGGTGCGCCAGGAGAGGTTCTCCTTGAAGACCGGGCCGAGGATCAGGCCGATCAGGGGCACGCCGGCCAGCGTCGTGACGATGTACGCGAGGGCCAGGCCCAGCGTGTAGAGCATGCCGGGCAGATAGAAGTTCTTCGCGTTGTCGGTCATCATCGCGAAGACCACGCCGAAGGCGACCCCGAAGACGCCGCTGAAGGCGTGCTTGACGGTGTCCTTCATCACCAGCCGGACCACGACCAGCACCAGCGACACGGCCAGCGCCGCGATCGCGGACAGGTGCAGGTCGTTGTTGATCGTGAAGATGGTGACGAAGAGCAGCCCCGGCAGCACCGTCTCGACCATGCCCCGCACGCCGCCGAACGCCTCGAACAGCGCGGCCTCCGTCACCGCCCGGGCGTCGTCCGCTTGCGTGTCTTCGGTCGGCTTGTCGAGCGACGTCACCGGCTACTCCCGTCCGAGGGGTCTCAGTTCGTATTTCGGGTTGAAGAGCACCCGGCGGCCGTGGCTCATGGAGATCCGGCCCGATGCGATGAGCTTGCGCCCCGGCTCTATGCCCACGATGGAGCGTCTGCCCAGCCACACCACGTCCAGGGCGGCGGAGCCGTCGAAGAGCTCGGCCTCCAGGGCCGGAACGCCCGCACGCGGACGCAGGGTGACCGTGCGCAAGGTACCAGTAACCGACACGATCTGCCGGTCCTGGCAGTCGCCGATGCGGGTGCACCCGGCCGTGTCGGCGTCCTCCCGGAGCTCCTCCGACTCCAGGTCCTCCTGGGACGAGGAGAGCCGGTCGAACATGCGCCGGAAGCGGCCCACCGGCTTGTCGGGACGAGGAGCAGCACTCATACCTGAAGCGTACCGGGGCGCGCCGACAGCCATGAACCCCCTCGGACCCCGTCCCGGACCCGGGTGCTCCGGTTCACTTCTCGAAGCGGTACCCCATGCCCGGCTCGGTGATGAAGTGCCGCGGATGAGCGGGGTCCGCCTCCAGCTTGCGGCGCAGCTGCGCCATGTAGACCCGCAGGTAGTTCGTCTCCGTCCCGTACGACGGCCCCCACACCTCCTGGAGCAGCTGCTTCTGGCCGACCAGACGGCCGGCGTTGCGCACCAGCACCTCCAGCAGGTGCCACTCCGTGGGCGTCAGGCGTACGTCCCTGCCGTCCCGGTTCACCTTCTTCGCGGCCAGGTCGACGGTGAAGGCGCCGGTCTCCACGATCACGTCGTCCCCGCCGCCCGGGACGGGCTCGGCGCGGCGGACGGCGGCGCGCAGCCGGGCCAGCAGTTCGTCCATGCCGAAGGGCTTGGTGACGTAGTCGTCGGCGCCGGCGTCCAGCGCCTCCACCTTCTCGTCGGAGGAGTGGCGGGCGGAGAGCACCAGGATGGGCACCCGGGTCCAGCCGCGCAGGCCCTTGATCACCTCGACGCCGTCCATGTCGGGCAGGCCCAGGTCCAGCACCACCACGTCGGGGTGGCGGGCGGCGGCCGTCCTCAGCGCGGTGGCGCCGTCGTACGCGGCGTCGACCTCGTAGTGGCGCGCCTTGAGGTTGATCACGAGGGCGCGCACGATCCCCGGCTCGTCGTCGATCACGAGCACCCTCGTGGGCGTCCTGGGGGTGCCCCCCGTCGAGCTCGGCATCAGGCAGCCTGACTTTCTTCCGTCGTGGTGGTGGGGGTGTCGGTGTGCCGGGCCGCCGCCCGGAGGGTGAGGACCATGGTGAGGCCCCCGCCGGGGGTGTCCTCGGCGGTCAGGGTGCCGCCCATCGCCTCGGCGAAGCCCCGGGCCACGGCGAGGCCCAGCCCGACGCCGGCGCCGCGGGGGGCGTCGCCGTGCCGCTGGAAGGGCTCGAAGATGCGCTCCTTGGCCTCGTCCGGCACTCCCGGCCCCCGGTCGACGACGCGCACCTCGACACGGTCGCCGAGAGCGCTGCCGGCCACCAGGACGGTCCGGCCGGCCGGGCTGTACTTGACGGCGTTCTCCACCAGGTTGGCCATCGCCCGCTCCAGGAGCCCCGCGTCGACGGCGACCATGGGGAGCGTCTCGGGGACGTCCAGTTCGACGCTCGCCTCGGGCACCCCGCCGAGTGCCATCGGCACCACCTCGTCGACGTCGATCTCGCGGATCAGCGGCGTGACCGTGCCGGTCTGGAGCCGGGACATGTCGAGCAGGTTGCCCACGAGGTGGTCGAGGCGGTCGGCGCCGTCCTCGATGCCCTCGAGGAGTGCGGCCCGGTCCTCCTCGGACCACGCCACGTCGTCGGAGCGCAGGCTGGTGACCGCCGCCTTGATGCCGGCCAGCGGGGTCCGCAGGTCGTGGCTCACGGCGGCGAGCAGTGCCGTGCGGATGCGGTTGCCCTCGGCCAGCGCGCGGGCCCGGTCGGCCTCCTCGCGCAGGCGGCGCCGGTCCAGGACGACGGCGGCCTGGGCGGCGAAGGCGGCCAGCACCCGGCGGTCCTCGGCGGGCAGCACCCGGCCGGTCAGCGCGAGCGCCATGTGGTCCCCCACGGGCATGTCCACGTCCGCGTCCTCGGGGCGCTCCACCGGCGGGCCGAGGCCGGCCCGGCCGGCGCAGATCCAGGGCTCGACGTCGCTCTCCCGTTCCAGCAGCACCGCGGACTCCATCGCGAAGGTCTCGCGGACCCGTTCCAGCAGGGTCTCCAGGCTGGTCTCGCCGCGCAGCACGTCGCCCGCCAGGAAGGAGAGGATCTCCGACTCGGCACGCAGCCGGGCGGCCTGGTGGGTGCGGCGGGCGGCGACGTCGACGACGGAGGCCACCGAGACCGCCACGCCCACGAACACGGCGAGCGCAAAGATGTTCCTGGGGTCGGCGATGGTGATCCGGTTGACGGGCGGTGTGAAGAACCAGTTCAGCAGCAGGGAGCCGACCGCGGCCGAGGCCAGCGCCGGGTACAGCCCGCCGAGCAGGGCCGCCGCGACGGTCAGCGCCAGATAGAGCAGGACGTCGTTGGCGAGCCCGAGGTGGACGGTGTTCAGGAGCAGCGTGAGCGCCACCGGTCCGCCCAGGCCCGCCAGCCAGCCCCACACGAGCCGCAGACGCCCCAGGCGTGCGCCCCTGGCGACGGGGAGACCTCGTCCCTTGGCGGCCTCCTCGTGGGTGACGATGTGGACGTCCAGGTCGGGGCCGGACTCGCGGGCCACCGTGGCGCCGACGCCGGGCCCGAAGACGTACTGCCAGGCCTTGCGGCGCGAGGAGCCGAGGACGATCTGGGTGGCGTTGACACCGCGCGCGAAGTCCAGCAGGGCGGCCGGTATGTCGTCGCCGAGCACATGGTGGAAGGTGCCGCCGAGATCCTCGACCAGGGTGCGCTGCACGGCCAGTTCCTTCGGGGAGGCCGAGGTCAGCCCGTCGCTGCGGGCTATGTAGGCGGCGAGCACCTCGCCGCCTGCGCCCTTCTCCGCGAGCCGCGCGGCCCGCCGGATCAGCGTCCGGCCCTCGGGGCCGCCGGTCAGGCCGACCACGATGCGCTCGCGCGAGCCCCAGATCTTCGACACCCGGTGCTCGCTGCGGTACTTCTGGAGGTACTCGTCGGCCCGGTCGGCCACCCACAGCAGCGCGAGTTCGCGCAGGGCGGTGAGGTTGCCGGGGCGGAAGTAGTTGGACAGGGCCGCGTCGACCTTGTCCGGCTGGTAGATGTTGCCGTGCGCCATGCGCCGGCGCAGCGCCTGCGGCGACATGTCGACCAGTTCGATCTGGTCCGCACGGCGCACCACCTCGTCCGGCACGGTCTCCTGCTGCCGTACTCCGGTGATCGACTCGACGACGTCGCCGAGCGACTCCAGGTGCTGGATGTTGACGGTGGAGATCACGTCGATCCCGGCGGCCAGCAGTTCCTCGACGTCCTGCCAGCGCTTGGCGTTGCGCGTGCCGGGGACGTTGGTGTGGGCGAGCTCGTCCACCAGCGCCACCCTGGGGGCGCGGGCGAGGACGGCATCGAGGTCCAGCTCCGTGAAGTGCGCGCCGCGGTGCTCCAGCCGCCGGCGCGGCACCTGCTCCAGCCCGTGCAGCAGCACCTCGGTGCGCGCCCGTCCGTGGTGCTCCACGAAGGCCACCACGCAGTCGGTGCCCCGTTCGACGCGCCGGTGGGCCTCGGAGAGCATCGCGTACGTCTTGCCGACGCCCGGCGCCGCGCCGAGGTAGATCCGAAGCTTGCCGCGTCCCATGGCCTCATTGTCTTCCGGTCGCCGCTGCCCTGCGCAGCGTCGACCTTACGGCCAACGACTGGGACATATCGGGTCGGAAGCGGGGCGCCGGTCGTCCTTGACGCAACTCTGACGCCGGCGGCGTCACTGCTCGACGATCTCCCCGTCCCGCAGCTCCAGCACCCGGTCGGCGAGGTCGAGCAGCGTGGCGTCGTGCGTGGCGACCAGCGCCGTGACCTGCTCACTGTGGACGACCGCCCGCAGCAGTTCCATCACGGCGTGGCCGGTCTCGGCGTCCAGCTGGCCGGTGGGCTCGTCGGCGATCAGCAGCGCGGGGCTGTTGGCGAGGGCGCGGGCGATGGCGACCCGCTGCTGCTGGCCGCCGGACATCTCGCCGGGCCGCTGGGCGGCGTGGTCGGCGAGGCCGACCAGGGAGAGCAGCAGCTCGACGCGCTCCTCGCGTTCGCGCGAGGCGGCCCGGCGCAGCCGCATCGGCACGCCCACGTTCTCCGCGGCGGTGAGGATCGGGATCAGTCCGAAGGACTGGAAGACGAAGCCGACCCGGTCCCGGCGGAGCGCCAGCAGCCCGTCCTCGTCCAGCTCCGCGAGATCGCGGCCGTCGACCGCGACACGTCCGGCGTCCGGGGTGTCGAGGCCGCCGACGATGTTGAGCAGGGTGGTCTTGCCGGAGCCGGACCGCCCCTTGAGGGCGACCAGCTCGCCGCGCGGCACCTCGAAGGAGACACCGCGCAGGGCGTGGACGGCGGCGGTGCCGTGGCCGTACGACTTGTGCACGTCCTCGACGCGCACCATGGTCTCCGTCACCACTTGCGGCATGGCGTCCGCCCTCCCCCGTGTCCCCGCGTTCCCGGGTGTTCCGTGTCCCCCGCGACCGGGCGTCAGTATCGCCGTCCGACGCCCGGTCGATCAACGGTCAGGCGGGATTGTCCCCGTGGGTGAGGGTCTCCCAGGCGACGAAGAGGTTGTTGGTGCCGGAGGGGCGGGTGCGTTCGGTCAGGGCCTGGGTGTTGGTCATGGCGTGGCCGAGCCGGTTGTGCAGGGCGTTGTAGCCGACCTCGGTGACCGGGCCGAGCCCGAGGTGCAGGGAGCCCTTGCAGAGCCAGCTCGGGACGGCCGCACCCTGCTCGTACGTCGCCTGGAAGCCGAGGGCGTGCCGCAGCCGTTCGCCGACGTCGGTGCCGTACAGGTCCTGGCCCTGGATGCGGCTGGTCTCGGCGATGTGCGAGATGGAGGAGATGCCGTAGCCGGTGTGGGTGAGGTCGCGGCAGGTCTCCTGGGTGAGTCCGGTGACGAAGGTGGACTGCCCCTGCCAGTACGTGACGATCTCGTCCCGGGTGTCGAGGTTCTGGCCCGGCACGGTCTTCGGCAGGGCCCCGTCGGACTCCAGGTAGACATAGGCGGCGGTGCGGGTGCGGAACTTCGCCATGGCCTTGTCGTAGGAGGCGCGGTCCTCCAGGAAGACCGAGATGCCGACGGCGGCCTCCATCATCGTCAGCTCCCAGTTCCCGTTGGAGTGGGAGCCGTTGATGATCTCGGGCAGGTAGACGTCGCGCAGCATGGCGGCGAAGCGGCCGGAGCCGGACCAGCCCCCGCCGTAGGTGTGCTTGACGATCTCTGCGGCCTTGGCCCAGGAGGAGCCGGCCCAGCCGGTCTGCAGGGGCGCGTTGCTGTTGGTGTGGTCGCGGATCACGGCGGACCAGGCGTCCATCAGCTCGATGGACTTCTTCGCGTGCCGCTCGTCGCGGGTGATGTACCAGGCGAGGGCCTGGGTGTAGGCGGCGATGGCGTCCTCGCGCTCGTCGGTGCAGCCGAGGTTCGGGTTGGAGTAGGAGCCGCACTCGACGACCGCGCGGGGCTTGGGGGTGCGGTTCAGGTCGGCGTACTTGCTCGCCGCCATCCGGTCGAAGGCGGTCTTCCAGGGCTGGGCGCCCGCCTCGACCTTGGCGCGGACGAAGTCGAGCTGGCCCCGGGAGACGGTGACCCCTGGGTGGACGAAGGTGGCGGGGGCGGCGGCGGGGGCCTCGGGAGCGGCCGGGGCTCCGGGGGCGGCTTCGGCGTGCTGCGCGGCCGGCTGCGCGAGGACACCGGCCGCGACGAGGACGGCGGTGGCGGTCGCGAGGAGGGGGGTGCGACGACGCATGACGACTCCGTTCATATGAGTGAACGACGTGCGTTGACATGAACATTGACCGGTGCATGACCGTAGGTCCGGACCAATGCGCCGTCAAGGGGCCGCGCGCCACGGGATCGGGCGAGGCGCATGCAGAGGTCGGGGACGGGCGCAGGCGACGGTCGAGCACGCGCACACGAAGAGGGGCCGCATCCCGGGTGGGATGCGGCCCCTCGAAACGCTGCGGCGGCCGTGCCTAGCGGACCTCGGTGATCTCCGGGCCGCGCTGGAGCTGGCCCATGCCGCCGGAGAAGCGGGAGCCCTCCTCCTGCTGGACGCCCTCGGGGACCATCTGCGCGTCGTTCGGCAGCTTGAGGACGATCGGGTCGCGGGGAGCCATCGGACCGTCGCCGCGGACCACGACCGTGTCCCGGAAGATCTGCTCGAGCAGACCGGCGGCCTGCGGCTGCACAGCGCCCTGGCCGGAGATCACTCCGCGCAGGAACCAGCGGGGGCCGTCCACACCGACGAACCGCACGACCTGGAAGCCGCCCGTGCCGTCCGGCAGCTGCACCGGCACCTGGGCCCGCAGCTCCCAGCCCAGCGGACCCTCGACCTCGTCGACGATGCCACCCTGCTGGGTGATGCCGGAGCCGATCTCCTCGCGCACCTCGCCCCAGATGCCCTCGCGCTTGGGCGCGGCGAAGCCCTGGAGCTGGATGGCGCTGTCGCGCAGCACGACCGTCGCGGCGACGATCGCGTCACCCGCGACCTCCACACGCAGTTCCATGCCGTCCACGCCGGGTACGAACAGACCGCCCAGGTCCACGCGGCCCTCGCCCGGGTCGCTCACCTCGCTGCTGTCCCAGGGCCCGTCGGGCCGCGGTTCGGGCTCGAGCCGCACGCGCTCGCGCTCTTCTTCCGCCTCGGTGCCGACGCTGTCGACGACCTGCTCGGCCTCGCCGGCCGCGCCCTCGGCGGCATCCCTCTTCTTGCGACGTCCGAACACGTCACTGTCCTTCCCGGTCGGATACGACCGAAGCGTATCGATTCCCACCCGTCGGGCCGCCCTCGGCGACCTGACCGCTTGTGCCGCTTGCCCGGTCCGTGCCGGCGTGACCGCCGGTGGACCCGAAGCCCCCTTCGGCCCGCGCCGAGCCGGGAAGCTCCGCGACCGGACGGAAGCGGACCCTCTCGACCTGCTGGACGACCAGTTGGGCGATCCGGTCGAAGCGCTCGAACCGCACACTCTCGCGCGGGTCGAGATTCACCACGATCACCTTGATCTCCCCACGGTACCCGGCATCAATCGTCCCCGGGGCATTCACGAGGGCGACACCGAAGCGGGCCGCCAGGCCCGAACGCGGGTGCACGAAGGCCGCGTACCCCTCGGGGAGCGCCACAGACACGCCCGTGGGCAGAACGGCCCGTTCACCGGGTGCCAGTTCGCAGTCCACGGTGGTGCGCAGATCGGCTCCCGCGTCGCCGGGCTGCGCGTACGCCGGGACGGGCACGTCCGGGTCGACGAGCCGGATGAGGACGTCCAGGGGCTCGCGGCTCACGGGTTAACCTCGAAGGCACGGGCCCGGCGGAGCTGGTCCGGGTCGTCCATGGCGGCGCGGATCTCCTGCTCGCGGCCGTGGTCGACGAAGTGGTCGACCTTGACCTCGATGAACACCGCGTCGGCACGGACGGCGACGGGGCCGTCGGGGCCGCCGATCCGGCCGGTGGCGGTGGAGTAGATCTTCCGCCCGGCCACCGCGGTCACCTCGGCCTCCAGGTACAGCGTGGTGTCCACGGGAACGGGCCGCAGGAAGTCGGTCTCCAGCCGGCCGGTCACCGCGATGGTCCGCAGCAGCCAGTTCAGCGAGCCGAGCGCCTCGTCCAGGGCGGTGGCGAGTACGCCGCCGTGCGCCAGGCCGGGGGCGCCCTGGTGGGCGGGCTGCACGGTGAACTCGGCGGTGATCGCCACGCCTTCGCCGGCCCGCGCCTGGAGGTGCAGTCCGTGGGGCTGGTCGCCGCCACAGCCGAAGCACTGGCCGTAGTGGGAGCCGAGCAGCTCACCGGGGGCGGGCGCGTCGGGGTGCCGTACGGGTGTCACGGCGTCGGCGGGGGGCTGAAGAGCCGGGGAAGTACCACTCACAGGCGCAGACCTTACCCGCGCGTCGGCCGATCACCGATACCGTGCCAAGCTTGCTTCATGCAGCTCTCCGCCACGTCGTACGAAGAACGCCTCACCGCGCCCCGCTCCTGGTGGCTGATCTCCTTCCTGGTGGGCCTCTCGTTCGCCCTGATCCTGCTGCCCTTCGGCACGCTGCCGATGTTGGGCGGTCTGGCGGGCGGCACGGCCGCGGCGGCGGTCGTGGCGAGTTCGTACGGCGCGGTCCGCATCCGGATCGTGGGCGACTCGCTGATCGCGGGCGAGGCGAAGGTGCCGCTGTCGGCCCTGGGCGAGGCGGAGGTCCTCGATGCGGAGGAGGCCCGCGCCTGGCGCACCCACAAGGCCGACACCCGCGCCTTCCTGCTGCTGCGCGCCTACATCCCGACGGCCGTGCGCGTGCTGGTCACGGACCCGGAGGACCCGACGCCGTACCTGTACCTGTCGACCCGCGAGCCGGAGCAGCTGGTCGAGACGCTGCGGGCGGCCAAGGCCGCGGCGTAGCGCACGCGGTGTCGGCGCCGGTCTCCGTGGAGGAGGCCGGTGTCCGCCGTGCCGGGCCGGCGCCCGTGTCCTTGCCTGTACGGGGTCAGTGGCGGTCTCTGCGGGGCCGCCGGTCGAGCTCACCGAAGCCGCCCAGATCGAGGGCGTCCTCGGGGCTCTCCAGAGCGGGAAGCTCCTCCAGGGCGTCCCACGGCACCTGTCTCTTGCGCAGGTCCGCACGGACGCGGTCGGCCAGCTTCCGGGTGTCGCGCCGGTTCATCACGGCGCCCACGGCCGCGCCCACCATGAACGGCATCAGGTTGGGCAGGTCGCGCACCAGGCGCTTCATGATCTGCTGGCGCAGCTGGCGCTTCATGGGGCTGTTCACCGCCGTGCCGAAGGTGGCCGGCTTGGTCATCTCGACGCCGCGCTCGCTCGACCAGGAGTTCAGATACGCGGTGCTGCGCTGCGTCAGGGTGCCGGAGGGGCGGACGCCGTAGACCTCGTGGAGTTCGGCGATCAGCTTCAGCTCGATCGCGGCCACGCCGGTGATCTCGGCGGCCAGTTCGGTGGGCATCGCGGGCGGTACGGGGAGCATCGCCGCCGCGCCGACTCCGGCGCCGACGGTCGCGGTGCCCCGGGTGGCGCCGATCACGAGCCGGTCGGCGAGCTCCTCGGGTCCGAGCCCCGGGAACTGCCTGCGCAGCGTCCGGAGGTCCCGTACGGGGACGCGCGGGGCCAGGTCGATGACCCGGTCCGCGAGGTGCGCCAAGGCTGCCCTGGCGCGGTCACCGCCCTTGCGGACGCCCTGCCCCGCCCGGTCCCGGAACGCCGCTGCCCGGCGCCGGGCAGCGGGTGCCGGTGTCCGGACGGTCGCCGGGAGGTCACCCCGGTCGTTCCCCGGTTCGAGCGAGGCCGTCCCCGTATCGGTCGGGCCCCGCTCGTCGTCACGCGCGCGGTGCGGGCCGTCGGACGGCCCTTGGTCCGCTCCTCGCCCGGAGAAGCGGCGCTTCCAGGGAGGGGTCGAGCCGGTCACGGCCGACCCCGCCTCAGTCGCAGTCGCGGCAGATCGGCTGGCCGTTCTTCTCCCGGGCCAGCTGGCTGCGGTGGTGCACCAGGAAGCAGCTCATGCAGGTGAACTCGTCCTGCTGCTTCGGCAGCACACGGACGGCCAGTTCCTCGTTGGACAGGTCGGCTCCGGGAAGCTCGAGGCCCTCTGCGGCTTCGAACTCGTCGACGTCGACGGCCGAGGCGGACTTGTCGTTCCGCCGGGCCTTCAGCTCTTCAAGGCTGTCCGAGTCGACGTCGTCGTCGGTCTTGCGTGGAGTGTCGTAATCGGTTGCCATGGTCGCTCTCCCCCTCTGGGTGTCTGCGGGTGTCTCCAGCGCACGTAACGCGTGAGAGGCCGGACTTGTGCCCGACCCGAGGCGGAGATTTTGCCTCACATCAAGGTCTGTTACTCAATCGACACCCAACCGGACTCCTCATGAGTGATCGGCTTGGATGGCGATGGGGACCGTACACGGTCCGAATGCCGCACTACAAAGGCGCCCCACCGTGTACTTCCCGTGATCAGGACCCCTGAAAACCAGGATTTTCCCGGCTTTCCGACAGGGTGCATGATCACGGAGAGTGGAGGGCGGGAATGCCGTCGCTGTGATCGATCACACACGCGAAACCCTGGACGATGACCTGGAAATTCCGCTCAAAGCGAACATCCCCGGGTACCGGCGGGATGTCGGGGGTCATGATCTCAGATCGGAAGCGTGACACGCATCACGAGCCCTCCGCCCTCACGCGGCTGCGCGTAGATGTGCCCGCCGTGCGCCCGGGCCACCGACCGCACGATGGACAGGCCGAGGCCGACCCCCTTGTCGCTGCCCGTGCGCTCCGTGCGCAGCCGCCGGAACGGCTCGAAGAGGTTGTCGATCTCGTACGCCGGCACGACAGGCCCCGTGTTGGTGACCACCAGGACCGCCTGGCCGTTCTCCACGGCCGTGGTGACCTCCACCCAGCCCTGTTCGGCCACGTTGTAGCGCACGGCGTTCTGCACCAGGTTCAGGGCGATGCGCTCCAGCAGCACGCCGTTGCCCTGGACCACCGCGGGCTCGCGTTCACCGGTGATCCGTACGCCCTTGGTCTCCGCCTCGGCGTTCACCTGGTCGATGGCCTGCCCGGCGACCTCGGCGAGGTCCACGGGCTTGCGCTCGACGATCTGGTTGTCGCTGCGGGCGAGCAGCAGCAGTCCCTCGACGAGCTGCTCGCTGCGCTCGTTGGTGGCCAGCAGCGTCTTGCCGAGCTGCTGGAGCTCCACCGGCGCGTTCGGATCGGACAGGTGCACTTCCAGCAGGGTGCGGTTGATCGCGAGCGGGGTGCGCAGCTCGTGCGAGGCGTTGCCGACGAAGCGCTGCTGGGCCGTGAAGGCCCGCTGGAGCCGCTCCAGCATGTCGTCGAAGGTGTCCGCCAGCTCCTTGAGCTCGTCGTCCGGGCCGTCCAGCTCGATGCGCCGGGACAGGTCGGAACCGGCCACGGCGCGCGCGGTGCGGGTGATCCGGCCCAGCGGCGACAGGACGCGCCCGGCCATGGCGTAGCCGAAGGCGAAGGCGATCACGGCGAGGCCGAGCAGGGCCAGCAGGGAGCGGCTGAGCAGGTTGTCCAGGGCGACCCGGCGCTGGTGGTCGATGCACTCGCTGATCGCCGCGTTGAACGTGGAGAGCGAGAGGTTGTTCGCGTTGTTGACGACCGGGCACTTGTCGCTGGAGACCTTGATGTCGGTGCCGCCGACGATCTTGAAGAGCGGTTCGTTGCCCGTGTTCAGCGCCTGTGCCGCCAGCAGGTAGATGATCGACAGCAGCAGGATGCCGGCGATCAGGAACATGCCTCCGTAGAGCAGCGTGAGCCTTATCCGGATGGTGGGGCGCAGCCACGGAAGAGGGGTCGCCGGGCGGGGGTCCCAGGTGGGCTTCGGAGGCGCCCCGGGGGGCGCGGGTGTCGTCGCCACGGTCGATCAGATCCGGTATCCGGAGCCGGGCACGGTGACGATGACGGGCGGCTCGCCGAGCTTGCGGCGCAGGGTCATCACCGTCACGCGCACGACGTTCGTGAACGGGTCGGTGTTCTCGTCCCAGGCCTTCTCCAGCAGCTGCTCCGCGGAGACGACCGCGCCCTCGCTGCGCATGAGCACCTCGAGCACGGCGAACTCCTTGGGGGCGAGCTGGACCTCCTTGCCGTCGCGGAAGACCTCGCGGCGGTTGGGGTCGAGCTTGATCCCGGCGCGCTCCAGAACGGGCGGCAGCGGCACGCTGGTGCGCCGGCCCAGCGCGCGTACGCGGGCGATGAGCTCGCTGAAGGCGAAGGGCTTGGGCAGATAGTCGTCGGCGCCGATCTCCAGGCCCTCGACCCGGTCGCTGACGTCGCCGGAGGCCGTGAGCATGAGCACGCGCGTGGGCATGCCCAGCTCGACGATCTTGCGGCAGACGTCGTCGCCGTGCACGAGGGGGAGGTCGCGGTCGAGGACGACCACGTCGTAGTCGTTGACGCCGATGCGCTCCAGGGCGGCCGCACCGTCGTACACGACGTCGACGGCCATGGCCTCCCGGCGCAGTCCGGTGGCCACCGCATCGGCGAGCAGCTGCTCGTCCTCGACGACGAGTACGCGCACGTCGCTTGTCCTTCCTGTGTCCACCCGCGCGGCGTCGCTCGGACGCACGCGGGCAGGGGGTCTCGTGGGTGTGTTGGCCTCCATCCTGCCCTTTTCGGTCATAAGTCGGCGGTAAGGCAGGTGAGGACCGGTGAGGGTCGCCCGTCGAGGGCCGGCCGGGCGCGGGCGGCCTCGCGGCCGGGCGCCGCGGGATGCCGGCCGGGCGAGGCGGTCCGGCGGGCGGCCGAGCGGTCCGGTGGACGGCCGGCTGTGGTGAAGGACGGGCGGCCGGAGAACGCGCGCCGGAGCGGGAATGGGGGATTTTCTCGTGCGGTTGAGGTTTCCGCGGGAGGGAGCCGGGGGAGGACGGCTTTACACCCCGCGATCACGCTCTGCCTGTACCGCACGCCACGCGGTGCGACGCGGTCCGCTTCCGCAGAGCGGGCGTGGGTGTCCGGCACCGTCGCCGCCCAGCAGGGCAGCGCTGGGCACTCCACCGGAGACGTGATCGCCCCTTCCGAACCGGCACACCCCCGTGCCACCGACCCACGACCCAGGACGAGGGGGCGCAGCATGGACGCTTTCACCGCAGGACTTCTGCAGCGCATACAGACGACCGAGTCCGACCTGTCCCGGGCCCGCGACGAGGGCGACGAGTTCCTCGTCGAGGTCGAGCTGGGTGAGCTCGACGATCTGCGCCGCCTCGCCGCCGAGCACGGTGTGGAGGTCAAAGCGACCGGCATCTGATCGGCTCGTGAAAGCGAAGGGGCCCCGGCGGGATCCAGCGCCGGGGCCCCTTCGCGTCGGGCTGTCGGAAGGCGTCGCGGGACGACGCCCCGGTCACGCGCCGAAGTCCACCAGGAGCCGCTGGAGGGGCTGGAAGACGTCGGGGGTGGCGGCGATCGTCAGATCGCGTGACGGGCGCTCCCCGGGGCGTCCGCCGGTCACGGCGCCCGCCTCCCGGGCGATCAGGTCGCCCGCCGCGAGGTCCCAGGGGTGCAGACCCCGTTCGTAGTAGCCGTCGAGGCGGCCCGCGGCCACGTCGCACAGGTCGATCGCGGCCGAACCGCCGCGCCGGATGTCCCGCACGAGCGGGATCAGGCGCCGCGCGATCTCGGCCTGCTCGGCGCGGACCTCGGCGACGTAGTTGAAGCCGGTGGAGACCAGCGCCTGGTCCAGCGGGGCCGCGGCCCGGCAGGCGAGCCGCCGTTCACCGCCCCAGGCTCCCGTGGCCCAGGCGCCGCCTCCCCGCACCGCCCAGTACGTCTCGCCCCGCATCGGGGCCACGACGACCCCGGCCACCCGCTCGCCGTCCTGTTCGGCGGCGATGGAGACCGCCCAGGTGGGCAGGCCGTACAGGTAGTTGACCGTGCCGTCGAGCGGGTCGATCACCCAGCGGACGCCGCTGGTGCCCTCGACGGCGGCGCCCTCCTCGCCGAGGAAGCCGTCGTCGGGCCTACGGTCGGCGATCAGGCCGGTGATCAGCTTCTCGGCGGCGATGTCCATCTCGGTCACGACGTCGATCGGGCTCGACTTGGTGGCCGCCACCCCGAGGTCGGCCGGGCGGCCGTCGCGCAGCAGTTCGCCCGCCCGGTGAGCGGCCTCCTGGGCGGTCTTCAGCAGCTCCGTGTGAAGGGGGTCGGTCGTCACGTCGGTCACGGGGCTCCTCAGGCGTAGGGGCTGTCTGCGCCCGCGGCGGCGGGCCGGGGGGCGCGGGCGGGGCAGCAGCCGGCCGGGCACAGGTTGTGGCTCGCGCCGAGCGCGCCCAGGGCACACGGCGCGGCCTCCTGGCCGCGCTCGACGGCCGCCCGCTCCAGGACGAGGTCGCGGACCGCGGCGGCGAAGCGCGGGTCGGCGCCGACGGTGGCCGAACGGCGCACCGGCAGCCCCAGCTCGGCGGCCTTGGCCGTGGCCTCCGTGTCGAGGTCGTAGAGGACCTCCATGTGGTCGGAGACGAAGCCGATGGGGGCCATCACCACGGCGGGGGCGCCGGCCGCGTGGCGCTCCTCCAGGTGGTCGCAGATGTCGGGCTCCAGCCACGGGATGTGGGGGGCGCCGGAGCGCGACTGGTACACGAGCTGCCAGGGGTGGTCGACGCCGGTGCGCTCGCGGACCGCGTCGGCGATCAGCCGTGCCACGTCCAGGTGCTGGCGGACGTAGGCACCGCCGTCGCCGTGCTCCTCGACGGGGCCGGAGGTGTCGGCCGCGGCGGTGGGGATCGAGTGGGTCGAGAAGGCGATGTGGGCGCCGTCCCGGACCTCCTCGGGGAGGTCGGCGAGGGACCGGACGACACCGTCGACCATGGGCTCGACGAAACCCGGGTGGTTGAAGTAGTGCCGCAGCTTGTCGATCTTCGGCAGCTCCAGGCCTTCCGCCTCCAGGGCTGCTAGCGCGTCCGCGAGGTTCTCGCGGTACTGGCGGCAGCCTGAGTAGGAGGCGTAGGCGCTGGTGGCGAGGACGAGGATGCGGCGGCGGCCGTCGCGGACCATGTCGCGCAGGGTGTCCGTCAGGTACGGCGCCCAGTTGCGGTTGCCCCAGTAGACCGGCAGGTCCAGGCCGTGCTCGGCGAAGTCCTTGCGGAGCGTGTCCAGCAGGGCGCGGTTCTGGTCGTTGATGGGGCTGACCCCGCCGAAGAGGAAGTAGTGCTGTCCGACTTCCTTGAGGCGTTCCTTGGGGATGCCGCGCCCTCGTGTCACGTTCTCCAGGAACGGGACCACGTCGTCCGGGCCCTCCGGGCCGCCGAACGAGAGCAGGAGCAGGGCGTCGTAGGGGCTGGCATCGAGCACGTCAGGCATGTGTCGATCCTGCCACCCGGCACTGACACAGGGCATCGGCGGGTGGTCGCGGTGTGTCCGCGGGGGTGCTTTCGGGGGACCCCGGCACGTAAGCTGTATCGACTGCGATCGCACCTTACTGAGCCCTTACCGGAGACCTCGTTGCCCAGCCCTTACCGCGCCCTGTTCGCCGCCCCCGGCAGCAAGGGCTTCTCCTTCGCGGGCTTCCTCGGCCGGATGCCGCTGTCGATGATGGGCATCGGCGTGGTGACGATGATCTCGCAGCTCACCGGCCGCTACGGCCTGGCCGGGGCGCTGTCGGCCACCATCGCGCTCGCCGCCGCGGTCGCCGGACCGCAGGTCTCGCGGCTGGTGGACCGGTACGGCCAGCGGCGCGTGCTGCGTCCGGCCACGCTGTTCTCGCTCGGCGCGGCGGCGGTGCTGCTGCCGGCCGCGCACTACGGCTGGCCCGACTGGGTGCTGTTCGCGTCCT
The DNA here is from genome assembly GCF_040636935.1 of Streptomyces sp. NPDC032940. Lineage (NCBI taxonomy): Bacteria > Bacillati > Actinomycetota > Actinomycetes > Kitasatosporales > Streptomycetaceae > Streptomyces > Streptomyces sp. NPDC032940. The sequence goes on along the minus strand of NZ_JBEZVJ010000032.1, from coordinate 43,448 downwards.
GCGTGGGCATCGGCTGCGTGCCGAGCCTCGGTGCGATGGTCCGCGCGCGCTGGGCGGCCATCTACCGGGGCACCCCGCAACTGCACACCGCGTACTCCTTCGAGTCCGTGGTGGACGAGGTCTGCTTCATCTTCGGGCCGATCATCTCCATCGGTCTGTCCACGGCGTGGTTCCCGGAGGCCGGTCCGCTGCTGGCCGCGTGCTTCCTGGCGGCCGGCGTCTTCTGGCTGACCGCCCAGCGCGCCACCGAGCCCGTCCCGCATCCGCGCGAGGACAAGGGCCGCGGCGGCACCGCGCTCAGCTCCCGGGGGCTCCAGGTCCTGGTCGCCACGTTCGTCGCGACGGGCACGATCTTCGGGGCCGTCGACGTGGTCACCGTGGCCTTCGCGGAGGAGGAGGGGCACAAGGCGGCCGCCTCCCTGGTGCTCGCCCTGTACGCCGCGGGCTCCTGCACGGCGGCCATGGTCTTCGGTCTGCTGCGCTTCGCCGGACCGCCCGAGCGCCGCTGGCTGCTGGGCGTGTGTGCGATGGCCGTGAGTATGATCCCCCTCCTACTGGTCGGAAACCTGCCGTTTCTGGCCGCGGCGCTGTTCGTTGCGGGTCTGTCCATCGCTCCCACGATGATCACGACCATGTCCCTCATCGAAGAGCACGTACCACGCGCGCAGCTCACCGAGGGCATGACCTGGGTGAGCACCGGGCTCGCGGTCGGGGTCGCGCTCGGTTCGTCCGCGGGCGGCTGGGTGATCGACGCGGCCGGGGCGCGCGCGGGGTACTGGGTTCCGGCGGTGGCCGGGGCCGTCGCGGTCGCGGTCGGTTTCCTCGGGTACTGCCGGCTCAAGCGGCCGGCTCCGCGTCGGGGAGGGACCGTTGAGCAGCACACGCACGGCGAGCGGGAAGACGAGCGCGAAGAACCGCACATGGCGTAACTGGGGCGGCAACGTCAGCGCGCGTCCCGCGCGGGAGGTCGCTCCCGCGTCCGTCGACGAACTGGCGGACGCCGTGCGCCGGGCCGCCGAGGACGGGCTGCGGGTCAAGGCCGTCGGCACCGGGCACTCCTTCACGTCCATAGCGGCGACGGACGGCGTGTTGATCCGCCCTCATCTGTTGACCGGCATCCGTCGCATCGACCGCGACGCCATGACGGTGACGGTGGAGGCCGGCACCCCGCTCAAGAGGCTCAACGTGGCCCTCGCGCGCGAAGGGCTGTCGCTCACCAACATGGGCGACATCATGGAGCAGACGGTCTCCGGGGCCACCAGCACCGGCACCCACGGCACGGGCCGCGACTCGGCCTCGATCGCCGCCCAGATCAAGGCCCTGGAACTGGTCACGGCCGACGGCTCGGTGCTCCAGTGCTCGGAGTCGGAGAACCCCGAGGTCTTCGCCGCCGCCCGGATCGGTCTCGGCGCCCTCGGCGTCGTCACCGCGATCACCTTCGCCGTGGAGCCGGTCTTCCTGCTGACGGCCCGCGAGGAACCGATGCCGTTCGAGCGGGTCCTGGCCGACTTCGACGAACTGTGGGCCGAGAACGAGCACTTCGAGTTCTACTGGTTCCCGCACACCGGCAGCACCAACACCAAGCGCAACAACCGCAGCGCGGGCCCGGCCCGGCCGGTGGGCCGGCTGCAGGGCTGGTTCGACGACGAGTTCCTCTCCAACGGCGTCTTCCAGGCGGCCAACTGGGTCGGCCGAGCGGTGCCGGCCACCATCCCGGCGATCGCCCGGATCTCCAGCAAGGCGCTGTCCGCGCGGACGTACACCGACATTCCCTACGAGGTCTTCACCTCCCCGCGCCGGGTGCGGTTCGTGGAGATGGAGTACGCCGTTCCGCGCGAGGCCGTCGTCGAGACGCTGCGCGAGCTGAAGGCGATGGTCGACCGGTCGGGGCTGAGGATCAGTTTTCCGGTCGAGGTGCGGACGGCGCCGGCCGACGACATCACGCTGTCCACCGCCTCGGGCCGCGACAGCGCGTACATCGCCGTCCACATGTTCCGGGGCACGCCCTACCGGGCGTACTTCACCGCCGCCGAGCGCATCTTCACCGCGCACGAGGGGCGCCCGCACTGGGGCAAGGTGCACACGCGGGACGCCGAGTACTTCGCCGGGGTGTACCCGCGCTTCGGCGAGTTCACGGCGCTGCGGGACCGTCTTGACCCTGATCGCCGGTTCCAGAACGACTACTTGCGCCGGGTTCTGGGGCGGTAGCCGAGGCGTCGGGGGCCGGGCTCGTGCCGTCGCCGGACCCGTCGCCGCCGGTCGCGCTCGGCGTCGGGGCGGGGGCGGATCCGCCGCCGTCCTCCGTGGCGCCGCCGTCGGACGACGTGCCGCCCGGGGTCGGGGACCCGGTCTGCGCCGGGGTGTCGTCGCCGGACCCGGAATCGCCGGGGGCCTGCGAGTCCGCCGGGCCCGACGGGGCCGGGGAGTTTCCGGAGCCGCCGGAACCGCCCGGCCTGCCCGAGCCCGAACCGGACGTGCCGTGACCGGAGAAGGCGCTGCCGACGGTCGTCCGCTGATCACCGCTCAGGCTGTGACCGGAGACGACCTCGTAGACGGTGATGCCGCCCATGGTGACGCCGAAGACGAGGGCCGCCGCGAGCAGGGGCCGCTTCCAGCTTCTGCCCCGCGCGCGATAGACGGTGCCCTCGGTGAACTCGCCGGGCGCGGGCGCCGTTCGTCCACCGGGGTGTCCGGCGGCCGCCGCGACGCCGGCCTCGGCGGCGCGCCTGGTCCGCAGCTGCTCCGCGGTGCGCTTGAAGAAGTGCTGGAACACCGAACCGCCACAGGTGGCGACGACGCTGATCAGGCCGGCGCCGAGAATCGTGCCGTAGACGCCGAAGGAGGAGGCGAGTTTGGCCGCGACGACCGCCGCGAGGGCGCTGCCCGCGACCTGGGGCACGCTCAAGTCGATCCGCCTGGATTCCACCTCCGTACGCATGTCCGCTTCAGCGACGACTTCGGGCCTTTCACGCATTCCCAGACCTTGCCTGTCTTTCCCGTACGCGATCGATCAACTGCACGAGAAGGTGACGTACGGTCGAAACCATTAGTTCCGTTTCTGGTGATTCCGTGAAGTACGCCACGTGCGCGATCACGAAATCGCGCCAGGGGTGGCCAACTGGCCGCTCTTGCCGGAAGTCGCGCGGCGTGCCAATCCACGCAGGTGGCCCGAATGGAGTACTGTGGCGAGCCCTGGGTCCGGTCTCCCGACAGGGGGTTCAGGACCTCGAAGGACCGCCGGGAGGGGGCTAGTTGCACAGGGTGACGGAGTCGGTCACTTAGCGTGGCGAACAGGTAACCGTGCCATAACGGCGATCCAGGGCCCGCGCCCGACACGCCGGGCAACTCGGCAAGGTTGTGGCAGGCTGCACCCGGGCAGGCCACACTCGACAGAGCGGAAGCAGCGACGCACGTGACGTCGGCAGGCACCACCCGGGAGGTCCCCATGCCCGAACTGCGTGTCGTGGCCGTCTCGAATGACGGCACACGGCTGGTGCTGAAGGCTGCGGACAGCACGGAGTACACGCTTCCGATCGACGAGCGGCTCCGGGCCGCCGTGCGCGGCGACCGTCCCCGCCTCGGCCAGATCGAGATCGAGGTGGAGAGCCATCTCCGCCCCCGCGACATCCAGGCGCGTATACGAGCCGGTGCGACCGCGGAAGAGGTCGCCCAGATGGCCGGCATTCCCGTCGATCGCGTACGCCGGTTCGAGGGCCCCGTCCTCGCCGAGCGCGCCTTCATGGCGGAGCGGGCCCGCAAGACCCCCGTCCGCCGCCCCGGCGAGAACTCCGGGCCGCCCCTCGGCGAGGCCGTGCAGGAACGGCTGCTGCTGCGCGGCGCCGAGCGCGACAGCGTGCAGTGGGACTCGTGGCGCCGCGACGACGGCACCTGGGAGGTCCTGCTGGTCTACCTGGTCGCGGGCGAACCGCACTCGGCGAGCTGGACCTACGACCCGCCCCGGCGGCTCGTCCAGGCCGTCGACGACGAGGCGCGCGCGCTGATCGGCGAGACCGACGACCTCGCGGCGAACGAGCCGAGCTTCCCGTTCGTCCCGCGCATCGCACGGCTGCCGCGCGACCGGCCGCTGGACCGTACGCTCGACCGGGAGCACCGGGAGAGGCCGAGCCTGCCCGCGCAGCCGTCCGAGCCGGCCGAGGAGACCACGGCCACCGCGTCCGGCGAACGCGAGCGGGACTCGCTGACCAGTCTGCTGGAGGCGGTGCCGAGCTTCCGGGGCGATCTGGTGGTCCCCGAGCGGCCGCAGGAGCCGGCGGAGGAACCCGCCGAGGAGCCCGAGGTGGAGGAGCCCCCCGCCCCGGCGGCGTCGGCCGGTTCCGCCTACGCGGACGTGCTCATGCCGCGCTCCGTGGGCAGCCACCGGGACCGCCTCACCGGCTCCACCGACCGCCAGGCCGAGGCCGACGGCGTCCGTCCGGGGCGCCGCGCGGCGGTGCCGAGCTGGGACGAGATCGTGTTCGGGACACGGCGCAAGAAGCAGGAGTAGGCGGGCTGTCGTCTGCACGGGTCCGGGCCGCGCCCCACGACGGGGTGCGGCCCGGACCCGTGCGGGCGGACTACTGGGGGTCCGGCCCGACCGCCACCGGACGCTCGGGGTCCGACGACCACTCCGACCACGACCCCACGTACAGCGCGGCCGGGATGCCGGCCACCGCCAGCGCCAGCACCTCGTGGGCGCCGGAGACACCCGAGCCGCAGTACACGCCGACCTCGGTGCCGTCCGTCGCGCCCAGGGTCTCGAAGCGGGCGCGGAGTTCCTCGGCCGGCCGGAACCGGCCGTCCCGCGCCACGTTGTCCGTCGTCGGCGCCGACACCGCGCCCGGGATGTGCCCGCCGACCGGGTCGATCGGCTCGACCTCGCCCCGGTACCGCTCCCCCGCCCTGGCGTCGAACAGCACTCCGGACCGGGCCAGCGCGGCGGCCCCGTCCGCGTCCAGCAGCCCCGCCGCGCCCGGCGCCGGGACGAAGTCGCCCTCGTCGGGCACCGGGACGTCCGTGGACAGCGGCCCCTGCCAGGCGGGCAGTCCGCCGTCGAGGACCCGCACGTCCGGGTGGCCCGTCCAGCGCAGCAGCCACCAGGCGCGGGCGGCCGCCCAGCCCTGCCCGCCGTCGTAGACGACGACCGGCCGGGCCGACGACACGCCCGCGCGGCGCATCGCCGTCCCGAACTCCCCCACGTCCGGCAGCGGATGACGGCCACGGGCGCCCGGCGCGGAGGCGAGCTCCCGGTCCAGGTCGACGAAGACCGCGCCGGGGATGTGCCCGGCCGCGTACTCGGCCCGGCCGTCGAAGGGCGGCGCACCGGCCGCCTTCGCCGTGCTCAGCTGCCAGCGGACGTCGAGCAGCACGGGCGGGTTGGCACCCGCGAGCCCGCCCGCGAGTTCGGTTGCGGAGATGATGGCGTTCATGGCCCCATCCTGGCGTACCGAGTGGCCGCCGCGTCGATGTCCGGCTACTCTGCCCGCCGGACAGTACCGATCACGGGGCGTACGGATCCGGGCACATGCTGTACTGCCCGAGCCGCGGGCCGGTCTCCGGGGCACGCGGCACCGGGCCCGGGCGGCATCGGCACGAGGGGCCGACGGAGCGCAAGGCGGACGCACGGCCCGCACAGGGCCGAGAAGAGAGTGACCATGACCGATGCACGGGGCCCGGCCGGCCGCGGCGGCGAGACGCACGTCCGGCGCGCACCCGGCACGCCCTGCTGGGTGAGCCTGATGGTGCACGGGCCGGACGCGACCCAGGGGTTCTACGGAGCGCTGTTCGGCTGGGAGTTCCGGCCCGGACCGCAGCAGCTCGGCCCCTACGCGCGGGCGCTGCTCGACGGGCGCGAGGTGGCGGGCATCGGCCGGCTGCCCCCGGACCGCCACCTGCCCATCGCCTGGACCCCGTACCTCGCCTCCGACGACGTGAACCGCACGGCCGAAGCGGTGCGCGCGTGCGGCGGTACGGTGGGCGTGGGTCCGCTGGACGCGGCCGAGGCCGGGCGCCTGGCCATCGGCTCGGACCCGTCGGGCGCCGTCTTCGGCGTCTGGCAGGCCGCCGCCCACCTCGGCACCGCCGTCACCGGTGAGCCGGGAACGCCCGCGTGGAACGAGCTCACGACCTTCGAGGCGGCGAGCGTCGCCAAGTTCTACGAGACGGTGTTCGGCTTCGAACTGGAACCGGCGGCCGGTGACGGCGTCGACCGCGTCACCCTCCGCCTGGACGGCCTTCCCGTCGCCGGCATCCACGGCATCGGCGACGCCCTGCCCCGCGAACGGGGGCCGCACTGGACGACGTACTTCCAGGTGGCCGACATCGGGGAGTCCCTCGAGCTGCTGACCGCGCTGGGCGGGCACGTCCTGGAGCCGGCCCGGGACACCTCCCGCGGCCGGGTGGCGTCGGTGGCGGATCCGGAGGGGGCGCGGTTCGCGCTGCTGCAGAGCCCCGGATGACGGGCCCGGGCACCCGCGTCAGACGGTGACCCGGACCGTCTCCACCCAGGCCGGGGGCCGGGGCGCGCCGTCGCCGATCAGGGCCGCGACCAGACGGCAGGACGGGGTCTCGGCGGGCCAGGGCGTGTGGCCGTCGGTGAGGACGACGACGATGGACGGGCGGTCCCGGGCCGCGAGCGCGGCGTCGATGCCGACGCACATGTCGGTGCCGCCACCGCCGCCGAGGACGACCTGTTCGGCGGAGGTCACCCGGGACACGGCGTGCACGTCGGCGTCGCAGGCGAGGACGGTGACGCGGTTGCCGCGCACGCCGACCTCGCGCAGCACTCCCGTGATCTCCCCGAGGGCGGCGGCGAGTTCGGCGTCGCCCATCGAGCCCGAGGTGTCGACGACGACGGCCACCCGGGGCAGGGGGCGGCGCAGGCTGGGCAGGACGACGCCGCGCAGTGCCGGGGTGCGGCGCGACGGGCGGCGGTAGGTGTAGTCGACGGCGCCGCCGGCCCACGCCGCGGCCTCCCGGACGGCGCCGGAGAGGGCCTGCCGCCAGTCCACCCTGGGTTCCAGGACCTCCTCGGCCCAGCGCTGCCAGCCCGCGGGGAGGGAGCCCCGGGCGCGCTGGTGGGCGCGCATCGCCTCGGCGGTGTGCCGGCGCAGCGCCCGGGCCTCGGCCTCCCCGAGCGGGACGGGGCCTCCGGACGCCGGGAGTTCCCAGGGTGCCGGGCGGCCGTGGGCGCCCGAGCCGCAGTCGTGGACCCGTACCTCCGGGGGCAGTCGGTCCAGGTACGTCTCGAACAGCTGCCCGTCGGGCAGGCCGAAGAGACGGGGCTCGACGCGTCCGGCGGGCAGGCGCAGGCCGTCGGCGAGGAGGTCGTCGTTGATCTCGCAGTCCTGGGCGACGTTGACGCGGTACCCGTCGCGCTGTGCGGCGGCGGTGAGCCGGCCGGCGCGGCCGTGGTGGTCGCGCAGCAGGTGCGCCGCCTCGTGGATCCAGACGCCGGCGAGTTCCTCGACGGGCGTGGCGGCCACGAAGGCGGGCGACACGTAGCAGCGCCAGTGCCGGTCCACGCCCATCGTCTCCACCTCGGCACTGGGCACGATGGTCAGGGCGTACAGGGCCGACGCCAGGTAGGGCCGGTCGTGCGCCGCGCGGTAGCGGGCGGCGAGCAGCTTCGTCCGGTCCAGCTCCGCGCGGGAGGCCGCCATGTCCGCGGGCCTCACCGGCTGCCGGGCAGTGCCCCGGACATCTGGAGGAGGTCCAGGAACCCGTCGATGCCGGGCGGCACGGGCCAGTCCAGCCGGCGCATCGCCGCCAGATCGGCGGCGGCCCGGGCGGCCACGTCCGGTACGCCGGCGTCCACGGCCTTGGCGAGGACCGTCCAGCCGGCCTCCCAGCGGGGCCGGGTGGGCTCGCTCTGGATGGCGGCGACCACCGCGATGAGGAAGGCCAGTTGCCGGTCGCCGCGCTCGGGCAGGGCGAAGGCGTCGGGGTCGGCGAGGACCCGCTCGGGGTCCGGCAGATCCAGGTGCTCCAGGTACGACAGCAGCTCGATGCCCGCGCCGTCCCCGACGGCACCGGTGAGCGCGGCTGCCACCGCCTCGCGGCCGGCGCCGGTCGCGTAGCCCGTCGCGAGCAGCCGCAGCGCCATCTCCCAGGTCCGCGGGGACGGCCAGGACCGGCCCCGGCTCTCGGCGTCCTCGGGGATGTGGTGGACCAGGCCCGGGCGGGCGGTGAGGAAACCGGAGACGGCGCCGCGGGCCCGTGCGACGGCGCCGGGCACCTTCGCCGGATCGACCTGCGGGACGGCCGCCTCCGGCCAGGTGCCGGCCATGCCGCGGGCGACCGTGGCGGCGTCGTGGGTCCAGTGGAGGTGGACGAAGCGGTTGGCGAGGGGCGGGCTGAGGTGCCAGCCGTCGGCGGCGCTGGAGGGCGGGTTGGCGGCGGCGACGATGCGTACCGCGTCGGGCAGGACGAGGCTGCCGACCCGGCGTTCGAGGACGACCCGCAGCAGCGCGGCCTGCACGGCCGGGGGCGCGGAGGACAGCTCGTCGAAGAAGAGCAGGCCCTGGCCGGTGCGCTCGAGCCGGACCGCCCAGTCGGGCGGGGCCATCGGCACTCCGGTCCTCGCCGGGTCGTCCCCGACGATCGGCAGCCCGGCGAAGTCCGAGGGCTCGTGCACGCTGGCGATGACCGTCTCCAGCCGCAGGCCCAGTCCGGCGGCGAGCTGCTCCAGGGCGGCCGACTTGCCGATGCCCGGCTCGCCCCAGAGCAGGACGGGCTGGTTCGCCGTCACCGCGAGGGCCAGCGCCTCCAGTTGGTGATTGGCGGCGGGTTCGGTGCGCCGGGTGCGCAGCCGAGCTGCGAGGTCGTCCGCGGCGGCCAGCGGGGCCGGAGCCGTGCGGGAAGCCGGGGCGGTGTGGGCGGCGGGCGCGGTGCTCAACGGTCCTCGTCCTCGTACTCGTCGTTGTCGTCCATCATCTCGTCCCACCAGCGGGCGCCGAGGCCCGGATGCTCCTTCCGCACCCGTTGCCGCAGGAAGGCCAGGTCGGAACGCTTGTACCGGCGGATGATCTGGGCCAGCGAGTACTCGGAGTCGTCGACCACGTCGATGCGCGCGCCGGCCGCGAGGAACGCCTCGACCAGGGCCCGGGAACCCCCGTCGTTGACCGCCGTGAACAGCGGTGTGCGGTCCCGGCTGTCGCGGGCCTCGAGGTCGAGCCCCTCCTCGAGCAGCCGGGGCAGCAGCACCTCGTGGTCGACCAGGTGGAGGACGTGCAGCAGGGACCGCTGGGAGGCGTCGCGCACCCGGGGGTCCACGCCCGCGTCGAGGAGTTCGAGCACACCGTGGGTGTCGCCGTGCTGGGCGCGCAGGAACAGGTCGCGCAGCTGGGCGCGGAGGGCCCGCGGGAGCCGGCCGGTGCCCGACGCCCACGTCTGCTGGACGGCGAAGCACCCGGCGACGGCGCCGCCGAACGCGCGCAGGGCCCGCTCGCGCTGCTGCTCCTCGTCGCTGTGCGGCATGCGGAGCAGCCCGTCGCCGTGGCGGAAGCCCACCTCGTGCCACTCGCCGCGGCAGCGGACCCGGACGGGCGCCGGCGCGTCGGGACCCGGCGGGCCGACGGTCCCTCCGGAGACCGTCAGGGCGGGGAACAGCGACTCGCGGACCAGCGGGTGCAGGTGTGCGGGCTCGACTCCGCCCATGCGCAGCAGGTCGAGGTCGGGGAGCCTGCGCCAGAGCTCCTCGGTGAGGAGAGGGACACCCTCGGTGTCCTTCCGGTCGACGGCGCTGAGCCGGAGCCCGGCGCCGGAGCCGACCGGCTCCAGCAGGAAGTTCGTCCGCCAGCGGCCGTCGATGAGGAAGGCGCCGCCGACGCCCGCATCCGCGAGTCGGCGGACCTCCGGCTCCAGGCGGGTGCAGGCGACCGCGAGCCGGCGCAGGAAGCCTTCCGGGTTGCCCTGGCGCTGTGCGCGTTCGCTCGGCGGGACGAGGTCGGCCTCGACGCCGGCTGCCGCGAGGGCCTCGAGGACCGCACCGCGTTGATGCAGCAGGGTGGTCCATTCGGCGCGAGCCGCCGGGTCGGCGGGGCCGGGGTCCGCCGTGGGCAGTTCCTCCGCCGTGCGCGGCCTGCCGTCGGGGTGGAAGAACGGCGGCCGCTCGCCGCCGCCGCATCGTTCGAGCAGTTCCCCGCTGTGGCGCGCGTCCCAGAGGTGGCGGGCGTGACGCCAGTCCCTGATGCCCCATCCGAAGACGCCGGCGGCGGTCTCCCCGGCGACCGTCTCGAAGCGCAGGGTGACACGCTGCGGGCCCTGGAGCATCGGGGGCGTGGTGACGTGGAGATACGGCGTGGTCAGGGGGCGTTCGGCGGCGCCCACCGGCCGGTAACGGGCGAGGACCACGGTCCGGTCGGTGAGGAGGGTGGTCCATCCGCCCAGGACGCGGGGCAGGTGCCAGCGCAGCAGGTCCGGGACCAGGTGGCGCAGGTCGTCCTCCAGGGCCTCGGCCATCTCCTCGCCGCAGTGCCCGGCGACCTCCGTGAGGTCGAAGGCGACGTCCACACCGGCCGCCGCACAGGCGCCTCGCCAGTCACCGGCCGCACGGCGTTCCGCCGCGTGCTCGATCATCCTCCGGGGCACCGCGTAACGGCGGATCCTCCGCCAGGTCGCCGCCTCCGTCCGTGACAGACACGGCACTCCGAAGTGCGGGCTCACCGGTAGACACTTCCTATCGCGCCGAGGTCGGGATGGGCACCGGCGGCGGGCCGCAGGCGCCTGGTCAGGGACCGCTTCACCTTGCGGGGCAGGCCGGGGCCCAGACCGACGTACTCCAGGGGTGAGCCGTCCGGCACGGCTGCCAGCAGGGACTTCGCGCCCCGCCCGGTGAGTCCGGTGTGGCGCAGTTCGAGGCGGCGCAGCGGGCTGCCGCGCAGGGCGGCCGCCAGGGCTCGGGCGCCTTCGTCGCCGGTGGCGTTGGCGGGGGCGCCGAGGCTCCGCTCCGAGGGCGGCCGGCCCAGGTCGAGCGTCTCGATGCCGTCCAGGGCAGCGGCGAGGGCGCGCGCTCCGGCGGGGCCGATCCCGTTGCCGCCCAGCCCGAGCCGCACGGGGCGTCCGGGGTCCGCCGCGGCGGCGAGGACGGCGGCGCCCTCGTCGCCGAGGTGGTTGGCGGGCAGGTACAGCTCGCGCACGCCGGCGTCACGGATCAGCGCGGCCAGCAGCTCGGCGGCGTCGGCGGTCAGGCCGTTCCCGCCGAGGAAGAGGCGTTCCACCGGAAGCGGGCGGCCGGTGAGGGCGTCGAGCAGGGCGCGCAGCCCCGTCGTGGTGAGGCCGGTGTTGACCAGGTCGAGGGTGCGCACCGTGGTGTTGCGGCGGAGCATCGCGGCGAGGGCGCGGGTACCGTCGTCGCCCACCGGGTTGCGCTTGAGCCACAGGGCGCGCACGGTCGCGTCCGCCGACAGCGCGTCGGCGAGCGCGGCGGCGCCGTCCGGGCCGATGCGGTTGCAGCCGAGGTAGAGCGTGTGCAGGCCGTGGCCGTCGCCGAGGGCCCGGGCGACCGTCGACGCGCCTTCGTCGCCGATGGCGTTGGTGCCGAGCAGGACGTGCCGGGCATGCGGTGATGCGGCGGCGTCGGGCATCAGTCGGGCGGCGCCGGCCGCTCCGAGGCCCTGCTTGCAGAGGTCGACGCGGCCGTCCGCGCGCAGGGTGCCGACCGGGAAGGTCTCGTCGGACTCCGGCGCCCGCTCCGACCTCAGCCGGGCCAGCAGCGGGTCCAGGCCGGCGGGGTCGCCGATCGGGATGTCCGGGTGCTCGATCGCCGGGCAGCGCACGGGTGTCGGCTGCGTCATCACCACTCCACCGGTCCGTCGCCGGTGCCCGGCGTGCCGAGGACGGCAGCGCCCTCCGCCCGCCCGGGACGGACCGACGCCAATCAACTCTCTGCAATGACAAGGGTGGCAAGGCCGGTCGGATTCGAACCGACGTCCTCCAGCTTGGTGCGTGGGCGCGACGACCTCTGCGCTACGGCCTTGCCGGGGTGATCATATCCTCGCCCGTCCTCCATGTGATCACTTGTTCGACCACGGATTGCTCAGTGGCCGCGCCGGTGCAGCCTCAGGTCCGTGACGACGGGGCGGTGGTCCGACGCCTCGGTCGCCACCTCGTGGGCGCCGGCCACGGTGACGTCCGGCGAGACGGTGACCAGGTCGATGCGCTTGACCGGGTCGGTAGCGGGGTACGTCGCTCCCCCGTCGGGGGCGGCGTCGCGCAGGCTGTCCCACAGCGGGGCCAGTTCGGGGGCCGAGGGCTCGGCGTTGAAGTCGCCGACGAGGACCTTCGGTCCGCGGTCGGCGGCCAGCACCTCGAGCATGTCGTCCACCTGGGCCGCCCGGATCGAGGGGTCGGCGCGGTAGTCGAGGTGCGTGACGTAGACGTGCGGGTGCGCGCCCCGCACGTCGAGCGTCACCTCGGCGAAGCCGGGCGCCGGGGCGGGCAGCGGATCGGAGGTCTGGGTGGAGAGGCGGGTGATCTCGTGGTTCTCCGCCTTCAGCACCGGATAGCGGCTCAGCACGGCGACGCCGTAGCGGCGGCGCTCCGCGCCCGGGGTGGCCGGGTCCAGGTCGTAGATCGGCGCGAAGTACGCCCGCATGCCCAGCTTCTCGGCCAGTGCCCGGGCCTCGTCGGCGAAGTCGCTGCGCGTACCCCAGTGCACGTCGACCTCCTGGAGGCCGATGACGTCGGCCCGCAGACCGCGTACGGCGGCGGCGGTGCGGTCGAGGTCGAAGACCTGGTCGGCGCCGGCTCCGGCGTGGATGTTGTAGGTGGCCACCCGCAGGGGCACCTCCGGGGCTCTGGACCCGGGGGTGTCCCCGGAGAGGGCGGATGCCGGCGCCGCGGCGCCGAGCAGGGCGGCGGCGAGGACGGCGGCGAAGGTGCTGCGGGCGCGGAGGGGACGTCGGGAGCGGGGCTGCATGCCTTCTCCGATCACGTGGAAGCGGGACGGGAACAGTGACGCGCACCTCCTGACGGCACGTCAACCCCGCCCCGCGGGCAGCCCTCCCGTCAGACCGGGGTGACGGGCAGCACGTCCGGCGACAACGGTGCCGCATGGGCCGTCGCCGCCGTCATCCGGCGCCGGTGGTGGCGTCGGCACAGCACCTCGTACCCGACCTCGTCGGGGGACTGCGCGACGTCACCGACCACCACCTGGGCGCCCTCGACGACCATGACGCCGCCGACGGTGCGGGCGTTGTGCGTGGCGCGGGCGCCGCACCAGCACAGGGCCTCCACCTGGAGCACCTCGACGCGGTCGGCGAGTTCGACCAGCCGCTGGGAACCGGGGAACAGCTTGGAGCGGAAGTCGGTCGTGATGCCGAAGGCGTACACGTCGAGTTCGAGGTCGTCGACGACGCGCGCGAGCTGGTCGATCTGGTCCGGCGCGAGGAACTGCGCCTCGTCCGCGATCACGTAGTCCACGCGGCCGCCCTGGGAGAGGTGGTCGACGACGTGGGCGTACAGGTCGTGCCCGTCCTCGACCTCCACCGCGTCGGTGACGAGACCGAGCCGGGAGGAGAGCTTGCCCTCGCCGGCGCGGTCGTCGCGCGTGAAGATGATGCCCGCGAGACCCCGCGCCGAGCGGTTGTGCTCGATCTGGAGAGCCAGTGTCGACTTCCCGCAGTCCATCGTTCCGGAGAAGAACACCAGCTCGGGCATGAGGGGTTGAGCACCTTTCGGCAGGGAGGTCGGATGGGGAGCGGGGCGTCAGGAACGGACTTCGAGCAGGGGGACGAGCTGCTCGGCGGGGGTCATCGAACCGTGGTTGCCGACCATCGCCGACTCCCTCGGCTCCCGCTCGGAGGCGATGAGCAGGACGTCGTCGCGCGCGGCGGCCACCACGTCGCCGATGCGGCCGTACACCCGGTCGTCGATGCGGGGGCCGAACCAGCCGGCCTCGATCGCCTCGTCGCGGGACGCCACCCAGAACTGTTCGCCGAGCACCTCGCGCCAGCAGGTCAGCACGTCGGCGTGGGCGCCGGGGACGGCGTACACGTGCCGGGCGCGGCCCTCGCCGCCGAGGAGGGCGACGCCCGCCTTCAGCTCCCAGTCCTCGTCGAAGTCGATGCGGTGGTCCTCGTCGAAGGGCACGTCGATCATGCCGTGGTCGGCGGTGACGTAGAGGGCGCTGCGCGGCGGCAGCTGCTCGGCGAGGCGCTGGGCCAGCCGGTCGACGTGCATCAGCTGGCCGCGCCAGGTGTCGGAGTCCAGGCCGTAGCGGTGGCCGGCGCCGTCGACCTCGGCGTAGTACGTGTAGACGAGGGCGCGGTCGGCGGCGGCCAGCTGCTCGGCCGCGAGGTCCATGCGCTCCTCGCCGGAGAGCCGGCCGTGGAAGCTGCCCCCGCTGAGGGCGACCTTCGTCAGCGGGGTGTTCGCGAAGGTCGGCGAGGAGACCTGGGCGGCGTGCACACCGGCCTGCTGGGCGAGGCCGAAGACGGTGGGATACGGCTGCCAGGCGGCCGGCGGGGTCCAGGGCTGCCAGCGCAGCTGGTTCATCAGCGCGCCGGTGTCCGGATTGCGCACGGTGTAGCCGGGCAGCCCGTGGGCGCCGGGGGGCAGGCCGGTGCCGACGGAGGCGAGGGAGGTGGCGGTGGTCGCCGGGTAGCCGGCGGTGATCGGGCGTCCCGTGCCACCGCGTGAGCTGCCGAGCAGGGAGTTCAGGAACGGAGCCTCGTCGGGGTGGGCCCGCAGCTGCTCCCAGCCGAGGCCGTCGATCAGGAAGACGCAGTTCCGGTCGGCGGGGGTCAGCTCCGTGATCGCCGCGGTCATGCCGGGGACGCCGAGGCCGGCCGCCAGTGTGGGCAGCAGGTCGGCGAGGGAGCCGGTGCCGTACTCGGGCACGGGGGCGGAGTCGACGGGGAGCGGTTCCGGGTAGGTGTCCCAGGTGGCGTGCTGCGCCATCAGCGGGGGGAGTCCGCGGTCGCCTCGGAGAGGGCCTGGGCGAAGGCGAGCGCCTGGCGCACCGTCTCGGGGCCGTCCCCGGCCTCGCTGACGCGCAGGCTCAGGTCGTCGGCGGTCGAGCCGCCGGTGTAGCCGTGGTCGGCCTCGCAGTTCGGGTCGCCGCAGGCGGCGGGCTCCAGGTCGAGGCGGGAGACGGCGCCCCAGCCGATGGTCAGCACGATCTCGCGGGGCAGGGTGCCGGGCTTGTACTGCTCGGGGTTGGCGACCACGCGGCTGACGACGATGGACGAGATCCGGCCGAGCTTGACGGACTCCGTGGACGTCGTGGCGTAGGGCGTCGGGGAGGTGTCGTCGGCGGCCTGCTCGTCGGTGTGGCTGACGATGAAGCGGTTGCCGGTGAGCACCAGCACGGTCACGTGCCGGCGCACCTCGTTCTGGTCGAAGGTGGTCTCCTGGTGGACCAGGTACGACCGGATGGGCTCGCCGCCCACGGCGGTCTCCACCGCCTCGGCCACGAGGGCCGGGTAGTAGCCGCTGCGCTCGATCGCCGCTCGCAGCCCCTGGGTCGTCGTACTGGTCTTGGCCATGACGTCCATCCTACGGGGGCCCGCTGACTGCGCGGGACGCCCGTGCGGTCAGCCGTGCGACAGCCGCGCGCTTCGCGCGAGCGGTTCCCGTGCGGTTCGTCCGTGCGGCTGCGCGCGTGGTCGTCGTGCCGTTCGCCCGTGCCGCTCCGCGGACGTCCGTCGTGCGGCTCCGCGCGCGTCAGTACGCCGGCAGCGTCCGGGGGCCGAGATCGTCCCGGGCGGGAGGGAACGCGAGGCGGACGGAGGCGCCGAGGACGCTCAGTCCGTGCGGGGCGACGACGACCGGTTCCAGAGTGACCGCGACGACCTCCGGGTGGTCGTCCACCAGCCGGGAGACCCGCAGCAGCAGCTCCTCCAGGGCGGCGGCGTCGACCGGGGCCGAGCCGCGCCAGCCGAAGAGGAGGGGCGCGGTGCGGATCGAGCGGATCAGTGAGGTGGCCTCGCGGTCGGTGACCGGGATCAGCCGGTGCGCCATGTCCCCCAGGAGCTGGGTGGCCGCCCCGGCGAGCCCGAAGGAGAGCACCGCGCCGGCCGCCGGGTCGATGACCGCCCGGACGACCGTGTCGACGCCGCGCGGTGCCATGCCCTGCACCACCGGCCGCAGCTCCTCGGGCCTGCCGAAGAGCTCGGTCAACTCGGCGTACGCCCGGCGCAGTTGCTCCTCGTCCGCGAGGTCCAGGCGTACGCCGCCCAGGTCTGCGCGGTGACGCAGGTGCGGGGCGGTGGCCTTGAGGGCGACGGGGTAGCCGAGGGTGCCGGCGGCGGCCACGGCGTCGTCGGGGGTGGGCGCGGGCAGGGCGCGGTGCACGC
The DNA here is from genome assembly GCF_040636935.1 of Streptomyces sp. NPDC032940. Taxonomy (NCBI): domain Bacteria; kingdom Bacillati; phylum Actinomycetota; class Actinomycetes; order Kitasatosporales; family Streptomycetaceae; genus Streptomyces; species Streptomyces sp. NPDC032940. Next base: position 27,153 of record NZ_JBEZVJ010000032.1, on the reverse strand, counting down.
GGATGCCGTACCTGGCGAGCAGCTCGCAGGTGTCGTCGGCGCCGAGCGCGAGTCCCTGCGCGCGCGTGAGGTGGCCGGCGATCAGCTCGGCGGCGCCCTTCTCGTCGATGTCGTCGTACTCCGGGACCCGGCCGGGGTCGGCGGCGTCGCGGCGCCACTGGGCGTAGGCGACGGCCTCGCCGAGGGCGCGGACGGCGCGCTCGGCGGCGGGGTAGGCGGGGATGAGGCGGGCCCCCTCGGGAGCCTCGACGGCCTCCGCGGGCGCTGTGGTCCCGGTGGTCTCGGCGTGCGGCTGCGCACTGGAAGCACCGTCCGGCGTGTTCGGGAGCGGCGTGCCCGAGACCGCCTGCGGTGCGGTGCTCGCCGCGGCGGACAGGGCCTGGGCGAGGCCGCCCAGCTCCACGTGCACGACGAGGACGGGCTTGTCGGGCACCGCGGCCGCCGCCGAGCGCAGCGCCTCGGCCAGCGCCGCGTCCCCGGCCGCGCCCTCGCCCACCGTCGGGATGGCGGTCACCACCACCGCGTCGTTGGTGTCGTCGGCCAGGGCGCGGGACAGGGCCGCGTGGAAGTCCTGCGCGGAGGCCGCCGTCGTCAGGTCGAGCGGCGGGTGCGGACGCAGCCCTTCCGACAGGCACGCGTCGTAGGTGAGCAGGCCCAGCGACTCCGAGTTCCCGAGGATCGCCACGCGTGGCCCCGCGGGCAGCGGCTGGCGGGCGAGCAGCAGGCCCGCGTCGACCAGGTCGGTGATCGTGTCGACGCGGATCACCCCGGCCTGCCGCAGCAGCGCGGAGACCGTCGCGTGGGGCAGCCGCGTCGCCCGTACGGCGTGGCCCTGCGGCGCGACGCCGCCGTGCCGGGCGCCCTGCACCACGACCAGCGGCTTGACGGCCGCCGTGCGCCGGGCGAGGCGGGTGAACTTGCGGGGGTTGCCGATGGACTCCAGGTACATCAGCGCGACGTCGGTCTCCGGGTCGTCGTACCAGTACTGGAGGACGTCGTTGCCCGAGACGTCGGCCCGGTTGCCGGAGGAGACGAAGGTGGACACGCCGGTGACGCCGGTGACCCCGCCGCCGCGCCGGTGCAGCCGGGAGAGCAGGGCGATGCCGATGGCGCCGGACTGGGCGAACAGGCCGATCCGGCCCGGGCGGGGCATCTCCGGGGCGAGGGAGGCGTTGAGCCGCACCTCGGGAGAGGTGTTGATGATCCCGAAGGCGTTCGGGCCGATGATCCGCATCCCGTACGTGCGCGCCTGGCGCACGAGGGCGCGCTGGCGCTCCCGCCCCTCGGGGCCGCTGTCCGCGTACCCGGCGGTGATCACCACGAGGCCCTGCACGCCGTGCTCGCCGCACTCGGTGACGACCTCGGGCACGTGCTCGGCGGGCACGGTGACGACGGCGAGGTCGACGGGGCCGTCGACCTCGCGCACCGAGCGGTGGGCCGGCACCCCGTCGAGCTCCTTCAGGTCCTCGGGGAAGGCCTTGTTCACGGCGTGGAGCCGGCCGGTGTAGCCGGCGTCCCGGAGGTTGCCGAGGACGCTGCGGCCGACGCCGCCGGGGGCGCGGCCGGTACCGACGACGGCGACGGAGCCGGGCTGCAGCAGACGCTGCACCGAGCGGGCCTCCGCGCGCTGCTCCCGCGCGTACTGCACGGCGAGCGAGCGGTCGGTGGGCTCGAGGTCGAACTCCAGGCGGACCACGCCGTCCTCGAAGCTGCGCTTCTGGGTGTACCCGGCATCCATGAACACCTTGATCATTTTGGTGTTCGCGGGCAGCACCTCGGCGGCGAAGCGCCGGATGCCGCGCTCCCGGGCGACGGCCGCGATGTGCTCCAGGAGCGCGGAGGCGACGCCCCGGCCCTGGTGGGCGTCCTGGACGAGGAAGGCGACCTCGGCCTCGTCGGCCGGGGACGACGCGGGCGCTCCCCCGGCGCCGATCCGGTCGTAGCGTACGGTGGCGATGAACTCGCCGCCGATCGTGGCCGCGAGTCCCACCCGGTCCACAAAGTCGTGGTGCGTGAAGCGGTGGACGTCCTTGGCGGACAGGCGAGGGTACGGCGCGAAGAAGCGGTAGTACTTCGACTCGTCGGAGACCTGCTCGTAGAAGCTGACCAGGCGCTCGGCGTCATCAACGGTGATGGGGCGGACGCGCGCGGTGCCGCCGTCGCGCAGCACCACGTCGGCCTCCCAGTGGGCGGGGTACTCGTGCCGGTCCGACGAGGTCTGCATGGGCCCCAGAGTACGGCTCGCGTACGACAACGGCGCGGGGCAGTCTGTGGAGGACGGAAGGTCGGGCCGAGGCCGCGGTCCGACGACCGCCCCGGGCGGCGCACAGCCGTCCGGCCATGCTTCACGATGTGGGAAACTGGTCTAGACAACCTGCACACCTGAAGGGCAGCAACACATGGCTGAGCGCCGCGTCAACGTCGGCTGGGCCGAGGGTCTCCACGCCCGCCCCGCCTCCATCTTCGTCCGAGCCGCCACGGCCACAGGCGTCCCGGTGACGATCGCCAAGGCCGACGGCAACCCCGTCAACGCGGCCTCCATGCTGGCCGTCCTGGGCCTGGGCGCCCAGGGCGGCGAGGAGATCGTCCTCGCCTCCGACGCCGAGGGCGCGGACGCCGCCCTGGACCGGCTGGCGAAGCTGGTCTCCGAGGGTCTCGAGGAGCTCCCCGAGACCGTCTGATGTGACGGCACACGGAAAAGGCCCGCCGGGAAAACCGGGCGGGCCTTTTCCTTTTCCCTTTTCGGGCAGCGAAGAACAGCCCCTGCATTGCCCTTCTTTTGTATACGGCACCCGTGTTAATTCCGCAGGGTCGAAATGTTTACGGGACGTTGCGCGTTCCTCACACCGTCCGGGCTGTCGCCCGGGACGAAGCGCAGCCGGTGCGCCGCCGCCGACCGTTCGACGTGCAGCGCCATGAGCGCCCGCGCGCGGTCTCCGTCGCCGCGTGCCACGGCGTCGACGACCGCGCCGTGCTCCGCCCAGTGCTCCGCCGCGCCGTGCGGCGTCTCCACGAGGTACATCCAGTCGATCTTGCGGCGCAGCTGGGTCAGCATCGCCGTGAGCGAGGGGCTGCCGGCCGCCCGTGCGAGGGTCTCGTGGAACCAGCCGCCCAGCGCGCGCAGGTCCTCGCCGTGACCCTGCCGCGAACGCTCCTGACCCAGCCTGACCAGGCCGCGCAGCACCTTGAGATGGGCCTCGGTGCGGCGCCGGGCCGCGCGGGATGCGCCGAGGGGCTCCAGCAGCGTGCGGGTCTCGAGCAGGTCGGCGGCCTCCTGCTCGGTCGGTTCCGCGACGCACGCGCCCGCGTGCCGCCGGGTCACCACGAAGCCCTCGGCCTCCAGGGTGCGCAGCGCCTCGCGGACGGGGACGCGGGAGACGCCGTAGCGGCGGGCGAGCAGTTCCTCGGTGAGCCGGCTGCCGCGGCCGTGGACACCGGCGACGATGTCGTCCCTGATCGCCGTGCACACCGAGTGTGCCGGAATACGCATGTCCGACCTCCGCCTTGATCCCCGTGAAACGTCGACGATGGACGCGTGTTTTCGTGACTCTAGGCCAATGAGCCGCGCTTTCGGACGGCGGGCGGGAATTCAGGGATATTTTTTGGGCATTCACGTTTCGGAAACGGGCGGGAAACGGTGACGGCGGGACCGGAAGGCCCGAAGGCCCCGGCTCGGGGAGCCGGGGCCTTCGGGATGCCGTGCGGAACGTACCGTCCGTCGTCAGAGGTCCACGCCGTGGGAGCGGAGGTAGGCGACGGGATCCATGTCCGAGCCGTACTCCGGGCTCGTGCGGGCCTCGAAGTGCAGGTGGGGGCCGGTGACGTTCCCGGTGGCGCCCGAGAGGCCGATCTGCTGGCCGGGCTCGACCGACTGGCCGACCGAGACGCCGACGGACGACAGGTGGCCGTACTGGGTGTACGTGCCGTCGTGCATCCGGATCACGACCTGGTTGCCGTACGCCCCGCCCCAGCCGGCCTCGACGACGGTGCCGACGCCGACCGCGTGCACCGTGGTGCCGGTCGAGGCGTGGAAGTCGATGCCGGTGTGGCTGCCGGAGGACCACAGGGAGCTGCCGGCCTGGTACGCGGTGGACACGTAGGAGGCGGTGATCGGCGCGACGAAGGTGTTCAGGCGCTGGCGCTCGGCCTCGCGCGCTGCCCGTTCCTTGGCCTCGCGGGCCTCCTTGGCCGCTTCGGCGGCCCGCTCGCGCGCCGCCTCCATCGCCGCCTCGCGGGCGGCGGCGTCCAGGGCGGCCTGCTCCTGCGCGGTGGCCTGGGCGTCGATCTCCTCGGCCAGGGAGTCGCCGATGCTGACGACCGGGGTGAGTCCGGTCTGCTCGGCCTCGGGCTCGGCGGCGAGGGCCGGGGCCGCGAGGGTGCCGACGACGCCGGTGGTGGCGAGGGCCGCGACGCCCGCCGCGCGGGCGGTGGTGCGGTGCATGCGGCTGGGGCGGCGGTGCTTACCGGTGGCGCGCGTGAACGCCATGTAGAGGCTGGTCCTTTCCTTCCCTCTCGCCTACCGGGTTAGCTGACGGGTTCGGAGGTGGAAGGTCTCCTACGGACCCCCTCGCTGACGCGCGGGCGTCCGATTCACCCCAGGGACTGCGATGGGTCCCCGGCTCCCCTGGCTCGCGCCGTACGGGGACTCGGCGATGACTGTCCGGTGCCGCGGGTGCGGCGCACTGCCTGACGAACAGCCCGGACGACGCTAAACGCGGCTGTCTTCAATCCTCAAACGCAACAGGGTTTTTGTAGCGCACGCCACAGGGCAGACGGGCAGCCTCTCCCCCAATTCGGACATGACACGGCCCTGGTGACGTTCCGGTCACCAGGGCCGTGCGCGCGCGTGCCACTACTCGGCGGCCACGACGGTGACTTCGCCGATGCCGAGGGCTTCGACGGGCTCCTTGATCTGCGCCGCGTCACCGACGAGGACCGTCACCAGACGGTCCGCCGGGAAGGCGCTGACGACGGCCGCGGTCGCCTCCACGGTGCCGGTGGCGGCGAGTTGGCGGTACAGCGTGGCCTGGTAGTCGTCGGGCAGGTGCTGCTCGACCTGGTCGGCCAGCGTGGCGGCGACGGCCGCCGCCGTCTCGTACTTCAGCGGCGCCACGCCCACCAGGTTCTGCACGGCGACATCGCGCTCGGCGTCGGTGAGCCCGCCCTCGGCGAGCGTGCGCAGCACCGTCCACAGGTCCTGCAGCGCCGGGCCGGTGTTGGGCGTGTCGACCGAGCCGCTGATGGCCAGCAGCGAGGCGCCCGTACCGTCGGGCGCGGACCGCATCACCTGACCGAACGACCGGACACCGTAGGTGTATCCCTTCTCCTCGCGCAGGACGCGGTCCAGGCGCGAGGTGAGGGTGCCGCCGAGGCAGTACGTGCCGAGCACCTGCGCGGGCCAGACGCGGTCGTGCCGGTCGGGTCCGGTGCGGCCGATCAGCAGCTGCGTCTGGACGGCGCCGGGACGGTCCACGATGACGACCCGTCCGGTGTCGTCGGCGGTCACCGGCGGCACGGGGCGCGGCTCGGCGGCGGAGCCGGTCCACGCGCCGAGGGTCTCGCCGAGCAGCGCGTCGAGGTCGACGCCGGTGAGGTCGCCGACGACCACGGCGGTGGCCGTGGCGGGGCGGACGTGCTTCTCGTAGAAGGCGCGGACGGCCGCCGCGTCGATGGCCGCTACCGTCTCCTCGGTGCCCTGGCGCGGACGGGACATCCGCGAGTCGGCCGGGAACAGCTCCTTGGAGAGCTCCTTGGCGGCGCGGCGCGAGGGGTTGGCCAGCTCGTGCGGGATCTCGTCGAGCCGGTTGCGCACCAGCCGCTCGACCTCGCTGTCCGCGAACGCGGGCGCCCGGAGCGCGTCGGCGACCAGACCGAGGGCCTTGGCCAGGCGCGAGACGGGCACCTCCAGGCTGAGCCGGACACCGGGGTGGTCCGCGTGCGCGTCGAGGGTGGCGCCGCAGCGCTCCAGCTCGGCGGCGAACTCCTCCGCGGAGTGCTTGTCGGTGCCCTCGGAGAACGCGCGCGCCATGATGGTGGCCACGCCGTCCAGACCGGCGGGCTCGGCTTCCAGCGGGGCGTTCAGCGACACCTCGACGGCGACGACCTGCTGGCCCGGGCGGTGGCAGCGCAGCACGGTGAGGCCGTTGTCGAGGCTGCCCCGCTCGGGGGCCGGGAACGCCCACGGCTTGGGCTCGCCGGCCTGCGGCCGGGGGTGGAATTCCATGGTGGCGAGCTCGGTCACTTGGCCGCCTCCTCGTTCTCGTCGGTGGAGCCGGCGTCGGTCACCGAGACGGTGACGGTGGTCGTGTCGGAGTCGGCGTCGTCGGCCGGGGCGGTGGGCTCGTAGACGAGGACCGCGCGGTTGTCGGGGCGCAGGCGGGCCTTGGCGACCTCCTGGACCTCCTCGGCCGTCACCTCGAGCACCCGCTGCACGGCGGTGAGGGCGAGCTGCGGGTCGCCGAACAGGACGGCGTACCGGCACAGTTCGTCGGCGCGGCCGGCGACCGTGCCGAGCCGGTCCAGCCACTCGCGCTCCAACTGGGCCTGGGCGCGCTCCATCTCCTCGGCCGTGGGGCCCTCCTCGGCGAACCGGGCGAGCTCCTCGTCGATGGCGGACTCGATGACGGGCACCTCGACGTCACCGGAGGTCTTCACGTCCAGCCAGCCCAGGGAGGGCGCCCCGGCCAGCCGCAGGACGCCGAAGCTTGCGGCCACGGCCGTGCGGTCGCGCCGTACGAGCCGGTTGTACAGGCGGGACGACTCGCCGCCGCCCAGGACGGTGAGGGCCAGGTCGGCCGCGTCGCACGCGCGCGTGCCGTCCTCCGGAAGGCGGTAGGCCGCCATCAGGGCGCGGGCCGGGACCTCCTCCTCGACGACCTCGCGCAGCTCCTCGCCCATGACGTCGGGCAGCGAACCGTCCCGCGGGGGCTGCTTGCCGTCGTGCGAGGGGATGGAGCCGAAGTACTTCTCGATCCAGGCGAGCGTCTGCTCGGGGTCGATGTCGCCGACGACGGACAGCACCGCGTTGTTCGGCGCGTAGTAGGTGCGGAAGAACGCGCGCGCGTCCTCCAGCGTCGCCGCGTCCAGGTCCGCCATCGAGCCGATCGGCGTGTGGTGGTAGGGGTGGCCCTCCGGGTACGCGAGGGCGGTGAGCCTCTCGAAGGCGGTGCCGTAGGGCACGTTGTCGTAGCGCTGGCGGCGCTCGTTCTTGACGACGTCCCGCTGGTTCTCCATGGACTCGTCGTCGAGGGCGGTGAGCAGGGAGCCCATGCGGTCGGCCTCCAGCCAGAGGGCGAGCTCCAGCTGGTGGGCGGGCATCGTCTCGAAGTAGTTGGTGCGCTCGAAGCTGGTGGTGCCGTTGAGCGAGCCGCCGGCTCCCTGCACCAGCTCGAAGTGCCCGTTGCCCTTGACCTGGGCGGAGCCCTGGAACATCAGGTGCTCGAAAAGGTGAGCCAGGCCGGTACGCCCCTTGACTTCGTGGCGCGAGCCGACGTCGTACCAGAGGCACACCGCCGCGACCGGGGTCAGGTGGTCCTCGGAGAGCACCACGCGCAGGCCGTTGGCCAGGCGGTGCTCGGTCGCTGTCAGGCCGCCGGAGCCTGCCTGGGCTGTGGCCGTGTGACCCATGGGCATGTACGTCCCTTCGCTCGCAGAATTTCGGTGGAGCCGTCGGCGGAACTGCGGAATTCCGCCGGTCCTGCCACTGTATGCAAGCGTGCGGGCCACCGGTGGAGTTCCCGGGCCGCGTACGCCGAGAGCGAGAACGGTTCGGCGGGCCGCCGGGGACGAGGCCGCGGAGCGAGGGCGTACCCTGCGGGCAGCGCCGGGCCGGGCAGCCCGTGACGGGTCCTGGTCGGTCGCTGTCAGTGCCGCGGTCCACAATGGACCGCGTCAGATCACCGTTCACGCTTCAGCAAGGAGCCGGCAGCGATGGCCCGCCGTAGTACGAAGACCCCGCCGCCCGACGACTCGTACGAGGAGAAGATCCTCGACATCGACGTCGTCGACGAGATGCAGGGCTCCTTCCTCGAGTACGCGTACTCGGTCATCTACTCCCGTGCGCTCCCGGACGCCCGCGACGGCCTCAAGCCGGTGCACCGCCGCATCGTGTACCAGATGAGCGAGATGGGCCTGCGGCCCGAGCGCGGCTATGTGAAGTGCGCCCGTGTCGTCGGCGAGGTCATGGGCAAGCTGCACCCGCACGGCGACGCGTCGATCTACGACGCGCTGGTGCGCATGGCGCAGCCCTTCTCCATGCGCGTGCCGCTGGTCGACGGCCACGGCAACTTCGGCTCGCTGGGCAACGACGACCCGCCGGCCGCCATGCGGTACACCGAGTGCCGGATGGCCGAGGCAGCCGGTCTGATGACGGAGTCCATCGACGAGGACACCGTCGACTTCGGCCCCAACTACGACGGCCAGGAGCAGGAGCCGGTGGCCCTGCCCGCCGCCTTCCCGAACCTGCTGGTCAACGGCGCCTCCGGCATCGCGGTCGGCATGGCCACGAACATGCCGCCGCACAACCTGCGCGAGGTCATCGCGGCCGCCCGGCATCTGATCCGGTATCCGAACGCCGACCTCGAAGCCCTGATGAAGCACGTGCCGGGCCCCGACCTGCCCACCGGCGGCCGGATCGTCGGCCTCTCCGGCATCCGGGACGCGTACGAGACGGGCCGCGGCACGTTCAAGATCCGCGCGACGGTGTCCGTGGAGACCGTGACGGCCCGCCGCAAGGGCCTGGTCGTCACCGAGCTGCCCTTCGCGGTCGGCCCCGAGAAGGTGATCGCGAAGATCAAGGACCTGGTCGGCTCCAAGAAGCTCCAGGGCATCGCGGACGTCAAGGACCTCACCGACCGCGAGCACGGACTGCGCCTGGTCATCGAGATCAAGAACGGCTTCGTGCCGGAGGCGGTGCTGGAGCAGCTCTACAAGCTGACGCCGATGGAGGAGTCCTTCGGCATCAACAACGTCGCCCTGGTCGACGGCCAGCCCCTCACGCTCGGGCTCAAGGAGCTGCTGGAGGTCTACCTCGACCACCGGTTCAACGTGGTGCGGCGCCGCAGCGAGTTCCGCCGCGGCAAGCGGCGCGACCGGCTCCACCTGGTCGAGGGCCTGCTCACCGCCCTGGTCGACATCGACGAGGTCATCCGCCTCATCCGCTCCAGCGAGAACTCTGCGCAGGCCAAGCAGCGCCTGATCGACCGATTCTCGCTGAGCGACGTCCAGACCCAGTACATCCTGGACACGCCGCTGCGTCGGCTGACCAAGTACGACCGCATCGAGCTCGAGGCGGAGAAGGACCGGCTGAACGCGGAGATCGAGGAGCTGACCCGGATCCTCGAGTCGGATGCGGAGCTGCGCAAGCTGGTCTCGGGCGAACTGGCGGCGGTGGCCAAGAAGTTCGGCACCGACCGGCGTACGCTCCTGCTGGAGTCGGCCGGCACCCCGGTGGCCGCCGTGTCGCTCCAGGTGGCGGACGACCCGTGCCGGGTGCTGCTGTCCTCGACGGGCCTGCTGGCCCGCACGGCGGACGACGAGCCGCTCGTCACGGAGGCCGGTGCCAAGCGCGTCAAGCACGACCTGATCGTGTCGGCGGTGCCCGCCACGGCCCGCGGCGAGATCGGCGTGGTGACCTCCGGCGGGCGGCTGCTGCGGGTGAACGTGGTCGACCTCCCCCAGCTCCCGGACCCGCTGCCGACGCCGAACCTGTCGGGCGGCGCGCCCCTCGCCGAGTTCGTGTCCCTGGAGGACGACGAGACGGTCGTCTGCCTGACCACGCTGGACGAGTCCTCGCCGGGCCTGGCGCTCGGCACCCTGCAGGGCGTCGTCAAGCGTGTGGTGCCCGACTACCCGTCCAACAAGGACGAGTTGGAGGTCATCACACTGAAGGACGGCGACCGGATCGTCGGCGCGGCCGAGCTGCGCACCGGCGAGGAGGACCTGGTCTTCATCACGGACGACGCACAGCTGCTGCGCTACCAGGCCTCGCAGGTCCGTCCCCAGGGCCGGCCGGCGGGCGGTGTGGCGGGCATCAAGCTCGCCGAGGGCGCGAAGGTCATCTCGTTCACGGCGGTGGACCCGGCGGCGGACGCGGTCGTCTTCACGGTCGCGGGGTCGCGGGGCACGCTGGACGACTCCGTCCAGACCACGGCCAAGCTGACCCCCTTCGACCAGTATCCGCGCAAGGGCCGGGCCACGGGTGGCGTGCGCTGCCAGCGGTTCCTGAAGGGCGAGGACTGTCTGGCCCTGGCCTGGGCGGGCCCGACCCCGGCGCGTGCCTCGCAGAAGAACGGCACACCGGCCCAGCTTCCGGAGATCGACCCGCGCCGCGACGGCTCGGGCGTGTCGTTGCCGAAGACGGTGGCGGTGGTGGCGGGCCCCGCCTAGGAGGTGAGCGGCGGCTCCTCGCCGCCCGGCTCCGCCGGGTCGCCGTCCTCCGGGGTGCCGTCCTCCGGGTCCGGTACGTAGCGCAGGACGCCCCACATGCCGTGTTCGTCGGCGTGGGGGGCGTCGCTGCGGCACGCGTCGAGTTCCCTGCCGAGCGCGGAGGCATCGATGCCGGCGCCGATCAGGACGAGCTGGGTGAGGCGCGGGCCGGCGGACGCCCAGGGCTGCGGGTAGAAACGCAGGAAGCGTCCGACGGCGTGGACGGCGTACCGGTTGCGCCTGTCGTGCGGCCCGAAGTCCACGTAGCCCTTGATCCGGTACAGCCCCTCGGGCCTGCTGTCCAGGAACCGCATCAGCCGGCGCGGGTCGAGGGGCACGTCGGAGACGAAGGACACGCTGTCGTAGGCGGTGTGCAGATGGCCGGGATCGGCGTCGCCCGGGCCGTGGTCGTGCAGGTCGTCGAAGGACAGCTGCCCGATGCGCTCCTCGCTGGGCCGGCAGTCGAAGAGGAACTCGGGGTCGATGCGCCCGTGGGCCGCGGGGAGCACGGCCGCGCCGTCGACGAGGGAACGGACGAGGGCGAGGACGCGTTCGGCGTCCGGCGCCCGGTCGGTCTTGTTGACCACGACGAGGTCGGCCAGCGCCAGGTGGCGGTCGATCTCGGGGTGCTTCGCGCGCGTGGCGTCGAACTCGGCCGCGTCGACGACCTCGACGAGGCCGCCGTACACGATCTCCCGCTGTTCGCTGGCGAGCAGCATGCGCACCAGTTCCTGCGGCTCGGCGAGGCCGCTGGCCTCGATCACGATGACGTCGATGCCGGCGTCGGGCCGGGCCAGCCGCTCCAGGTATCCGTCGAGTTCACCGGCGTCGACGGCACAGCACAGACAGCCGTTGCCGAGCGAGACGGTGGAGTCGCCGAGGGCGCCGGCCACGGCCATGGCGTCGATCTCGATGGAGCCGAAGTCGTTGACGAGGGCTCCGATGCGACTGCCTCCGCTGCGGTGCAGGAGGTGGTTGAGCAGGGTGGTCTTTCCGGAGCCGAGGAATCCGGCGAGTACGACGACCGGGATCTGCCGGGAAGTCGGGCGCTGCCCCACCACACGTCCTCTCTCTCACACCTGGGCGTACACCGGCCCGCGGCAGGAGTGCCCGCGGAACGGAACTGCCTGTTCAGGATACGAGCAGGTGAGGTAGGTCCGGAGTGAACGATTGTTAGCACCCCGTGCGGGGCAGACGTTGGACATGGCGCCGGACTGTGCGACCCTCGCCCGTCTCCGCGCGCCTCCTCTCCGCCTCCCCGCCGATCAGAGCCGCTCGGCACCCTGGAGGCGGCAAGCGCTGCTCATCGCTCGCCGGTCCCCGTCAGCCCACCCGCACGCGACGACCGGTGGGCGGTCGCCTGATTCGGGGGTTGACATGACCACACAGAAGAAGGTCAGGGGGAGGTTCGGCTCCGCGGCAGCGAGCATGCTGCTCGTCACGGCAGGGACGGCGCTGGCGCGCCTGTACGCCCGGCAACTGGAACTGAGGGAGCGGTCGATCCGGCGCCAGTCGCTGGCCCATCAGCAGCGTATCCACTGGGAGTTGCTGGTCAGGGCGATCGACGACCCCTCACTGGCCGAGGTCATCGACACCTACGACGAGAACATCCCGGCGGCGAGGCGACGCCAGTTCTTCTACGCCAACGCCTGGTACGTGAATCTCTTCCACCTCTACCGCGCAGGACTGATCGACCAGGAGGAGTTCTACAAGCACGCGCGAGAGATCTTCCAGAACCCCCTGATGCGGGAGTACTGGGACGCCTCGCAGCGGCAGCGCGCCACGCTGAAGCAGTCGTCCGACGAAGCGCGGCTCGGGCGGTTGGTCGACGACCTGATCCACGACCTCGAGGATGCCGACACCGACGAGTGGTGGGTGGTGGGGCATCCGCCGGGGAGTGAGTGAGCGACGGGCCGCCCCTCGCGGGTGAGTCAGCGAATTTTCGGCTTTCCGGTCACCCACGTCCTCACCGACACCACTAATGTGCGGTCACCCAGAGCGCTGGCGTCAGCGCCCTGCTGACGGCCCACCCTCGTGCCGGGCGGGCCCAGGTGACTGGAGGTTGTCACATGACCCTGCAAGCGATCGTGTTCCTCGCCGTGGCCGCGACCGCCGGCTGGCTGGTGTACCGACGCGAAGGGATAGGCATGGGCATGACGGTCGGCGTCGCCGTCCTGGGTGCGCTGTGCCTGCTGTCCGGGATCGACCCGGCTCCGTCGGCGGACGCCCCGCCCACCACCCCGCAGCAGACCACGACCCAGCCGTCCGCACCGTCTTCCGGGGCCTGAGCGCCCACCATTCGGAGGCCGACACGAGCAAGTCCCGAGGAGAAGAACACACGGCACTCGTTGAACGCCAGTAACGTGCTGCCCGCCCCTGTACCCCCTCATCTGTAAGGACCGGTACCCCTTGAAAATCGTGCGCCGCATCGGTGTACCTCCCAGTGCGCGCGGCAGTGCCTCAGGCGCCAACTGCCCCGACGTGTTCGAGTTGAGCGACGGCAACTTCGCCGTCATCGGAACCGAGGCCACCGAGGCGCTGGAGCGGGAGCTGCCCGCCGACGCCGCTCGCGCCGACTACGAACGCATCGTCGTCGTCAGCCGGGAAACGCTGATCCGCGCCAAGGCGGACATCCCCGACGCCTGACGTCGTGGCCCACGTCTCCCCGGGCAGCGCGGCACCCCCGTCCTCGCTCGTCGCTCCCCGACCTGGCCCGGCGCCGGAACGGCACCAGGCCCTCACGTCTCTCAGGCCACCGCGGGCACCCCGACCGGTGCCTGCGGGCCCACGTACCGGGCCGCCGGACGGATGATCTTCGAGTCCCCGGCCTGTTCCAGGATGTTCGCGCTCCAGCCCACGACCCGGGCCGCCGCGAACGTCGGCGTGAACATCTCGCGCGGCAGACCGCACAGCTCCATGACCACGCCCGCGTAGAACTCGACGTTCGTGTGCAGTTCCCGCCCGGGCTTCAGCTCCGCGAGGATCGCCTCCACCTGGCGCTCCACCTCGACCGCGAACTCCACGCGGGGGCCGCCGAATTCCTGCGCCACCTCCCGGAGCAGCCGGGAGCGGGGGTCCTCCGTGCGGTAGACCGCGTGTCCGAAGCCCATGATGCGCTCGCCGGCGAGCACCCGTTCACGGATCCAGGGGTCGATGCGGTCGGGCGTGCCGATCGCGTCCAGGGTGTCCAGCGCCCGGCTCGGCGCCCCGCCGTGCAGCGGCCCGGACAGCGCCGCCACCGCTCCGGCGAGGCAGGCCGCCACGTCCGCGCCCGTCGAGGCGATGACCCGTGCGGTGAACGTTGACGCGTTGAAGCCGTGGTCAATGGTGGAGATGAGGTACTGCTCGACCGCCCGCGTGCTCCGCTCGTCCGGCTCCGTGCCGGTCAGCATGTACAGGTAGTTCGCCGCGTAGGGCAGGTCCTCGCGCGGCTCCACCGGTTCGAGTCCCCGCCCGAGACGGTGCAGCGCGGTGAGGAGCGTCGGTACGGCCGCGGCGGCCACGAGGGTGTCCTGGCGGCGCCTGCCCGCGTCCAGGTCGTACACCGGCCGGAATCCCTCGGCCGCGCCCAACAGGGACAGCGCCGTGCGCATCCCGGCCAGCGGGCCGGAGCGTCCGCCGGCCGCCGCGACGGCGGGCAGCACGGCCCTCACCTCGTCGGGCAGCCGCCGCAGCGCCGTTGTCTCCGCGGCGAAGGCGGCACCGCGCCGCGCGTCCGGCAGTTCGCCGTCGACCAGGAGGTGCCAGACGTCCTCGAAGGTACGCGTCCGCGCCAGTTCGACGGCCGAGTACTGCCGGTAGTGGTAGAAGCCCTCGAGCCCTCTGACGTCACCGACCTCGGTGTCGGTGACCACGACTCCCGCGAGTCCCCGCGGCACGTTGACAGACATGTTCTCCTCCTTCAAGTCAATACAACTGTCTATAGTTGACTATCCGTCTGTCAACGTTGATTGAATCAATGTTCTGCAGGAACCGGACCAGAGGATCGATACGGTGACCCCCATGCGCGATCAAGAACCCGGCCGGCCCGCCGCCACCGAGCAGCGCCTGACCACCCGGGAGGCCGCCGAGCTGCTGGGCGTGAAGCCCGAGACGGTGTACGCGTACGTCAGCCGCGGCCTGCTCAGCAGCCGCCGCTCACCCGGCGGCCGGGGCAGCACCTTCGACGTCCAGGAGGTGCGGGCCCTCGCCCGCCGCAGCCGGCGCGACAGCGGTTCCGCCGCCGGTGCCGGTACCCCCGCCCAGGCCTCCGGTCAGGAACTGACCGTCCGCACCCGGATCACACTCATCGAGCAGGACCGGTACTACTACCGGGGCGTCGACGCGGTGGAGCTCGCCTCGCGCCACAGCTACGAGGAGGTCGCCGAGTGGCTGTGGACCGGGCGGCTGCGCCCCGGCGTCTCCTTCACCGCGCCCGAGGAATCGGTGGCGGTCGCCCGTCGGGCCGTCGACGCCCTGCCCGAGCACGCCGGCCCCGCCGACCGGCTGCGCGTCGCGGCCATCGCCGCCGCCGCCGCGGACCCGCTGCGCTTCGACCTGTCCGAGGACGCCGTGCTGGGCACCGCCCGCGTCCTCATCCCCACGCTGGTCGCCGCCCTGCCGCCCGTGCTGGGCGAACGCGCCGACCGGGGCCCGCTCGCCCACCGGCTGTGGACCCGGCTGAGCGGGCGTCCGGCCGACGAGGCGTCGCTGCACGTCCTCGACACCGCGCTCTCCCTGCTCGTCGACCACGACCTCGCCGCCTCCACGCTCGCCGTGCGGATCGCCGCGTCGGCCCGGGCGCACGCTTACGCGGCCGTGTCCGCCGGGCTCGGCGTGATCGAGGGCCCGTTGCACGGCGCGGCCGGCGGCCTCGCCCACCGGATGCTGCTGGAGGTGCTCGACCAGGGCAGCGCGGCACCGGTGATCGCCGAGGAACTGCGGGCCGGCCGCCGGATTCCGGGCCTCGGCCACCGGCTCTACCCCGGCGAGGACCCACGCGCGCGTGCGCTGTTCACGCTTCTGGAGGACGTTCCCGGGGCCGCGCCCGCCCTCGCCGCGGCCCGCGACGTGGTGGCCACCACCGCCCGCCACACCCCCCTGCACGCCAACGTCGACCTGGCCCTCGCCGTGTTCACCGCCGCGTCCGGCATGCCCGCCACCGCCAGCGAGACCGTCTTCGCGGTGGCCCGCACGGCGGGCTGGATCGCACACGCTCTGGAGGAGTACGGGGAACGCCCGCTGCGCATGCGGCCCAGCGGTCTGTACTCGGGTCCGAGGCCGCCGCAGCCCCTGCCGGAGTAGCCCGCGAGCGGGGCTGGAAGTCACCGCGGCCCAACTCAGGTTAGGCTCACCTCTGTGAGTACGTGCTCAACCGTCTCCCGGGGCCTCGACGAGCCCGTTTCCGGGACAGCACCGGTCGCGAGGACCTGGCTGCTGCTCGAGCAGCCCGGCCCCTGGGGTGCGAAGGCGCTGACGTCGAGCCACCTGGACCCCGCGCTGGGCCGCGCCCTGGAGGCGGCCGTGAAGGGGACCGGCGTGCGCATCGCGCTCATCCGCCGTCCCGGACGTCACGCGGACCGCCACACCTCCGCGGACCGCCGTGTGTACGCAGCTCACACCACGCCGGGCAACGCGTGGGTGCAGGGCACCGTTCTCACGGACCCCCGCCGGCTGCTCGACCTCGACTTCGCCGCGCTCGGCAGGGGCGACCGCGGCTCCTTCGACACGACGCTCGCGGGCCGCCCCCACACCGGCGATCCGCTCGTCCTCGTCTGCACCAACGGCAAGCGCGACCGCTGCTGCGCCCTCCTGGGCCGTCCGCTGGCCGCCGAGCTCGCCGCCTCCGGCTTCGAGGGCGTCTGGGAGGTCACCCACCTCGGCGGGCACCGCTTCTCGCCGACGATGCTCGTCCTGCCCCACGGATACGCGTACGGCAGGGTCCGGGCCGACGACGTCCGGGACATCCTGCACGGCGTCCGGGACGGCCGGATCGTGGTGGACAACTGCCGCGGGAACTCCGCGTGGGACCGGCCCGGCCAGGCGGCCGAACTGGCCCTGCGCTCGGCGCTGGGCGAGCACGCCGCACAGGTGCTCACCGTCGTGCGCACCGACGGCCGCGCCCCGCAGTGGGAGGTGACCGTCGCCCACGCCGACGGGCGGCACTGGCGGGTCACCGTCGCCCAGGGCGCGTCCCTGCCGGCCCGCCCGGAGAGCTGCGGGGCCTCGGTGCTGGGCTCGCCCGCCCGGATGGAGGTCACGGCGGTCCGTGAACTGACGGTGACGGCGCTGGCGAGCTGAGGCGGATCCCGGGATCGGTGACGGCGGGCTGAGGCGGGGCCCGGAGCCCCGGACCACCAGGTCGTGCGCCCGCGCGCGTGGGGAACCTCGCGAGGCCCCCTGCACGAGATCCGCACCACACCCCGCCACGGCACGCCGCGGCCCCCACGTACCGTCATGGGTATGAGCTCCACTCCCCCCGCTCGCCGCCTGCGCCTCGGTCTGCCGCGGCGGATGTTCTCCCAGGTGCTGCTGATGCAGCTGGCGATCGCCGCGGGAGTCGCCGTGCTCGCGACCGGGCTCTTCCTGGCACCGCTCGGTGACCAGCTGGACGACCAGGCGATGCGCCGGGCCCTCGCCATCGCGCAGACCACCGCGCAGCAGCCGCAGATCGTGCGGGACCTGCGCGGCACCCCGCCGACCGCGGGCGGCCCCGTGCAGCGGGAGACGGAGCGGATCCGCGAGGCGACCAAGGCGGAGTACGTCGTCGTGATGGACCGGCAGGGAGTGCGCTGGTCGCACACCGACCCGACGCGGATCGGCTCGGTCGTCTCCACCGACCCCGGCCAGGCCCTGGCCGGGCGTGAGGTCATGGAGATCGACGACGGCACCCTGGGCCGTTCGGCACGCGGCAAGGTCCCCCTGCGCGACAGCGACGGCGACATCGTCGGGGCGGTCTCGGTCGGCATCGCGTACGACAGCGTCCGGGCCCGGCTGATCCACGCCATCCCCGGGCTGCTCGCCTACGCAGGGGGCGCCCTGGCCGTCGGCGCGCTGGCGGCCTGGCTCATCGCGCGCCGGGTCCAGCGGCAGACGCGTGACCTGGCCTTCTCGGACATCGCGGGGCTGCTCGCGGAGCGCGAGGCCATGCTGCACGGCATCCGGGAGGGCGTCGTCGCCCTGGACCGCGGCGGCCGGGTCCGGCTCCTGAACGACGAGGCGCAGCGCCTGCTGGGCATCGGGCCGGAGGCCGTCGGCCGCTCCCCCGACGAGGCACTCGGCGCGGGCCGCACCGCCGACGTCCTGGCCGGACGGGTGACCGGCACCGACCTGCTGACCGTGCGCGGCCAGCGGGTCCTGGTCGCCAACCGGATGCCCACCGGCGACGGCGGCGCCGTCGCCACCCTGCGCGACCGCACCGAGCTGGAGCAGCTCGGCCGGGAGCTGGACTCGACGCGCGGTCTGATCGACGCCCTGCGCGCACAGGACCACGAGCACGCCAACCGCATGCACACGCTGCTGGGGCTGCTCGAACTGGAGATGTACGACGACGCCGTGGAGTTCGTCGGCGAGGTGGTCGGCGACCACCGGGCCACCGCGGAGCAGATCACCGAACGCATCCAGGACCCGCTGCTCGCCGCCCTGCTGGTCGGCAAGGCGACCGTCGCGGCCGAGCGTCAGGTCGCCCTGTGGGTGTCGGACCGGACCCGGCTGCCGGACCGCCTGGTCGACCCGAGGGGGCTCGTCACGGTCGTCGGCAACCTGGTCGACAACGCGCTGGACGCCGTGGCGGGCACACGGCACGCACGCGTGGAGGTCGAGTTGCGCGCGGAGGGCCGTGCGGTGACGCTCACGGTGCGCGACACGGGGCCGGGGGTGCCCCCGGAACACCGGGACCTGGTGTTCACGGAGGGCTGGTCCACCAAGGAACCGCCCGCGCATCGCCGGCGCGGCATCGGGCTCTCGCTGGTGCGCCGGCTCGCGGAGCGGCAGGGGGGCGGTGCCACCGTCCGCGCGGCGCACGGCGGAGGCGCGGAGTTCGTCGTCGTCCTGCCCGAGGCCCTGACCGGGGCGGAACCGGAGCCCGCTCTCACCGGACCCGTGAACGCCGCCCCCGTGAACACCGTCGCCGAGGAGGAGTCCCGATGATCGAGGTCCTGGTCGTGGACGACGACACGCGGGTCGCGCAGGTCAACGCCGCCTACGTCGAGAAGGTGCCCGGCTTCCATGTGGCCGGCGAGGCGCACAGCGCGGCCGAGGCGCTGCACCGGGTGGAGACCCTGCCCCGCCTGGACCTGATCCTGCTGGACCACTACCTGCCCGACCGGACCGGCCTGGAGGTCGTCCAGGAGATGCGGCGACGCGGTCACCAGACCGACGTGATCATGGTGACGGCGGCGCGGGACGTGTCGACCGTCCAGGCGGCGATGCGCCAGGGCGCACTGCAGTACCTCGTCAAGCCCTTCGCCTTCGCGGGCCTGCGCGCCAAGCTGGCGGCCTACGCCGAACTGCGCCGCACCCTCGACGGCGGAGGCGAGGCCGAGCAGGCGGAGGTGGACCGCATCTTCGGCGCCCTGTCGGCACCGTCGGAGCCGGGGCTGCCCAAGGGGCACTCCCCCACCACGGCCGAGCTGGTGCGCCAGTGCCTGGTCAACGCCGACGGGCCGCTGTCCGCCCAGGAGATCGCCGACCGGACGGGCGTGAGCCGCCAGACCGCCCAGCGCTATCTGAAGCTACTGGAACGCACGGGACGGGCCCGGCTGACCCTCAAGTACGGCGACGCGGGCCGCCCGGAACACCGCTACGAGTGGGCCACGCGCGCCTGAGCCGCCCGGCCCGTCTGCGCTGTGGCCCACTTCCCCGATCGGCGGCCTTCCCCAGACCGGCCGCCTTGCGCCTACACGGCCCCGGCCCCCGTCAGCGACCGCACCTCCGTCTCGGCGTGCCTGGCCTCGTCGGGGATCTCCGTCGAGGTGACCGTGCCGAGCCAGCCCGCGAGGAAGCCCAGCGGGACCGAGACGAGGCCGGGGTTCTGCAGCGGGAAGTACTGGAAGTCGGCGCCCGGGAACAGCGACTGCGGGCTGCCCGACACCACCGGCGACAGCAGCACCAGCGCCACGGCCGGGACCAGGCCGCCGTAGACCGCCCACACGGCGCCGCGGGTGGTGAAGCGGCGCCAGAACAGTGCGTAGAGCAGCACCGGCAGGTTGGCGGACGCGGCGACGGCGAAGGCGAGCCCCACGAGGAAGGCGACGTTGAGGTCGCGGGCGAGCAGGCCGAGCGCGATCGCGACGGCACCGATACCGACGGCGGCGATTCGTGCCACGGTGACCTCGCTGCGCGGCTCGGTGCCACGCCGCCGCAGGGACGCGTACAGATCGTGCGCCACGGAGGCCGAGGAGGCGAGGGTGATTCCGGCGACCACCGCGAGGATGGTGGCGAAGGCGACGGCCGCCACGACCGCGAACAGGACCGTGCCCCCGGTGGAGTCCGCGCCGCCGCCGAGGTCGAGCGCCAGCAGCGGCACCGCGGTGTTGCCCGCCGCGTTCGACGCCCGTACCGCGTCCGGCCCGACGACGGCGGCGGCACCGAAGCCGAGCACGATCGTCATCAGGTAGAAGCCGCCGATGAGGCCGATCGACCAGACCACCGACCGCCGCGCCGCGCGGGCGGTGGGCACCGTGTAGAAGCGGGACAGGATGTGCGGCAGCCCGGCCGTGCCCAGGACCAGGGCGAGTCCGAGGCTGATGAAGTCGAGCCGGGAGGTCCAGTCCCCGCCGTACGCCAGTCCCGGGGCCAGGAACGCCTCGCCGTGACCGCTGCGTCCGGCCGCCGTGCGCAGCAGCCGGTCGATGTCGCCGTGGAAGCGCACCAGGACGAGCGCGGTCAGCGCCACGGTGCCGCCGAGCAGCAGGACCGCCTTGACGATCTGGATCCAGGTGGTGGCCCGCATCCCGCCCAGCGACACATAGATCACCATCAGTGCGCCGACGCCGATGACTGTCCAGGTCCGCGCCGCGTCGCCGGTGCCCCCGAGCAGCAGCGCGACCAGGCTGCCCGCGCCCACCATCTGCGCCACCAGGTACAGCACGGACACGGTGACCGAGGAGGTACCCGCCGCGATGCGCACCGGCCGCTCCCTCATGCGCGCGGCCACGACGTCCGCCAGCGTGAACCTGCCGCAGTTGCGGACGAGTTCGGCGACCAGGAACAGCACGACGAGCCAGGCGACCAGGAAGCCCACCGAGTACAGCATGCCGTCGTAGCCGTACAGCGCGATGAGGCCGGAGATGCCCAGGAACGACGCGGCCGACATGTAGTCGCCCGCGATGGCAAAACCGTTCTCCATCGGGGAGAACAGACGACCCCCCGCGTAGAACTCCTCCGCCGATCCGTGCCGGTGACGGCTCACCCATGTCGTGATCCCCAAGGTGACCGCGACGAAGGTGCTGAACAGCAACAGGGCCAGTGTCTGGTGGTCCCCCGTCATCAGGCGCCGCCCCGGATGCCACGGGTCAGTTCCTGGGTGTCCCAGCGCAGTTCGAGTGCGGCGCGGTCCCTGCGCAGTCGAGCATGCCGGGCGTAGGCCCAGGTGAGCAGGAAGGTGGTGAGGAACTGTCCGAGTCCCGCCAGCATCGCCACGTTCACCGCCCCTGCCACCGGACGGGCCATCAGCCCGGGCGCCGCCGTGGCGGTCACCACGTAGGCGACGTACCAGACGAAGAAGGCGGCGGCCCCGGGCACCACGAACCTCCGGTACCGGCTGCGGACCTCCTGGAATGCCGCGCTGCGCTGCACCTCCAGGTACACCTCGGCCGCGTCGCGAGGAGCCTGCCCCGCCGCTTCCGAACGCATCGGGGGCACCGCCGCCACGGGAGCCGCCCCGCCCGCCGACTCGCCCCAACCGGAGGCGAGGGCGTCGTACCAGGGGTCGTCGTACCTCGGGCTCGCGGACGCCTCGGCACAGGCCTGGTCCCGGCCCTCGCGGTGGTCGACCGCGACGTCGGGGCCGTCCCCTCCGTCGCGGGGGCGATCGTTGCTTGACTGCATGCCCAAGGATGGACAGAACGGGAAGATCCCTGACTCTTCTTCCCCACCCATTTCACCCCATCAGGTGACTCATCCCGCTGGTGGCCGCACGATCCCCTTGCCGTACGCGTAACGCACCGCCTGGGCGCGGTCCTTGATGCCCGTCTTGGCGAACAGGTTGTTGATGTGGGTCTTCACCGTCGCCGTGGAGACATGCAGTCTCCGTGCGATCTCCTGGTTGCTGAACCCCTCGGCGATGAGGACCAGAACCTCGGTCTCCCGGGCGGTCAGCCCGTCCGGCGCCTGCGCCGCGGGAGCCTGCCGGGGTTCCGCCTCCGACAGGCGCTCCAGCAGGCGTCGTTGAACGGCCGGCGAGAGACCCGCGTCCCCGGACAGCACGCTGTGCACCGCCCGGACGATCTCGTCCCCGCCCGCGTCCTTGGTGAGGTATCCGCGCGCTCCCGCCTTCAGAGCGGGGAAGAGCGACTCGTCGTCCGCGAAGGTGGTGAGGACGACGACCTGGGTACCGGGGTGTTCGGCCCGGATCCTCCGGGTCGCCTCGACTCCGTCGCAGCGGGGCATCCGCAGGTCCATCAGCACCACGTCCGGTGCGAGTTCGGCGACCAGCCGCACCGCCTCCTCGCCGTCCCCCGCGGCACCGACGACCTCGACGCCGGGCAGCAGCCCGAGGAGCATGACGATGCCCTCCCGCACGACCGTCTGGTCGTCCACGACCACCACCCGCGCCGACGGGTCCCGTGCCTCCTCCGTCATACGGGCACCTTCAACGTCACCACGAACCCCTCCTCGCCCGGGCCTGCCCGCAGCGAGCCGCCCAGCAACTCGGCACGCTCCCGCATGCCCAGAAGACCGTACCCACCTCCGGCGCCGGTCGGTTCGCCCGGCGCGCCTCCCGAGTCCCGGACGTCCAGCGTCACTTCACGGGCGCTGTATTCCAGCCGCACCCGGACCGTGGCCCCGGGAGCGTGCTTCCGGGCGTTGGTCAGGGCCTCCTGGGCGACCCTGCGCACCGCTTGCGACGCCTCGGCCGGCAGCGGTCTGCGCTCACCTGTGACGGTGACCTCGGCGCCGTCCGCCGTGCTGACGAGCTGGGCAAGGAAGTCCTCCAGCGGGGTCAGGTCCCCGCGCAGGGCGGACAGCGCCTGCCGGGTCTCCGCGAGTCCGTCGCGGGCCATTCCCCGTGCTGCCACCACTCGTTCGAGGATCTCCTCCCGGTCCGCGCCTCGTTCGATCAGCAGTCGGGCCGCCTCCAGGTGGACCAGCTGCGCCGAGAGGCTGTGCGCCAGCACGTCGTGGATCTCCCGCGCGATACGGGCCCGTTCGGCGAGGGCCGCCGACTCCGCCTCGGCCGCCCGTGCCGCCCGCTCCTGCGCGAGCAGCCGCTGCGCGTTCCCCCGTGCCTCCGCGTCCAGCCTCAGCACGTATCCGGCGAGCGCCAGTCCGGCCATCGTGGCCGCTGTGGACAGCCACTCGTCGTCGTTGAAGGCGGCATAGGAGGCCAGGGCGACCGTGGTCGCGGGGAGAGCCGCCGCGAGAGGCAGCCGTTCCAGCGCGGAGACGGCGCAGCCGCACCAGATGACGAGGGCGGGGATCCGCAGATCGGCGGCCTGGGAGACGGCCGCCACGCCCAGCATCGCCGTCACGAGCGCCAGGGACGGCCACAGCCGGTGCTCGAGGGTGGTCCGACCGAAGGCCCAGGCCGCGCAGACGGTCACCAGCGCTCCGGCCACCGCCGCTACCGCTCCCCACCCCCGCACCGGGCTGCGCGTGAACGTGCCCCACAGCAGCATGCCGAACACCAGCAGGCGGACGGCCCAGGTCAGCAGGCGTCTGCGACCGGAGATCCCGGCGCGCCCGAGTGCCTCCTTGGAGGGCCACCGGGTCCAGACGTCCTCCGTCACGCGGGCTCCTTCCGGGCGAGGCGGGGCACGAGGTCTCCGTACGTGGCGCCGGCCACCGCCTTCGAACCCGATGTCCGGGTGCGCCAGGCGAGGGTCCCGGAGCGGGCGAGGAGTGTCGCCGCGAGGGCCAGGAGCACGGCGGAGGTGTCCTGACGCACCCCCAGGGCCGCGGCGGCCGCGAAGAGGGCCGCACGCAGCGCGATGCCGGCGGTCCACACGGCGATGCTCGCCCGGCTGCCTCTGCTCCACACGGCACCGTCCGCCGACACCCATATGCGGGTGGCCCACGCCCATCCGACTCCGGTGCCCACACCGATCAGCAGCTCCGCGGCGAGCAGCAGCACCGACACCAGAGGGTGGTGGGTGTCGGTCAGGCCCGGCTCCCGCAGGGCGATGACACCCAGGACCGCGGGCGCGAGCCACCAACGCCTGTCCGTGTCGATGCGGTGCGCGCGGAACTGGCGGGCGACGACCAGTCCGGCCACAGCCACGATCGTGAGCGCGTCGAGGAGCCCGGACATCACAGCCTCCCTGAACGGAAGAAGGTCGGTGCCGGCGGCGGACACCGCCGACGCCTTCGACGCTACGCACACCACGAGGTCAGAGGATCGGCGCCCGGGTGGATCATGGGTGGAGCCTCGACGGGCAGGGGACTCCACCCACGGGTGGAGAGTCTCGTGGACAGCCCCGCCGGGGACCCTGCCGGGAGCCCCCTGCGACGGCACCCGTGACGACGCCCCGCCCACCGAACAGCCCGCAGCCCGGCCCGGGCCCCGTCCGGTGAACCAGGAGACGGGGCCCGGGCCGGGCCGGGAATCACGGCTAGGCGTCGATGCGCGACCGGTCCAGCGTCGCCGCCGAGTTGGAGATGAACTCCTTGCGGGGAGCGACGTCGTTGCCCATCAGCAGGTCGAAGACCTGCTCCGCGGATTCCAGATCGGTGAGGTTGATCCGGCGCAGCGTACGGCGGCGCGGGTCCATGGTGGTCTCGGCCAGCTGGTCTGCGTCCATCTCGCCGAGGCCCTTGTACCGCTGGATGGAGTCCTTGTACCGGATGCCCTTGGTCTGGAACTCCATGAGCTTGTCGCGCAGCTCGCGGTCCGAGTACGTGTAGACGTACTTGTCCTGGCCCTTCTTCGGCTGCGTGAGCTCGATCCGGTGCAGCGGCGGCACCGCGGCGAAGACCCGGCCGGCCTCGACCATGGGCCGCATGTAGCGGTGGAACAGAGTCAGGAGCAGCGTCCGGATGTGGGAGCCGTCCACATCGGCGTCGGTCATCATGATGATCTTGCCGTAACGGGCCGTGTCGATGTCGAAGGTACGGCCCGACCCGGCTCCTATGACCTGGATGATCGCGCCGCACTCGGCATTCTTCAGCATGTCCGTCACGGACGACTTCTGGACGTTGAGGATCTTGCCGCGGATCGGCAGCAGGGCCTGGAACTCGGAGTTCCGGGCGAGCTTGGCCGTGCCCAGCGCGGAGTCGCCCTCGACGATGAACAGCTCGCTGCGGTCGACGTCGTCGCTGCGGCAGTCGGCGAGCTTCGCGGGCAGCGAGGAGGACTCCAGGGCCGTCTTGCGGCGCTGGGCGTCCTTGTGCTGGCGGGCGGCGATGCGGGTACGGGCCGCGGCGACGGCCTTCTCCATGACCACACGGGCCTGCTGGGCGGCGTCACGCTTGGTCGAGGTCAGGAACGCCTTGAGTTCCTTGCTGATCACGTTGTTCACGATGCGCCGGGCCGCCGAGGTGCCGAGGACCTCCTTGGTCTGCCCCTCGAACTGGGGCTCGGCGAGACGGACCGTGACGACGGCCGTGAGGCCCTCCAGGGCGTCGTCCTTGACGATGTCGTCCTCGGCCACACGCAGCAGCTTCTTCGCCCGCAGCGCCTCGTTCATCGTCTTGGCGACCGCCTGCTCGAAGCCGGCGACGTGGGTGCCGCCCTTGGGCGTGGCGATGATGTTGACGAACGACTTCACCGTGGTGTCGTATCCGGTGCCCCACCGCATGGCGACGTCGACGCCGAGTTCGCGGGTGACCTCGGTGGGCGTCATCTGCCCGTACTCGTCGAGGACCGGGACGGTCTCCTTGAAGCTGCCCTGCCCGCTGAAGCGGAGGACGTCGCAGACGGGCCGGTCGCTGGCCAGGAACTCGCAGAACTCGCTGATGCCGCCGTCGAAGCGGAAGGACTCCTCGCCCTTGCTGCCGCCGTCGCCGAGCCCGAACTCGTCCCGGACGACGATGGTCAGTCCGGGCACCAGGAACGCGGTCTGGCGGGCACGCTGGTGCAGCGTCTCCAGGGAGAGCTTGGCGTCCTTCAGGAAGATCTGCCGGTCGGCCCAGTACCGCACGCGCGTACCGGTGCGGTTCTTGGGGATCTTCTTGGCCTTGCGCAGTCCGCTCCCGGCCTCGAACTTGGCGTCGGGACCTGCGCCCGCGAACGCGCCCGGGACTCCGCGCCGGAAGCTGATGGCGTGGGTGTTCCCGCCGCGGTCCACCTCGATGTCGAGTCGGGCGGACAGGGCGTTGACCACGGACGCGCCGACGCCGTGCAGACCGCCCGAGGCGGCGTACGAGCCGCCGCCGAACTTGCCGCCGGCGTGCAGCTTGGTCATGACGACCTCGACGCCGGACAGGCCGGTCTTGGGCTCGACGTCGACCGGGATGCCCCGGCCGTTGTCCCGGACCTCCACCGACGCGTCGTCGTGGAGGATCACCTCGATGTGGTCGCAGTAACCCCCGAGGGCCTCGTCGACGGAGTTGTCGATGATCTCCCAGAGGCAGTGCATCAGGCCACGGCTGTCGGTCGATCCGATGTACATGCCCGGACGCTTGCGCACTGCCTCGAGCCCCTCGAGGACGAGCAGGTGCCGCGCGGTGTAGTTGGACCCGTCCCGGTCTGCTCCTGCCAGCAGCGCAGTGGACGGCACGGACGTCTCGGCGGTCACGCGGTTCGCTCCTCGCTGAATTTCAGATGGGGCCCCGCTGGGTAAGGGCGCGGCTCGGTTCACCGGTCAGAGGGTACAGAGGCCTGGTAGAGCCGGTGTAACGCCACCCTCGCGGAAATCTCAGCCTAGTCCACAGTCGTATACTTGTTCGATCCCTCGATGGAGTGAAGTACACATCACGTTCCCTTCGAGGCATGAACCATTTAGGCTCCGGGCACGTCCTCATGAACAAACCGGCAACCCAGCCGGCGGGACCGAGGACCGATCCACCGACCGACTGCGCGAACCCGTACGACACAGAGACACGCAATACGGCACATTCGCCGCCAACCGGCAACAGCCGGCCACTCGGAAGAAATTTTTTCGAGGAAAAGCCACGAGCGGGAACGTTTTGGGGCTGGTTGGATGTTGACCCTGGTACGACAGCTCGTCGAGCTAGAGAAGAGGCGACGTGACTACTGTTCTGACTTCCGCGAGCCCGCTGACGGCCGCTGATCGCTGCGACCGCTGCGGCGCCCAGGCATACCTGCGCGTCGTCCTGCTGAGCGGCGGAGAACTGCTCTTCTGCGCCCACCACGGTCGCAAGTTCGAGCCGGAACTCAAGAAGATCGCCGCTGAGATACAGGACGAGACGGAGCGGCTGACGGCCGTTCCCGCGTCTTCCCCCGAGGAAGACCGCTGACGCTGCGCGCCCGACGACGAGCGAACCGGCGCATCGAGCGGTCCGGCGCCGACGCGGTGATCGCCCAGGGCGTCGAGGCCGGCGGACACCAGGGCACCCACCCGGACTGCTACACGCAGGCGAAGAATTACTACGCGTCCATGGTGACGTTCACCCACTACGGGGAAAAGG